>CAZNOK010000120.1:0-15556 GCA_964574605.1 uncultured Verrucomicrobiota bacterium
ATTAGCAACGACTGTGCCACGGAGAAAAACCGCGCGGAAAGACCCTTCTGCAACCCTGACGCGGACAGAAATGTCCGGCGCGCACGTTCTTGAACGTCAATCCGTGTCGCCGCCGGCGATGCCGAGTTGCTTCATCTTGTAACTGAGCACGCGCCGGGTGACGTGAAGGAGTTTGGCGGCATCGCTGATGATGCCGCCGCTGCGCCGCAACGCTTCCTCGATGGCCTGTCGTTCAAACTTCTCCGTCATCCTCGGAAGGTCGAGACCATTCGGCTGGAAATCCAAAGCGACGGAGCTCGGCTCGTCGCCAAGCATGGCGGCGTCGCCTTCCGCAATCAGAAATGGCAACTGCTCCACATCCAGCATGGTGGCATCGCAGGTCACCATCAATCGCTCGATCATGTGCTCCAGTTCGCGCACGTTGCCCGGCCACGAGTAACGCTGCAACCGGGACATCGCGGACGGCGTGAACTGTGGCGCGGGCCGGTGGAGTTCCTTGGCGAAACGCTGGATGAAGTGCGAAACCAACGTCGGAATGTCTTCGCGCCGCTCTCGCAACGCCGGCAGCCGGATCGGAACGACGTTGATGCGGTAGAACAGATCTTCGCGGAACGTGCCTTTCTTGACGCCGGCTTCGAGGTCGCGGTTGGTGGCGCAGACCAGACGGCAGTTGACGCGGATGGTTTCCTGGCTGCCGACGCGCCGGATTTCGCGTTCCTGGATGGCGCGGAGCAATTTGCTTTGCGTCCCGATCGGCATCTCGCCGATCTCGTCGAGGAAGAGCGTGCCGTCGTGGGCGGCCTCGAACATGCCGATGCGGCGGGCGAGCGCGCCGGTGAACGCGCCCTTCTCGTGACCGAACAGTTCACTTTCGAGCAGTTCGCTAGGAATCGCGGCGCAATGCACGGCCACGAACGGACCGCTCTTGCGGATGCTGCCGAAATGCAGCGCGCGCGCCACGAGTTCCTTGCCGGTGCCGGTCTCGCCGTAAATGAGCGCGGTGGTCTCCGCGTCGCACAGGCGGCGGATCAGGTCGAACACGCGCTGTATGGCAAGGCTGAAGCCGAGGATGTCGTGCGGCGCCGGGACGGCGGCTGGCGCGGTGCGTTCGCGGATGACGCGCTCGACGACGAAGCGGATGTCGTGAACGTCAAACGGTTTCGGAATGTAATCGGCCGCGCCGAGTTTGATGGCTCGGACGACGGTTTTGGGGTCGGTGATGGCCGTGACCATGATGACCGGCAGCGCCGGCGCGGACTTCTTGATCCGTTCAAGCACTTCCAAACCGGTGAGGTCGGGCATCTTCACGTCCAGCAGCACCGCGTCGAACGGCCCCTGTGTGCTCAACATCTCCAGCCCGTTTTGTCCGTTGACGGCAATCATCACATCGTAGCGGTCTTTGAGAATCTGCCGCAACGATTCGCGCGGGCTTTCCTCGTCGTCAATGCAGAGAACTTTTTGCCGCGGCGCGGTCATGGCTTCGCCGGCACCGGCGCGGCCGGTGTCGAAATGGCCTCTGCCATCTGGTCTTCGGGATGCAGTTGCGCCTTCAACGGCAGCAACAAGGTGACTTTCGTGCCGTTGCCCAGCAGGCTGTCAATCACGAACCGGCCGCTGTGGCGTTCGATGATGCGCTTGACGATGGTCAAGCCGAGGCCGACGCCGACGTTGCGCGTCGTGATGAACGGCTCGACGACGCGCGGCAACTGTTCCAGCGCGATGCCTTCGCCGTTGTCCTCCCAGAGAATGCGCACGGCGCCGCCATCGGGCAATTTGCCGTCGGGGAAATCCTCGGCGGTCGCCTCGGCGCTGCTGACGGTGAGCCGTCCGCCTTTGGGCATCGCTTGGAGCGCGTTGCGCATCAGGTGTTCAAACGCCTGAATCAAACGAACGCGGTCGGCCTCCAACTGCGCCGGGCCGCTGAGCGTTTTCTTGACGACGACCTGTGCCAGCTCGCCGGCGGGAGCGGTATGGCCGAAGCCGACGACTTGGAGAAGTTGTTTGCGGCCAAATTCGTCGGTGAGATTGCGGATGCAGGCGTCGAGCAGTTGTTCCAACGGAACGGCCTCGTAAAGCAACGCCAGCGGATGCGAGAAGAAGGTGAGATTGTTGACGAGCATGTCCACGCGGTTGACTTCGTGCGTGACGATCCGGCTGAATTGTTCGCGAAACTCGCGTTCGTCGAAACGCTCCGGCAACAGTTGGGCGTGGATCTTGATCGAGACCAGCGAGTTCTTCAGCTCATGCGACAGGCGCGAGGCGAGCCGCGTAAAGAATTCCTTGTCGGCGAGTTCGCGGGCCTGGGCTTGCTGGAGTTTTGTCTGCGTCAGGTCCTCGACCAGCGCGACGGCGACCAGCGCCAGACCGTGGCCGAGGCTGGTGGCGAACCGGGTCGCGCTCACGCTGAGCGGACGGCGGCTGCCGGCGAGCACGACTTCGCGCTGCCAGATTTCCTGGCCGGTTTGGAGAACCTCGAACAGCACATCGCCGACACACGGCGGCAGGCAACGCGTGTCCTTGCCGACTTGGTCGCTGTCGCCGAGTTCGAGCAGTTCGCGGGCGCGGCGGTTGACGCAGAGCAGACGGTCGTCCTCGCTGACGGCGACGACGCCGCTCTGGGCATGCGCGAGCAGTTCGCTCATGAACCGTTGCTGGCCGGTGATCTTGGCTTGGAGATGGAAGTTGCGGATCGCCTGCGCGAGCTGGGCGAGGAGATGATAGACCATCTCCAGTTCCTCGTTGGCGAGCGCTTCGCCGGTGATCTTGCCGCTGAAGGTCAGCGCGCCGAGCAACTGGTCGTTGTCGAACATCGGCACGGCGACGTCGGCGCCCAGCAACTCGAACTCGCGCGCGACCTGCGGATCGTGATCGGGCGCCAGCGCATCGGCGTGCGCCGCGCGCCGGAGGATTTTCGCCTCGTGTTCGAGGTGGCTGCCGATGCCGAAGTCAAGGCTCAGGTGAAGATGCTCGACAAGATTGGACGCGATGCCGTGGCTGGCGGCGATGGTGAGGTGGCGTTGTTCGAGCGCGAGTTGCCCGGTGAACAGGTCGTTGTGATACGGACGCGTGAGGAGCGCGAGTTTGCCGACGCCGAGCAGTTCGCGCAGGAAATGGAGGAACTCCTCCAGCAGCGCGCGTTCATCGAGGTTCTTGCCAAGGACGTGGCCGATGTTGCGGAGCGCGTCGCGGTAGCGCAACAACTCCGAGGCGGCGGCCAGCGGCGCGGCGCCGGGCGCGCTGGCGGCGTCCTTGCCGACGCGGTCGAGCGCGGCGTGGGCGCGTTTGAGGTTGGCCTGCGCCTCGCGCAGGTCGAGAAACGTCCGCAGATGCGACCGGGTTTGTTCCGGCGCGTCGGTGTCGGCCAGCAACAGCCAGTGCGGTTCGGTGTGGTGCATCGCGCGTTGCGCGGCGGTCAGGCGCAACACGACGGACTGGTGTTCGCCAAGCTTCGCCGCATCCAGCGATTCCAGCGCCCATCGGGCCGTCTCGTCAAGCGACACAACGTCCACCAGCACCGTGTCCGTCAGCGGCAGCCACGTGGCAAAGAGCGCGTCGAATTTTTCCCGGCTCGATTCGGGGGGCGGTTCAACGAGAACGAGGTTGACGTGCGGGCCGAGCGCCTCGGCGAACAGCGGCCGGGACTCGTCGGAACCGGCGAGCAGCAAGATGGTCTTCATGACTCTCCCCTGCCCTGCGAACCGCGGTAGCGGCGCAGAACGACGGCGGTGTTACGCCCGCCGAAGCTGAAGGAATTGCTCACGGCGACATTGACGCGCCGGCGGCGGGCTTTGTTCGGAATATAATCGAGGTCACACTCGGGGTCGGGATACTCGTAATTGATCGTCGGCGGCAGGATGCCGTCGCGGATGGCGAGACAACAGGCGGCGACTTCGCTGGTGCCGCAGGCCCCTTGCATGTGGCCGACACAGGATTTGATGGAGCTGATCGGAAGTTTGTAGGCGTAATCGCCGAAGGTCTTCTTGATCGCCACCGTCTCGGCCACGTCGCCGGTGGGCGTCGAGGTGCCGTGGGCATTGTAGTAGTCCACTTGTTCAGGCCGCACACCGGCGCGGGTCAACGCGATTTTCATGGCGCGCGCGGCCTGCTCGGCGTCGGGCGCGGGATGACACATGTGGTAGGCGTCGCAGGTGCCGCCCCAGCCGGTCAGTTCGGCGTAGATGGGGGCGTGGCGGCGCTGGGCGTGTTCGAGTTCCTCCAGCACCAGCACACAGCCGCCTTCGCCGACGACGAAGCCGTCGCGTTTGGCGTCGAAGGGACGCGAGGCGATTTTCGGTTCGTTGTTGCGGTTGGTGATGGCGTAGATGAGGCCGAAGGAGATGACGACCATCGGATGAATCGGCGCGTCGGAGCCGCCAGCGAGCATGACGTCGGCTTCGCCGCGCATGATGGTGTCGGCGGCATGCGCGATGGCCGCAGTCGAACAATCGCAGCCGGTGGAGATGGTGACGCTGGGCGCTTTCAAGCCGAGAAACATCGAGACGAGGCCGCCGCAGGAGCCGGTGAAGACGGCGACGCCGAGATACGGCGTGACAGCTTTGAGTCCCTTTTGGAGGTAAGCCGACATTTCGCGCGCGCCGTAGAGCAGCCCAGCCTGCGCGGTGCCCATCGTGACGCCAATGCGTTCGCGGTCTTCCACATCGAGGTTGAGGCGGGCGTCCTTGACGGCTTCAAAAGACGCGGCGACGCCGAAATGAGCAAGCCGATCCATGCGGCGAACTTCTTTCGTGCTGATCCAATTCTCAGGATGGAAGTCCTTGACCTCGGCGGCGACTTTCCAAGGGCAATCGGAGTTGACGAGTATGGGTGCGCGATCAGTACCGGAGACACCGGCGATGATGTTGCGCCAGAATTCCTTCACGCCGGTGCCGACGGGGCTGATTACACCAATGCCCGTAATCACAATACGCCGATGATGTTTCGCGTACATTACACCTCACTCTCGTGTCGTTCCTCATCCGAACCTGTCCAGAAAGGTTCCCCAAGCGCGGATTATACACTGCGGCCACGGAGTGTAAACATTTTCTTTGCCTGTCAAGCCAAAGGCAGGTGGACTTGAAACGCTGTTCCGCGGCCTTCGATGCTGGACACGGTGATCAAACCGTTGTGGTCGCGAATGATTCTCTGGGAGATCGACAAGCCCAGCCCGGTGCCGTCCTTCTTCGTGGTAAAAAACGGATCAAACAGCCGGCTGCGCACCGCGACCGGGATGCCGGAACCGTTGTCGGAAACCTCGATCACGCCGAACCGCTGTCCGGATTGCCCTTTGGCTTCCTCGACGCGATGCACGCCGGTCGTGATGCGGATTTCGCCCTCGGAGCCAAGCGCGTCAATGGCGTTGTTCAGCACGTTGAGCAGGACCTGAATGATCTGCGGTTTGTCCACGCGCAACAGCGGCCGCTCATGGAAAAACCGGGTCACGGTGATGCTCTTGTTCTTCAAGCGCGGCTGGACAAGCATCAATGCCTCCTCGACGAGGTCGGTCGCCGAGTGGTTGGCAAAGTTGACGGTGCCGGGCCGCGCGAAGGAGAGCATGCTCTGGATAACCTTGCTGATCCGGTCAACATCCTGGACCACCATCTTGCTGAATTCGCCCTTGAACTCCGGGTCATCCGTCTTCGTCGGCAACAACTGCGCGAAGGTGCGGATCGAAGCGAGCGGGTTGCGGATTTCGTGGGCAAGCCCCGCGGCGATGGTGCCCAGCCCGACCAGTTTGTTGTTACGGACAACCTGTTCCTCCATGCGACGGTAGCGCACGCCGAGCGCCACTTCCGTTGCCAGCGTGCTCAACAATCGCAGGTCGCTGACGTAGAACATCTCGCGGTTCAGTTTCCCTCCAACCGCGATGACACCGACAAGGCGGTCATCCAACAGCATTGGCACATACAGCGACACCCCAAAATGGTCGAACTCCTTCGCCAGTTCACCCCAGACTGACGGCGGCAACACCCGCGCCACTTCATCCTGCACTAACGAATCCTCGTGCTCGCGCAACCAGCGCACCGATGGGCTGCGGTCGGTCAACGTCATGCCATCGGTGAGCGCCTCCGGGTTCAAGCCGCTCTGGGCCTGCAATCGGAACTCGCCGGTCAACGGATTCTGCAAGAAGATCAGTACACGCCTGACCTGCATGTTGGAGTGAATCGTCGTAGCGACCGTTTCCAGCATCTGATCCAGTGTGCTGGCGCGACTCAACTCCTTCACGAGACCGGCCAGCACGTCCTGATACCCCAACCGCCCCCCAAGCAGGCGTTCCTGCATCATCCGCTCTGCCCGCGGCAGGAATCGCGGCAGCGTCGCGGTCAGCACCAGCGCAATCGTCATTACGACAAACACGACAAATGTCATCTGCGACTGGTCCATGAAACCGGGTGTTACCAACGTCAAACCACCGATGAACAACAGGCTCAGCGCCACCACAACCAGCAAGGTGATCGTGTGCATCAACACACGGGCGACCACCACATTGAAATCCACCAGTCGGGCCCGCGAGGTCACCATCGCCATGAACGCGAAGTTAAACGGCAATGCAAAGAACCCCACCGGCGGGATGTTGATTCCGTATTCAATCGGCAGAATCACAAGACTGAACGACAGGAAGATCACCAGCCACGTGACCGCGTAGTACGCAAACTGCGTCCGCTTGTAGCCGGTGCTCGTGTACGCGAAGTACACCAGAATACTGGCGCCCAAAACCTGCCAGAACGTGATGTAGAGCATCAACCACGGATACCATGCGCGATCATAGCGCACATAGTGATCCATGTACGGAATGCCGTAACGTATCCCCTCCAGCAATTGGCCCCCCCAAAGCAATGCCGTGAATACGGCTGCACTCAGATAACTGCCTGCAATCCACCACCGAAACTGGCGCGCCCGTTGCACCAGTTCACAAACGGCGTGAAACAAAAACGGATAGTTCAGAATTGCCATCGTCAACGTCATCTGCGCCCAAAGCAATTCCGTCCTGTTGTCAAAAGAACGGAAATACTGCGCGAATGCTGCCGCCCACAACGCCACCACAAGCATTGTCGTCCCGAACAACACCCCAATGCGACTGTATCGGTTCGTGCGCCAAACCGCCACAGCCACCACCGCACTCACGATGGCATTCAACAGCGCGACGTAATAATAAACCTGTACCATGAAGCGTTACGACAAGTGGCGTTTCCCCGGCCACAGGCTGCGCCACGGAATGAACGCCGGGACGCTTTCCTGATACCGGACATATTGTTCACCAAACTTCACAATCATCTCCCGCTCCTCCCGATGCCAGCGCAGCACGATCAACGTCACGTACCAAGCGACTGAAAACACCAGCATCCAGTACGCGTTCGCCACCAATGGCACCGAAATCACCTCCAACACAATTGCCGAGTACGCCGGATGGCGCATGTGACGGTAGATGCCCTCCGTCACCAGTTGATGATCCTGCCGAATCTCCAAATGCAAACTCCAGAACCGGCCCAACGCGCGGATCGCCGACAACCGCACCATCAATCCGAGCGCATACAACACCAACCCTATCCCCACCGCAACGAGGCAAACCGGCCGTTCCCACAAAAAATGCTCCAGCGCCACCCCCAGAAACAACACCGAGTAAGACGTGTGCAGCAGCGTGTACGACCATTCCATCTTATTCTCACCCCGCACCGCACGGTTGCTGAACCGCCGCTCATACACACGCTCCGCCAACGCCAACGCCAAGAAGCCGATGACAAACCAATTGAACATCCTCATGGCCACGACTATAGAGACTGGCTTTTTCAAACTCAAACGCTAAAATTACCTCATGCCCAATTCACGATTTGCCAATCGCATCGCCGTCATCACCGGCGCCAGCAGCGGCTTCGGGCTGGCCATGACTCGCGTCTTCCTCACGGAAGGCGCTTCGGTTGCCATGATCGCCCGCAACCCCGACCGTCTCGCCCAAGCTGCCGCCACACTCGGGGAACGTGCCCTCGCCCTGCCCTGCGACGTTGCCGACCGCACCGGCGTGGATGCTGCCGTCGCCAAGATCATCGCCCGCTTCGGTCACGTTGACATCCTCATCAATAACGCTGGCTCTGGTCTCATTGCCCCTTTCGACCGCATTCCCATCGCCGATGCCGTCGCCCTTTTTCAGACCAATTTCTTCGGAGCGTTCAACTTCACCCAAGCCATCCTCCCCCATATGAAGCAGCGCCGCACCGGCCATATCGTCAACATCTCCTCCGTCGCCGGGTTGCGCGGTATTCCCAACAGTTCCATGTACTGCGCCTCGAAAGCCGCTCTCATCGCCTTCTCCGACTCCCTGCGCATCGAACTCCGCGACCATGACATTGCCGTCACCGTGATTTGCCCCAGCCGCACCAACGATACACCCTTCGTTGAGAACGCCCGCAAATACGGCAACGTCGAACTCTACAAAGTCCCCGACGGCTTCACCACCGACATGGTTGTCCGCGCGACCCTCGGTGCCATTGTCCGCCGCAAACGCACCGTCATTATCCCGTTTCACGCCAAGCTCCTGCACTTCCTCAACAAATTCACCCCTGGCATCGTGGACGCCTACCTCCACAAGAACATGCCACACCTCGATACGAATCTGATATGAACCGAATCCGACATTGGCTGCCGGCGTTGTTGTGGGCCACCATCATCTTCTATTTCTCTGCCCAAGAGTGCGCCCCGCAACTCACTAAAGAGAAAGGCGTTCAGCTCGCCCTCCAAAAAATCGGCCACGCCTGCGAGTACGCCATCCTTGCCATCCTCCTCCACGGCGCCCTGCGCCGCGGCCACAATCTCGGCTCGCGTCGTGCCGCCATTCTTGCCGCGCTCATCGCTGCCGGCTATGGCGTCACTGACGAATTTCACCAGTCGTTCGTCCCCGGCCGTTTCTGCATGGTTTACGATATGGCCATTGACGCCACCGGCGGTGTCCTTGCAATGATTGCCCTCTACGCCTATGAATCGCACCGAAGCCAACAAACGAATCGCTAAACTCCGCGACGACATCCGCCGCCACGACCATCTCTACTACGTCGAGGCCCGTCCGGAGATTTCCGACTTCGACTACGACAAGCTCTACTCCGAACTCCAGAAACTCGAAGCCGAATTTCCTGACCTTGTCACGCCCGACTCCCCTACCCAACGCGTCGGCGGCGCGCCGCTGAAAGAATTCAAGAGCGTCCGCCACGCCGTCCCGATGCTCTCGCTGGAAAAATCCGACACGCTCGAAGCGTTGAAGAAGTTCGACGCCGACATCCGCAAACAACTTCCCGGCGAAGAAACCGAATACGTTCTCGAACCCAAAGTGGACGGCGTCTCCATCTGTGTCCGCTACGAGAAAGGCCAACTCGTCCAAGCCGCTACGCGTGGCGACGGCCAGACCGGCGACGACATCACCACCAACGTCAAAACCATTCGTGCCATTCCTCTCACGCTTCACGATTCACGTTTCACCCTCGAAGTCCGTGGTGAAGCCTACATGCCGCTGGCCGAGTTCACCAAGTTCAACGCAATGCAAGAAAAGCCGTTCCCGAACCCGCGCAACGCAAC
This sequence comes from uncultured Verrucomicrobiota bacterium, assembly GCA_964574605.1. GTDB lineage: Bacteria > Verrucomicrobiota > Verrucomicrobiia > Palsa-1439 > Palsa-1439 > CAIKAP01. The sequence goes on from CAZNOK010000120.1 coordinate 9,559, forward strand.
CGCCGGCTCGCTCAAACAACTCGATCCGCGCATCGTCGCCACCCGCCCGCTCAGCGCGGTGTTCTACGCCGTCGTAGGCGGTGTCTTTGCGACTCACGCCGAATCGCTGGAAACATTGAAGAAGCTGGGGTTCCTGACACCGCCGCATTGGATTTGTCGCTCTATAGATGAAGTCCTTCAACGCTACGACAAGGACATCGCTGCCGGCAACGACGAGACCCGCGACCTCCGCACCAAGGTTCCTTACGAACTGGATGGCATCGTCGTGAAAGTGAACAGCCTCGACCAACAGCGCCGCATTCCGCCGAAGACCAAAGCGCCCGGCTACGCCATCGTCTATAAGCCCGAACACTGGATCAAACCGGCTGAGACCAAACTCCTCGGCATCACCGTCCAAGTTGGCCGCACCGGCATCCTCACGCCCGTCGCCGAACTCGAACCGGTCTTCGTCCAAGGCTCGACGGTTGCCCGCGCCACGCTCCACAACGAAGAAGAGATCAAACGCAAAGACATTCGCATCGGCGACACTGTCATCATCCGCAAAGCCGGCATGGTGATCCCCGAAGTCGTCGAGGCCGTCGTCGCCAAGCGCACCGGCAAAGAGAAGCATTTCCACATGCCGAAGGAATGCCCCGCCTGCGGCGGTCCCGTCAACCGCGACCCGGAGTTTGTCGCATGGCGATGCGAGAACATTGCCTGCCCCGCCCAACTGAAGCGCACCCTCCAGCATTTCGCCCAGCGCGGCGCGATGGACATCGAAGGCCTCGGCGAAGTTCTCGTCAACCAGCTTGTGGACGTCAATCTCGTCCGTGATGTTGCCGACCTTTATGCGCTCACTGTCGAGCAACTCGCCGCGCTCGAACGCATGGCGGAGAAATCTGCGACGAATGTCGTCACCGCCATTGCCGCCAGCAAAGAGCGCGACCTCTGGTGTCTGCTCAACGGCCTCGGCATCCTCCACGTCGGCGAGGCTGCCGCGCGCAAACTCGCCGAGCATTTTCTTAACTTGGACAAACTCGCCGACGCGACCGTCGAGGAGTTGCAGCAAGTCGAAGACGTCGGCCCCGTCATGGCCGAGAGTCTCCACGATTTCTTCCGCAACCCGCGCAACCAAGCCGTCCTTGCCAAGCTGAAGAAAGCCGGCTTGAATCCGCAATGTAGGAGCGACCTTCCGGTCGCGACCGGGCCTTTTACCGGCAAAACCGTCGTCGTCACTGGCGCGCTGGAGAAGTTCAGCCGCGCCGAGGCGCAGGAATCGCTTCGTCAAGCCGGCGCGAACGTTACCGACAGCGTCAGCAAGAAGACGGATTACTTGGTGGTGGGTGCCGACGCTGGCAGCAAGCTCGACAAAGCCCAAAAGCTCGGCGTGAAAACGCTGACCGAAAAAGAATTTATGGAGATGCTGAAATGAGTGACTGGAGATTGACCCCACAAAATGCTGCACTCATCGTCGTGGATGTGCAGGAGAAATTGATGGCCGCGATGCAGCGGCGCGCGGAACTGATTGCCGGCGTCCAGAAACTGCTCGGCGCAGCGAAAGTCCTGCAGTTGCCGGTGGTGATGACGGCGCAGTATGTGAAGGGACTCGGCCCGGTGTGCGCAGAAGTCGCCGGCGGCGGAGTCATCGAAAAGCTGGCGTTCTCCTGCTGGGGCAGCGAGGAATTCGCGCGCGCCGTGAAAGACTTGCGTCGCCCGCGGCTCATCCTGTGCGGCATGGAAACGCACGTGTGCGTCCAGCAGACGGCCATTGATCTGATGAACGCCGGCTACTTCGTGTACGTGTGCGCCGACGCGGTTTGTTCGCGGCGCGATCTGGACCGCGACGTGGCGCTGGCGCGGATGCGCGATTGCGGCGCGGTGATCACGACGGTCGAGAGCGCCGTGTTCGAGCTGCTCCGCGAAGCCGGCACACCGGCATTCAAGGCTTGCCTTCCCCTGTTCAAGTGAATCCCGCCAACATCATCACGCGGGAACAACTCGCCGAGTTGCCGATGCGCCGGTACGAAGGCCGCATCGTGGTCGTTGCCGACGCGCACGACTTGGAGCAGGCGATGCACGACATCCGCCGGGAACACGTCGTCGGTTTCGACACGGAGACGCCGCCGACGTTCCGCAAGGGACAATCGCACCAGCCGACGCTGGTGCAGGTCGCCACGGCGCACGCGGCGTATTTGTTCCAGTTGCGGCGGCTCGATTTCTCCGGAGCATTACCGGAACTTCTCGAAAACCCGGGCATCGTGAAAACCGGCGTGGCACTTGCCGATGACCTGCGGAAACTGAAGGAGGTCTTCCCGTTCGAGGAGCAGAACGTCGTGGACCTCGGCAAGATCGCGCTTCATCACGGCCTCAAACAATCCGGCGTCCGCAATCTGGCCGGGATTTTCCTCGGATTCCGCATCACAAAAGGCCCGCGCACCTCGAATTGGCGTCGGCTCGACCTCTCGTCCGGCCAGATCAGTTACGCGGCGACCGATGCGTGGGTCTGCCGCGAATTGTATCTTCGATTCCAACAACTTGGACTGCGGACAGAAATTGGCCTTTGACTTTGTGGCGATTTCAGCGTTTGATGCGCCCCGTAAGGTTGGTGACCAACGAATACTAAAAAGAAAATCCTCCTGACCAGCGTGTGTCGTCCCTTGGGCCCGAAATATGGGGATGGCCCGTCGGTCGGCTATGAATTGTTGTATTGTCAAGTGACCCGCGCACAAGGCATTTTCAGCCCGCGCACCATCAACGCGAATTTCGCGTTGGAGTACATCGCCGAGAACCTCGACACGCCGACGGTGGTGCTCCAGTACCCGTCGAAGAAGGAGTTCATCCGCGAGTTGAAGAAAGGCTACGACTACGTCGGCATTTCCTTCATCATGGCGGTGTTTCACCGGATGAAAGAGATGGTCGCGCTCGTGCGCGAGCACGCGCCGCAGGCCAAGATCGTGCTTGGCGGTTACGGCACGATCCTCACCGATGAGGAACTGGCGCCATACGGCGATTACATCTGCCGCGAAGAAGGCGTGGGGTTTTTCCGCCGGCTGCTGGAGGAGCCGCCCATCCCGATGCCGTACAAGCATCCGTTGCTCGTGGACGCACTGAAGGTGTTCTCAATGCCGACATCGCGCACGGGCAAAATCTTCGCCGGCTTGGGTTGTCCCAACGGCTGCGATTTCTGCTGCACCTCGCACTTCTACAAACGCCGCCACATCCGGCTGTTGCCGGAGGGCAAGGACATCTACGACGTGCTCGAACGCTACCGTGCCATGGACCCGGACCTTGTCTTCCTGATCATTGACGAGGATTTCCTGCTCAACAAGAAACGCGCGATGGAGTTCCGCGATTGCGTCCTCAAGGGCGGGAAGATTCCGTCCATCTTCGTTTTCTCCAGCATCAAGGCCATCAGCCAGTACACCGTCGAGGAAATCCTCGAAATGGGCATTGACGGTTTCTGGATCGGTTACGAAGGCACCCGCTCCGGCTACGCAAAACAACAAGGACGGCCCGTCGGGGAAATCTTCACCGAGTTCCGCGAACACGGCATCACCATCCTCGCCTCGATGATCCTCGGCTTCGACTACCAGACGCCCGAAGTGGTCGCGCGCGAGTTGGACGGACTGTTGAACCTCAAGCCATCGCTTACCCAGTTCCTCATTTACGGCCCCGTGCCCGGCACGCCGTTCGGCGACCGCGCCCGCCGCGACAACCTGATGCACGAACAGTATCTCAAGGACACCGACCTGCTCTATCGCCGCGCCGACGGGTTCACCACGACGATGAAACACCCGACGCTCACCGCCGGGCAGATCGAGAGTTTGCAGCGCTGGTGTTTCGACGAGGATTTCCGCCGGCTCGGCCCGAGCATCATCCGCTTCCTTGAAGCGCGCCTGCTCGGCTACGAGAAACTCAAGCACTCAACCAACCCAGCGCTGCGCGACAAGGCCCGCCATTATGCCAGCGAACTGCGCAACGCTTATCCCGTCTTCCTCGCCGCGAGCCTGTTCGGCCCGAACCGCAAAGTCCGCCGCTGGATCCGTGATGTCGAGTGCCAAGTGCATGCCGCGCTTGGCCAGCCAACGTTCGCCGAGCGTTTGAAATCCGTGGCCGCCATTGGCGCAGCGGCCTGGACGAAGTTCACGCTCGCGTTCGACCTGTTCCAGCACCCGACCCTCACGCGCACCGAGTACCGGCTGTACGACTGGGAGCGAATTCCGCAAGAAGTCACCGCGCCCGGCCTTTCCATTCGAGTCGAGTTGCAACATGCTCGCGAACAAGTCTGGCTCCGCCTCGAAGGCGCGCTTTCCACGCGCAACGCCGAGGGCCTTGCCCAACGCATCCAGCATTCCCTTGCCAACACCAAGAGCCGGCTTGTGCTCGACCTGAACCGGCTGCACTGGGACAAAGTCGAAGACCTTGCGCCGTTGCGTGAGAAGCTTGCTGCGTACCGTTCGAGGATTCAGTTGGTGTTGCCAAAACTGTCCGCCACCCATCCCGAACTGATCTTGCTCGCCGCGATGTTCCAGCACTACAAAGGCTGATCAGTGGCGGTGCGCGCCGCCACAACATCCGCACCCGGCGCCGTGACGCTGGCGTTGCGGCGTGGGACATCCGCCGAAGTCGCACGGCACCGGCCCTGAGGCCGACGGCCCGGCGGGAGCGAATACCGAAAGCTGCTTGGTCAACTTCTTCGAGCCGCACCGCGGACACGCCGCGTTGCCTTCCCACTGGCTGGTCGGCACCACAAGTTCAAAATCGTTTTCACACTTGTTGCAATGGAATTCGTACAATGGCATGGCCGTATTCTATCCAGTTACGGCGCGGCGTCCAGTATGATTGCCAGCGTCTCAGCGCCGAACTGACGGGCCTTGGCAGGACCGATGCCCTTGACTTCGAGCAACTCGGCCTCGGTTTGCGGCTTGACGCGCGCGAGTTCCTGAAGCGTTCGATCGGGGTAGATGAGGTAAGCCGGGATGCCCATTGCACCGGCTTTCTCGCGACGCCAATCGCGCAGCGCGTCGAACAACTTCGCGTCGTAGCCCTGCGGCGCGGTAGGGGCGACGCATGCGTCGCCCCTACGACGCTTCGGTGTAACAACGCGCTCCGGGAGTGTGAGTGAAATGATTTGCTTCTTCAACATCACGTCACGGCCCAGCGCCGTCAGCGAGAGCGTCGGATATTGTCCCGCGCTGACTTCGACGCAGCCGGTCTTGATGAGTTCGTTCAACAACGCCCAGACGTAATCCTCGCCGAAGTCGCGGAGCAGGCCGTAGGTGGTGAGCCGGTCGAGGCCGACGTCGAGAACGTCTTTCGAGCGCGAACCGACAAGCGTCTGCGCGATGCGGCCGCGACCGAAACGCCCGTTGACGCGGGCGATACAGCTCAACACTTTCTGGATGGTGATGGTCTCCTCCTCGGTTGGCAGCCGGCGGTCGCTGCTGACGTGGGTGAGACAGTTGTCGCAGACAGCGCAATGCGGCGCGGCCTCGTCGTCGCCAAAATACTGGAGGATGAACTCGTGCCGGCAACCGCGATGGTCAGCGTAGGCGATCATGCGGTGGAGTTTGCCGAGGTCGCGCTCGCGTTTCGCGTCGAGCTTGGCGAAGTCAATCTCCAGTTCGTCGAACGCGCGGACTGGCTCGACGAGGCTCGTGGTGTACGTGCGGCTCCCTTGGCGGTAATCGCGCGAGATGAACCCGCCTCGTTCCAACAGGTAGAGCGCCGTGCCGACCGCCATCGAGTTCTTCGCCGCGGGAACGTGGTCGGCGATGTCGTCAATGGACATCTCGACGGGGCCGTGACGGCAGAGGTTCTGTAGCGCGTCGTGGAGGTTGGCGATGATCTCGCGGGTCGGATTGGCGCCTTCGATGAAAAACTCCTGCGTGCGGACGTCGGCGTAGTTGAAAAGCAGTTCGCAACGGGACGGTTCGCCATCGCGCCCGGCGCGGCCGGCTTCCTGGTAGTAGGCTTCGACGCTGCCGGGGATGTCGTAGTGGATGACGAACCGCAGGTC
>CAZNOK010000121.1:0-8427 GCA_964574605.1 uncultured Verrucomicrobiota bacterium
CCACCCGCATCCGCTTGCCGCGAATGCAAGGCCGGCCGCCACACTTCTCCGGTTCCATCGTGATACGTTGGAGCAGTTCTGTATTCATCGCCACGCACACCATGCCATACTACGCGCAAGCATACAAGCCTTCTGCTCGTGTTCCGGTTTGCCGCCCTCACCTTCGGCGTATCAGTTGCGCCCGGAACATCATGGGCGCGTCTCGCAGACTCGGCTTGGCGCACATGGCAGCGCCGTCTCGCAGACTCGGCTCCGCTTCGCTCGGCTTGTTCCGCCGTTCCTTCTGACTTCTGACTTCTGACTTCTTTCCCCATGTTCCGGTTTTGTTCCGGTTGTCCTGTGGTTGCGGGCTTCAAGCCCGCGCAGGCATGAGGCAAGCGCGCACTTTTGTATTCCAAGCCCGTGCTTTTCACCTCTGCTAATGCCGTTCCGCGAAAGAAGCACGTACTTTCGCTGACCGGATATCTACCTCAAGAGGCCAATTAACGGACAGCAACCATCGAACACTTGAGAGAATGGCGTAAGACATCGAATTGCCGCAACAACGCGCAAGGATCACAAGGACAGCAGTTCCACGGCAAAAAAACAACATGGCGCGAGCGGGGTGGATTGCGGTATAAATTCCCATGTTGCAAACGGGAAGGAGCACACAACATGAACCGTATCTATCAAGGCAAGCATGAGTGACGTGACGTCAAATCCCGAAACACGGATAGCGTTGTTCCAGCGCAAAGAAATCCGCCGCACCATTCACGACGAAGGATGGGGGCAAATTGCCGCTCCCCTTTTCACCAGCCCCCGATGCGCTCACGCAACAGCTAAAGGGTATGGACAATCTGTCCACTCCCTTTCTGGCAACGCCCGCCGCGACCTTGAAAAGAAAAGTGGCCGCAAAGTCGTGTCGAGCGACAACTACCTCTCCCTTACACAATCGGCAAAGCAAGTGAAGCCGTTGCCCCACCGCAAACGGCAGAAGAAGGAGCACACGAGATGAATCGGATTTATCAAGGCAAGGTTACCAAGGTGGAACTTATCGCCCACGACGGCAAACCACAGCCGCTGTCGAAACAAGAATGGCAACAAGCCCTCGCTTATCTGGTCTGACATCCTGAACACAAAAGGAGAATTCTAATGGCCTCGATTTACCGCAGCTACGAAGTGCTGGTCGAAGAAACTGCCGGCAATCACAAATCGCGTCAAAACGGCAAGACACGCAAGGAATTCAAGCCGCACCACGACAACACGCGGCGCGCGCTCAAGGTGACGCATGAGCTTTTTCAAGATGCTGTGTGTTACTACATTTTCTGTCTTGCCGGTTTGGTGAAAGACGCACGCGACCAGAACGGCGAGCCAATCAATCGAATGTGGGAGTACTTGCACAGCGAATCCATGCTCCCGGCAACTAACCGAATCGCAGCACGCTTGGGAAAGAAGTATTTCAAACAGCCGGACCTCGGTGCAAATCCTACCGAAAAGCTCTTGGAATCTATCTACGCCAGCACTCCAACCAAAAGGCTCGCTCACGATACCGCTGCGTTGAACGGCCTTTACCGTAAACTGGCGAGCGAAGCTGTACAGATCAAGAAGCAGGGCAAAGGAAAGAACGCAAAGACCAAAGCCGCGCTTACCGACATGGCACAGTTCGCCAGCAACTGGTATCAACGGCTATCGAATCCCGCCTCGACGCAGGGCGGCGAGGAAGTCATATCACAAAACAACGCTTACTGGTTGAAAGTCGCTGCCGAATTAAAGCCGGTTGTCGAACAAGAATTGCGCTCCGACTTCGACGATGCAGCTTATGCGAAACGATTGGAACTGAAGTATTGCTTCAATTCGCCGGTCACCGAACTGTCGAGCGAGGATGCGCTAAAAGACTATGGACTCGCCTTCGGTTTAACCGAACCCGGCAAGCCGAACTCATTTTGGAATAAACCGCTCAAGACCGCCGTTGCTGCGTTAACGCGATACGCATCGCCGCGTGATCCGAGCGCGCCGAAAGTAACTTTTGACAACGCAGTTGCGAAGCTTCGGGAGTACGCGCAAGACAGGCAACTATCGTCAACCTTTGGCTACCCGGCAGTTGCATCCGGTTCAAAGCCCAGCGGAACTTATTGGCTTTGCTTGCGATACAAGTTTTCACCGTCACCGCAAACTCGTCGTCACCTATACGAGAACATTCAGAAACGCAAACCAACTGACCCCACGAATCCGGTCGCCGCTATTCGGGCTGAATTCGGCCTTGTGTTTCCCTTCTTCACCAATCTGCTGGGGCTTAGTCCAAAATCCGGGGAGGGCGCTGTGTGGACCGGCTTTGATAAGTCGGCATTCAAGCGCGCAGCCGAGGAAGTCTTCAAATACCGCCTTCGTTCAGACGAACGCGCCGAGCAAATCCGCAAACGGCGCGCAAAGATCGCAGCACTCAACGGACATGGCGAATGGATAGACGAAAAAGGCAAAACGAAACAGCTTGGTGGAATTGAAGGGGACGAGGAGAGACCACGTTTGATGCGTCAGTTGCTCGACAAGCTCGGCGGGGCAATCGGGTACGGAATGCGCCGCGCAACGATAGGCGGATGGGCAGACCTCCGGCAAGACTTCCTGAAAATCGCAAAAAAGGGGGAGCCGATTGACGAAGATGAATTATTTGCGGCGATTGAAAAGGCGCGAGAAGAAAGCAGCGGTGGCTTCGGGAGTGGTGCTTTTTTCAAGGCTCTGTGCGATGAGGACTATCATCTTCTCTGGCTAACGAAATGGAACAAACCGCAGGCGTACCATCCCAAGAATTTCGTGCGGTGGTGGGTTATTTACAGCGAAGCCAACGAAGAACTGACGAAGGTTTGGGACGAGCAAAAGAACGCGCCGAAACCAATCGCGTTCACGTGGCCAAGCTCGGAGAATAGGCACGGTGATACGAGTTTTCGCCCACTGGATTTTGAGATTCCCGTAACGCCAGCCCCGCCCATTGACTTGTTCGACTGCGAAGGCGACGGCAAACCAATCAAGTTAGTTAGGACAAACGCCCAGCCACCGAAGAAGAAAGCCAAAAAGGATTCCGTTGAACCGCCCCCATTCATGGATGGCAACAGCAACGCCCTTTACCCGCTCACGCTCAGTTACCGGCGTTTCAAACGAGATCGCATTGCAAAGGCAGATGGTAGTTCGGTCGAGGCAGAATACGCACCGCCGCTGGTTGCGTTGAACCCGCCATCCTTCCATGAACCACGAAATGAGAAGCCGCTCTTGTCATCGGCTTCGCTCCTGCCCGGCGACAAACATGGCTGCTGGCATTTCATGTTCTCATTCGCACTTGAGCGGGAAATGCAAAAGGCGCTCGTGGATGAAACGGCCAAGATTCCCGGCGAGAAAGAGGGTTCGGTTCGGAAGATCAAAAAGAATGGGAAATGGATTGGGCTGCACTTGCGCTGGCCGATTGATGCCAAGACAGAGAAGAAAAAGGATGCGACCGTGCCGGTTGACGCAGAAGAAATCGAAGCGACTGACGCCAAATTCAGTCCAATAAAGCTCTGGTGTTCGGGCGGATTTGAGCCATTTGACATTCTTTCCGTGGACTTGGGGGTTCGGTATGCAGGCGCGTGGAGTCGAGCGCACATCAAAGTCGGGCGCGATGCTGACCGCCCGAATCAACGCACGATTTCGCCGGCTGGCTCTGCGCCCGAAATCGTCTTTGACGCTTACGATTTCGGCACGTTTCGGTTGCAGGGTGAAGATGCGAAGATTTGGCGGAAGGATAAGCACAAGGGGTTTGGCAACGAACCGGAAGAAGAGAAATGCGGTAGCCGTGGGCGTATCGCCTCAGACCCTGAGAGAACGGAATTTGACACAGTTGCGCGGCGGGTGTTCCCACACACAAGAAACCTTCCCGTTCCCGTCGATCAGTCTGAATTGAAGTTTTTTCCCGATTTGGGCGACCACCTTGTTTTCCGTCTGCGGCGTCGGCTCGGCCGAGTTCGATTCTTGTTCAAACTCCGCTGGCAAGTTAGCGGAAAGAAAAAAACGATTGGCCATGAATACAAAGTTCTGGACGGCGCTGAACTGAAAGAATTCCGGATTGAACAACATTTCAACGTGATAAAATTACTGGCATTCGTTCCGAAAGAAGAAGATCCAGATGATGAAGAAGGCGAAGACGATTTCATGCGCGACCTGCGGCTGGCGCTCGCGCCCGATGGCGTCTGGAAGGCACTTTCTTACCAACACGGAAACGCAGCCCACCCGCTCTTTACCAAGGTGAAAGGTGGGCATACGCCAAGCGAGAAGAACAACGCCAAGAGCCAGAAGGCAGCACAGAAGGCAGCGTGCGCTGCATTGAAGAAGGAATTGGAGGAGGATGGCGGTGGCAAATGGAATTGGGAAGTTCTTGCAAACAAGTTAGAGACTGAATTGCAGGACGCAATGCGGCTGTTTACGGGGGATCAGAGCGTCATTGCGGAAGTAGCGCGCTTTGTCTGGCCGCTGCAAGACAAGAAGTGGAAATGGAATAGCTGCACCAAAGACGAGAACCAAAAGATTGAGCAATCATACATTGAGCGCAACGAACTGAGCAGCGAGCCGAAATGCCCCATCCACGGAATGCGTGGACTAAGCATGAAGCGCATTCGTTTGATGCAGGATTTCCGGCAATGCTGCCAGAGCCTTGCCAAACTTGAGCGACGATTCTACACCGAAGAACAGCATGGATTAGAACCGTCACCGGTACGCCCTGGAGATAGAATTTACGAACCGGCACAAGCGTTCATCGACAAAATCAATGCACTTCGTGAGCAGCGGGTCAACCAGACTGCTCACATGATTTTGGCCGAAGCTTTGGGTCTGGAATTGATGAAACCCACGGATGTGACGATTGACGAGAAATCGAAATGGCAACTGAAGTCCGAGCGCGATCTTCATGGGCGTTATGAAAAGAAGAAGCCACGGGTAGCAGCCATCGTCCTTGAAGACTTGAGCCGATACCGAACGAGCCAAGACCGTTCGCGCTATGAGAACAGCCAATTGATGGAATGGAGTCATCGCGCCGTCATCGGCAAGTTGCAGGATATGGCGCAAGTATTCGGCGTACAAATCATTACAGTGGACGCCCGCTTCTCGTCGCGCTTCTGCTCGCGCACTGGCGTACCGGGCATCCGATGCGCTCAAGTCTCGAAGGGATTTGCAAATGAATATCCGTGGAAGAAATGGAAAGAAGAAACAATTGGAAAAGCGGACAAGGATGGCAAACGCCAATCGACAGACCGGGCAAGAATGATTTCGCTGGCCGCAGAGAAACTGAATCTTTCGGACAATCCGAAGGCCACACTCGTACTACCGATGGATGGAGGCCCAGCTTTTCTACCGGTCATTACCCGTGATTCCAACAAAGACGGCGTGCAGGAAAACGCAGACATCGGTGCAGCAGTGAACATCGGACTCCGGGCGGTGACGCATCCGGACCACTTGGATGTTTTTCCTGTGCTCCGCACCGAAGCAAAGGCTGATGGCAAACTAGAAATCAAAAATCGGCGCGGCAGCCTGAGCGAAGCCGTCGCTTCGGCTACGGAACGCACCGTCCAACTTGTTGAACCGCCGGCAAAGAAGCCAAAGGCTGAAGAACAAGAAGCAACAGTCGCAGAAGATGACAGCGGCGGTGATGAAGAATTGGAGAGTGGAAAGTTTCCGTATCTTTACGCGGCAGTACCAGTTGGGAACAAACTGTCACTGCTGATTGCGAACGGCAAGCGATACCAATTGCCGCTCACTCTGGATGGAAAGAAGACTGCCGCCGGCAACGAAGACGGCGTTGGGGCAGCACAAGGCAAAGACTTCTGGACGCGAGTCAAGCAAGACTGTTGGACACGGATCAAACAAATCAATGCTCGACGCCTTAAAGATTTAGGAATCGCTCCGCCCGACGAGTGGAAAATCTGACCCGCCATGAGCGACGCGCCGGTACAGACGCAGGCCGGGATTGAGGCGCAGCCGCCGCTGCCGGTGCGACGGCTGCATAACTACATCTACTGTCCGCGCCTGTTTTATTTCCAGTGGGTCGAGAACATCTTTCAGGAGAATGCGGACACCGTGGCCGGGTCGCACGCGCACCGGAATGTGGATGCGCCATCGCGGTTGGAGGATGCGAAAGAACTCGGATTGCCGGAAGGATCAAAGCTGCGGTCGTTGCGATTGGAAAGCGAGGCGCTAGGACTGATCGGTGTGGTGGACATCGTCGAGGGTGGACCGGAAGGGGCGGAGATCATTGATTACAAGAAAGGGTCGGCCCGACGCGATTCCGAAGGCGAGCGGGTAGCAAAAGAGCCGGACGCGATGCAAGTGGTGGCGCACGCGCTGTTGCTGCAAGACCACGGCGTCAAAGCCGTGCGCGGGGCGATCTACTACGCGGCAGAGAAACGGCGCGTGCCCGTCGAGTTCACTGAAGCAATCTTTGAGAAGGTGCGCGCCACAATCAAGGAAGCGAGAGAAGTCGCCGCGTCCGGCAAGTGTCCCCCGCCCTTGAAGAACGATCCTCGTTGCCTCTACTGCTCTGCGTATCCGATTTGTTTGCCGAATGAATCGCTCTGGTGGGCGCGGGCGCGAGCGGAAGCCGAACCGGAGCCGCAACTGCGTTTTGGCTTTGCGTCGAGAACCGAAGACGAGTTGCGGGAAACAATCCTACAGGCCATTGAGTTTGCCGCCGAGACGACCGGCAAAGAACCCCCGACGTTGCAGCCGCCCCGGCCGGAGCATGACGACGGTGAGGTGTTGGTAGTCCAAAAGCCGGGCGCGCAAGTCGGCGTCAGCGGCGAGGAACTCGTCGTCAGATTGAAGGACGAAGTGCTGCGCAAGCTTCCCGGCAATCAGGTGCGCGCGATCTATTGTTACGGCGCAATCCAACTCACAGCACAAGCCGTCAGCACCTGCCTGGAGCTTGGCATTAACGTGGCATACTTCTCGCCGGCGGGACGATACCTTGGCGCGTTGTGCGCCTTGCCCGCCAGCGGCGTGGATGCGCGTCGGGGACAGTACCGGCTTTTCGAGTTGCCCGGTGCGCGGCTGCAACTGGCCAAGGAAATCATTCGCGCGAAGATTCATAATCAGCGCGTGATATTGATGCGCAACGGCGAAGTGCCGGAACGGGTGCTGCAATTGATGGTGCACTTCCGCGACGCAACCGCCACGGCGCGCGAGTTGACGGAGTTGCTCGGCATCGAAGGCAACGCCGCCGCGCTGTATTTCGAGCAGTTTGAGTCCATGCTGAAGAAACGCGAGGATTGGAAGTTTGATTGGCGCGGACGGAACCGGCGCCCCCCGCGTGACCCGGTCAACGCACTGTTGTCGCTGGGCTATTCAATGCTGGCCAAGGAACTGACCGGCGTGTGCCATGCGGTGGGACTCGACCCGTTTCTTGGGTTCATGCACCAGCCGCGCTACGGGCGACCGGCCTTGGCGCTGGATTTGATGGAGGAATTCCGCCCACTGGTGGCCGACAGCGTGGCCATCAGTGTCGTGAATCGCAGCGAGCTTGGTCCGGAGGATTTCATCCGCAGCGCCAATGGCACGTTCTTGAATGAGCGAGGGCGAAAGGTGTTCTGGGAAGCGTGGTTTCGCCGGCTCGACACGGAGGTGAGCCACCCGGAATTCGGTTACAAGATGGCCTATCGTCGGATGTTCGAAGTGCAGGCCCGGCAGTTGTGGCGGTTCGTGCGCGGCGAGGCCGCCGGTTATCACGGGTTCACGACACGATGAGCCGCATACGCTATCTCGTCAGTTATGACATCTGTCATCCGAAACGGCTGCGGCGCGTCGCGAAGGTGCTGGAGGGATTCGGTACGCGGTTGCAATACTCAGTGTTTGAATGCCCGCTCGATGATATGCGGCTCGCACAACTCAAAGCCGAACTCACTCCCGAAATGAACCTAGACCAAGACCAAGTGCTTTTCGTCTCGCTGGGATTGGAGAGCGCCGACGCCACATTGGTCATCGAGGCGATGGGACAGCCATACACGGTTCGTTCACGGGTCACCATCATCTGAATAGTGGAACGGGCGTCTCGCCCGTTTGCAAATTGTGCCGCTGCAATCTTTGCTTGCATCCTGCCATGACTTCAGCTTTATTTCCTCTCGGCCACGGCCACCGACCACTTGTTCTCCGCCATTGAACAAGCAGGTTCTCTGAAATCGCGAGTGACTGAAAACTACGAGATGCGGCGCGCGAGCGCGGCAGTGCTCGACCAAGCCTTCGGCGACGCTCGCTATCTATAAGCGGCAGATATGCCGATGGATGCTGCAATGCTCTCGTCAAGGCAAGCATAACGAACTGTCGGATACCAATGGCACTCGAATTCATTCTCTTAAGTCATTGTCCAACAAGGGGAAGTTTCAGGAGGATTGCAGTCGCCGCGATTCCAGCGAGCTTGAGGCGGCGAACAAACGCATTATT
>CAZNOK010000121.1:8527-15450 GCA_964574605.1 uncultured Verrucomicrobiota bacterium
GGATTGCAGTCGCCGCGATTCCAGCGAGCTTGAGGCGGCGAACAAACGCATTATTCCAGCGGCGGCGGGAAATCGCTGCGGCGATTCCCCGCCGCCGCTGGAATGACTTTCCGCAACGACTCCCCCAACCCGGGCGGCTTAGGTAGTTGTTACTTCAACTTCGCCTGCAATTCGGCGACGAGTTTTTCCAGCTCGCGGACTCGGGCGGCAAGTTCGGGGAGGCGTTCAAAAGCGACGTAGCTGCGCTTGAATGTCCTGTGCGGAAGACCGGGCGAGCCAAACAGGATTGCGCCGGGCGCGACATCCTGAGCCACACCGGTCTGTCCCATCATAACCGCGCCGTCACCGATGATAATGTGTCCCGAAAGCCCAACTTGCCCGGCCATCGTGACGTGCTTGCCGAGAATCGTGCTGCCCGCCATGCCGGCTTGGCCGCAGATGATGCAGTCCTCGCCGATGACACAATTGTGGGCGATCTGGACGAGGTTGTCTATCTTGGTGCCGCGCCCGACGCGGGTCTTGCCAAAACGGGCGCGGTCAACGGCGCTGTTCGCGCCGATCTCGACGTCATCGCCAATCTCCACGATGCCGACTTGCGGAATCTTCTGGTGTTTGCCGTTGGCGGTCTCGTAGCCGAAGCCGTCGGCGCCGAGGACGACGCCGGGATGGAGGATGACGCGGTTGCCGAGCACGGTGTATTCGCGCAGCGTGACGTTGGCGTAGAGAAGGCAATCAGTCCCGATGGCGCAGCCGTGGCCGATGTAGGTGTTCGCGCCGATTGCGGTGCGGTCGCCGATGACGGCGCCGGGCTCGATGACGGCGTGGGGTTGGATGGAAACGTCCTTGCCGAGTTTCGCCGTCGGCGCGATGACGGCAGTGGGATGAATGCCGGGCGCGTATTTGACGGGCGGCGGCATGACGCGGAGGACGATTTGCGTGAATGCCGCGACAGGATTGTCCACGCGGATCAACGCTTTCGTCACGGCACTGAGGCCGCTCCCACTTTCAATTCTGGCGTCGCGGGCGACGATGACGGCGGCAGCTTGCGTGGTCTTCAGGGCGCTGTAGTATTTCGGGCTGGCGATGAACGCGAGGTCGCCGGGCTGGGCTTCGCGGATGCCGGCGACGCCGGTGATGGGTTGGTCGGGGTTGCCAACGAGTTCACCGCCGACAAGTTGGGCGATGTCACGCGCGGTGAGGTTCACGGCGCTGGTTTCTTTTCAGGTCCCTTCTTGTCGGTCTTGGCCGGCGCGGGGGCGATTTTGGGCGCGTTCTTGTTGAGGACTTTGAGGATGTCCTCGGTGATGTCGAGCGCGTCCTGCGAATAGACAATGGTGGGAACGCCGTTGAGTGTGTTGCCGGACTTGTCAAAGACATAGAGGTAACCGAGGTCGCGGGCTTCCTTGGCGATGACTTCCTGGATTTCCTTGATGATGCCGGAACGCATGCGCTGGGTGGCTTGCTGGAGGAGATCGGTGTGGCTGCGGCGGTAGTTCTGGATCTCGGTTTCCTTGGCCTTGATTTCGTCGAGCTTGTCTTTGACGACTTTGCGTTTCTGGGTCTTGACTTCCTCGGTGTACTCGGGTTTCTCGACGTCTTCCTGGAGCTTGCCGAGTTCCTCGCTGAGTTTGCGGAACTGGGCGAGCAGTTCGTCCTGTTCCTTGTTGTAGGACTCCGCCTGTTCCTTGAGTTTTGCGGAGGAGGAAGCGGTCTTGTAGTATTCGTTGAACATGCGGTTGAGGTCCACGGTGACGATGCGTCCGCCGGTAACTTGGGCAAAGCCGGCGGAGCCGAAGGCGACGAGCGCGGCGGTGGTGATGATGGCGAGGCACTTCTGTTTCATGGTTTGTTGGTATTCCTTCCTGTGTACGGAGTTTGACACGCGCGGGGCGGATTCTATCAAAATTGGTAGCCGACGCTGAACTGGATTTTGCCGGAGCGTCCGGTGGCGGAGTCGGTCATGATGGGCCAGCCGTAGTCGAGCCGCAACGGACCGATGGGCAGGTTGAGGCGGATGCCGACGCCGGCGTCGGACTTGAAGTTGCCGGCGCTGAAGTCGTAGGCGTCGCGTTCCACTTCGCCGATGTCGAAGAACACGGCAAAACGAACCTTCTCGACGACGGGGATGGTGTACTCGACGGTGCCGTTCATGTAGGTGTTGCCGCCAACGGGTTCGCCGTTCACGTCGCGGGGGCTGACGTCGCGGTAGCCGAAACCGCGCAGCGTGTTGGCGCCGCCGAGGAAGTAGCGGTCAAACAGCGGCACATCGTTGACTTTGTGCCAGGAGCCATCGGATTCCTGCACAAGAGGGCCGCTGCCTTTGGTGTTGCCGTAGGCGTCCACCACGCCGCCGGCGGCAAGCAGTTCGAGGACGTGGCCGTTGAAGAAGGGGAAGAACCACGTGGTCTTGGCGTTGATCTTGTAAACGGAAATATCGCCAGCCAGCGGGCCGCCGGACACTTCAGCGGTCAGTTCGGTGCGTTGGCCGCGGGTGGTGATGAAGACGCTGTCGCGCCGGTCGTAAACGAGGCTGGCTTGGAGGGCGCTGCGGAGTTTGTCGCCGCTCTCGGCTTGGAGTTCCTTGGAGGCGCTGCCGCCAATGCTCTCGTCAACCTGCTGGATGCCATACTGAATGTCCAGCCGCAGGAACTGGTTGATGGCTTTGCCGATGCGGAGGTCGCCGCCGGTGCGGGATTCGTCGTAGTAGTCACTGTAGTAATAGGCTTCGGTGTGGAAAAGGTCGAAGCCGAAGGAAAGTTGTTTATCGAGAAACCACGGTTCGGTGAACGACAAGATGTAATCCTGACGCTTGAGGCCGACTTGACCGCGCACCCGCACTTTCTGGCCGCCGCCGGTGAAGGCGGGCGGGTTGAAGAGGTCGAAGTTGCCCTGGGTGACCTCGACGAAGCCAATGAGGCTGTCAATGGAACTGAAGCCGGCGCCGAAGGTAACGTTGCCCGTGCGTTGTTCCTCGACGTTGATGGTGAGGTTTTTGCGGTTGGGGATCGCGGTCGGTTCGGGTCGCGGCTCGACTTTGGAAAAGTAACCGAGGTTCTTGAGCCGTTCCATGCTGCGATCCACGCGGACGGTGTTGTAGATGTCGCCGGGGTTGACGGCGAGTTCGCGGCGCAGGACTTTGTCCTTGGTTTTGTTGTTGCCGCGGATCTCGATGAGTTCGATGTAGGCGAGTTCGCCTTCGCGGATGGTGTAGGTGATGTCCATGCGGCCGGTTTCGACGTTGGGGGTGCGGACGCCCTGGACGGAGGTCTCTAAGTAACCGCGTTCGCCGTAGTAATCTTCGATGGCTTTGTTGTCCTTGGTGAACGCTTCGGGGGTGAACGTCTGTCCGGTGGTCATCTTGAGGCGTTTCTGGATGTCGGCCACGGGGAAGAGCTTGGCGCCTTCGATCTTGATGGCGCCGGCCTTGTATTGGGTGCCTTCGTAGATGTCAATGTGCAGTACCATCCATTTCGGGGAAACGCGCTCGACCCGGGTGCCGCGCACTTCGGCGTCAATGTAACCCTTCGAGTGGTAGATCTCGCGGATTTTTTCGAGGTCCTCGCGCAGTTGGTCGTCCTTGATGACGCCGCTGCCGGACAACCAGGAGCCCCACCAATGTTTGCGGGTCTTCATCTCGCTGAGGATGCCCTTCTTCTTGGAAAAGAACGGAATCCCGCTTGCGGATGGTATCGCCTTGTTGCCGTGAAGCTCGATCCGCTGCAACAAAACGCGGTCGCCCTCGAAGACGACATAGCGCAGGATGGCTTTGCCCGTGTCGCGGTCCACGCTGATTTTGGGTTCGACTTTGGCGTCGGGATAACCGGCTTTCTGGTACAACTCCTGAATCTTGAGAGCGTCCTGATGCGCCTTGTACGAGTCGAGGATGTCGCCGGGTTTCTGCGTGGTGTCGCGGCGAAGGCGGTCGTCCTTGTATCGCTTGGAGCCTTCGAAGACGACGGATTGAAGCGTGGCCTTGCCTTGGACGCGGAAAGTGACGCAAAGACCGCCGGTGACGGCTTCCTCGGAGACGCGCACGTCGTAGAAGTAGCCGGTGGCGATGAGATTGCGGACGTCCTGTTCGATCATGTCCCGGGTGATCGGTTTGCCGACGGCGGTGCGGATGTTGCTCATCACGATGGTGCGGTTGACCGTTTCCGGTCCTTCAAACTCGATCTTGATTTCGCGCACCACAGGCCCTTCCTGCGCCCAAAGCATCGCGCTGGCGAGCATCACGGCCATGATCCACCACCACTGTTTCATTCGTCTCCTCCAAAATTCGGCACGTCACCCTCTTCGATCCGCGCCGCGTCTTCGAAGCGCGTGTACTCCTCGAGGAACGTCAGGCTCACAAGGCCTTGTGGGCCACTGCGTTGCTTGGCGATGTACAGCATTGCCTTGCCTTTCTTCTCGGCCTTCTCCTCCTCGTCGGCGTACAATTCCGGTCTGACCAGCAATCCCACGATGTCGGCATCTTGCTCGATAGCACCCGACTCGCGCAAGTCAGAAAGTTTTGGTTTGCCTTCCTCGCGTTGGTCCGGCTGCCGGTTGAGTTGGCTGAGCACGATGATCGGGATGCTCAACTCTTTGGCCAGCGCCTTCACACCGCCGGAGATGTCGGAAATCTCGACCTGCCGGCTGCTGTCGGCCCTGCGCGACGGCGCACGCATCAACTGCATGTAGTCAATCACCACTAACTGGATGTCATGCTGCAGCTTTAAGCGGCGGGCGCGCGCCCGGACTTGGTGGATGGTCAACCCCGCACTGTCGTCGATGTATAACGGCGCCGTCATCAATTCAGTTGCCACATTGGTCAACGGCACGAAATCGCGTTGTTCGCTGAGGAAACCGCCGTGGAACGAACGCAGATTCACCTTCGCCCGCGAGCAGAGCATCCGTTTGACAAGTTCCTCCGACGACATTTCCAGGCTGAACACAGCGACCGGCTTGCCTTGCGTGATGGCAACGTGCTCGGCAATGTTCATGGCGAGACTGGTCTTGCCCATCGAGGGACGGGCGGCGATGACAAACACGGTGCCGGGATGCAGTCCCGAGGTCAGATAATCCAAGTCGCGGAAGCCGGTCGGCAGGCCCGTCATGCCGTGCGTGTCGAACAGCCGTTCGATGCTGTGCATCGCGTCCTTGATCACGTCCTTGACAGCAACCGCGCCTTTGCTGGCGCGCTCGGCGGTGATTTCAAACAGTTCCTTCTCGACCTCGTCCACCCACCCCCGGACGTCGTCCTGCCGTTCGAAGGACGAGGTGATGACATCGTGCGCCGCGCCAATCAACCGGCGCAGGAGGTATTTCTCCTCCACGATATCGAGGTAGTGTTCGATGTTGGCGGACGTCGGCACGCGGCCAATCAGGTCGGCGAGGTAGGCGGGGCCGCCGACTTCCTCGAGTTGGTTCTTGTCTTGAAGACGTTGGCTCAGCGTGACGTTGTCCACCGCCTGCAACGCGTCCTGCAACGCCTTGATCTCGCGGAAAATCACTCGATGCGCCGTGTAATAGAAATGCTCCTCTTTGAGCCGCGACAACGCCTCCGAGCCGGCATCCAGCGGACTGAGCAACATTGCGCCGAGCACGGCCATCTCGGCGTCCATGCTGTTGGGCAACACTCGCTCGACGGCGATGGCGGTGTTGTCCGATGCGAGTGGTTTGGTGGCAGCCATGCGCGGGCCTCGTCGGCGCGCTTACTTCTTCTTGGCCTTTTTTGGCGCTTCCTCGACGGCGGGCGCAGGCGCCGGTTCGACTTCGCCGCCGACGATGTGAATCTTCACCTTGGTGGCAACTTCCGGATGCAGCTTGACGTCCACGTCGAACACGCCCGCAGTGTGAATCGGGTGTTCGAGGTGAATCTGTTTGCGCTCCACATTGAGGCCTTCCTTCCGGAGCGCCGCGGCGATGTCTTGTGCCGTGATCGCGCCGTAGAGTTTGTCCTCGTCGCCGACCTTGGTGACAATTTCAAATGCCTGTTTGGTCAGCTTCGTGGCGGTTTCCTGCGCGGCGGCCAATGCGGCGGCGGCGGCGGCCTCGCGTTTCTTGCGTTGGGCCTCGACGCGCTTGAGATTGGACGGCGTGGCCGGGACAGCCAGGTTCCGTGGGAACAGGAAATTGCGGGCGTAGCCCTCGGCGACGGACACGGTCTGCCCCTCGGCGCCGAGGTTCTCGACGTTGGCGGTCAGAATAATCTGCGTGCTCATGCGTTCTCCGTCTAGCGCACCAGCAACATCGCGCGCGCCCGCTTGATGGCGGTGCCGACTTCGCGCTGGTGTTTGGCGCAGTTGCCCGACAAACGGCGCGGCAGCATCTTGCCGCGCTCGGTCATGAACTTCTTGAGCAGGTCGGGTTGTTTGTAATCAACGATGATCTGGTCCTTGCACAACTTGCAGTCGCGCTTGATGAAAAGCTCGCGTTTCTGCCGGCGGGGTGGTGCGTCACTGAATTCTCTTGGCATGGGTTCCTTCGCTTGGGGTTGAAATCAAAATGGAATGTTGTCTTCGCCTTCGCCGGACGGCGGCTGCGCTTCGGGTGGCGGCGGCGCGGGACGGCTGGCGCGTTGCGGCGCGCGGTTCGGCGGCGGCGCCTGATCGCTGACTTCGGCAGTGCCTTTCGGCGCGCCAATGAACTGGAAACCCTCGCACACGACCTTCAGCTTGCTGCGTTTTTGTCCGCTCTCCTTGTCGTCCCACTGGTCGAGCTTCAATCGTCCCTCGATGAAAATCGGGCGTCCTTTCGACATGTACTGGCCAATCGTTTCCGCCTGGCGCCCCCAGACGTCCACGTCCACGAACGTGACCTCTTCCTTTTTTTCGCCGGTCTCGGTGGTCCAGACGCGGTTGACGGCCAGGCCGATCGTGGCAATGGCGGTCCCCTTCGGCGTGTACCGCACTTCGGGGTCGCGCGTCAGGTTGCCCATCAGA
>CAZNOK010000122.1:0-15416 GCA_964574605.1 uncultured Verrucomicrobiota bacterium
ATGTCCGCCGCGGTGCTGGTGACCTTTGTTGTGCTGTACGTCATTTTCCACTAAAAGGAGAATCATGAAACATATCGCCCTGTTGCTCGTTGTCGTGCTCGTCGGTTGCGCCGCGCCCGATGTGAAACGCTACGGCTGGGTCACCGGCCTAAAGACCGAGAAGGCCGCCTACTACCGGCAACTCCACGCCAATCCGTGGTCGAGCGTCAACCAGAAGCTGAAGGATTGCCACATCCAGAACTACTCGATCTATGTCAAAGAGATTGAGGGTAAGCTCTACCTGTTCAGCTACCTCGAATACACCGGCAAGGATTTTGACAAGGACATGAAACGGATGGCCGCCGATCCGGAGACGAGACGTTGGTGGCAGGAAACCGATCCCTGCCAGCAACCACTCCCCGACGCCGCGCTTAAGGGCAAAATCTGGTCCGACGCCGAAGAGGTCTATCACCTGCCCTGACCTCGCGCGAACGCACTCTCGATGCAAGCGGCTGCGTTATATATGCCGTAACAGAGTAATGATCGTTACATTGCTATGGATTATTGGTTGGCAATGATGCGAAGGATGAGGTAGAAGATCGACATGCGCTCTCGCCTCAATATCGAACACGCCTTGGCCTACTTGATGTGGGGCGTGGAGACGCTGTCACGGCGCGATTGCAGCTTGATCCTGACCGGGGCGCGCGTCTGCAATAGCGAACAGCGACTGACACACTTGCTGGCGCGGTGGGAGCAACGGCGCCTCATCGTCCGCCACGGACGCGGCGCACAGGCCCGGTTCACCATCACTGCGGAAGGCCGGCAGCGCATCGCCGTCACGGACCCGACCCGGCACTGGAATGAGCCGTGGGACGGAAAATGGCGCGTGTTCAACTATGACCTGCCGGAGACACGCCGCACGGAGCGCATCTTGTTGTGGCGGGCGTTGCACGACCGCAAACTGGGCTTGTTACAGCGCAGCATGTGGGTCTGGCCGCACGAAGTGGAGCCGATGTTGCGCGAGATCATTCAGGCACAAGGCATCCCGGAATGCTTCTGCGGTTTTCGTTCCGAGGCACTGTTCCTGTGTTCCGACATGGAAGTGGTCAATGTCGCATGGGACTGGGAAGAAATCCGCCGTCGTCACCAGACGTATCAGCAACATTTGACTGCCAATGTGGACTCGCTCAAGCGTGCGGCAGACCTTCCCGCTTTGGCACGTGTGGCCCGCATCGAGCGCGATGCCTACCAATATGCCTTCTCGTTGGATGCGCTTCTGCCTCGTTCCTTGTGGCCGTCGCCGTACGCAGGACCGCGCATGGAGGCCCGCCATCAGGAATTTCTTGCCGTCCTGTCCCGTCGCGCCCGCGAACTGAGCACCTGACGGGAGTTTCCATAGTGGAGTAACGATCGTTACATTACTATGCTAGTGGCGTCGGCTGCTATCATGCCACGGACGACAGACCTTTTGGGGGCTGGTATCGCGGGTGTCGGGCGTGGTAAAAGGAGCACGCTATGACATCCCGCGAACGTCTCTTCGCCGCCATCGAACACCGGCAACCGGACCGAGTGCCTGTTGACTTTGGCGCGACTGCCAGTTCCGGCATCTCGGCCATCGCCTACGGTAACCTAAAACGTCACCTCGGCATCAACACCGGCCACACGCGCATCTACGATGTCGTCCAACAGCTCGCTCAGCCGGAGGATTTCATCCTCGACCGGTTCCGCGTGGACGTCGTGGACGTGGGCCGCACGTTCAACACGCGCGATGCCGACTGGTACGACATCACCACCGCCGACGGCCAGAAGGCGCAATATCCGGTTTGGTTCCATCCGGAGCGTCAGCCCGATGGCTCGTTTATCGCCCAGAACAAAGCCGGAACAGATCTCGCGCACATGCCGGCGGGCGGAACGTTCTTCGATCAGACTTGTTTCCCATATCTCGACGGCTATCCGTCCGATTACTCCGGCTTACGCGCCGCGATGGGGCATGTTCTCTGGGCGGCGTTTGTACACAGTCCTTGGGACCACGCGAGCGAACCGGATTTCTGGAAGCAACTTCGGGAGCGGGCGATTGCGTTGCGGAAGAGCACCGACCGTGCGATTCTGCTGGCGTGCGGCTGCAATCTGTTTGAGTGGGGCACGTTCCTGCGCCGGATGGATAATTTCCTGATGGACACTTACGCAGAGCAGGCGGAGGTGGAACGGTTCCTCGATGCGTTGATGGAAGTTCACTTGGTCGGCTTGGCGAAAATCTGCGAGACGGTCGGCGACGTGGTGGACATCATGAAGTTTGGCGATGACCTCGGCATGGACACTGGGCCGTTCATGGCGCCGGAGGTTTATCGGAAGTTGTTCAAGCCGCATCACGCGAAGATCTGCGCGTTCGCCCGCAAACACTCGAAGGCGAAGGTGATGTTGCACTCGTGCGGCTCGATCTATGCGCTCATGCCCGACCTGATTGAGGCTGGCTTCGAGATCATCAACCCGGTCCAGACAAGTTGCCGCGACATGGAGCCGGAGCGGTTGAAACGCGAGTTCGGCAGGGACGTTTGTTTCTGGGGCGCCGGCTGCGACACGCGCAGCGTCATCAACCGCGGCACACCGGCGCAGGTGAAGGAGCACGTGAAGCGGCGGCTGGAGATTTTCTCGCCGGGCGGCGGATACGTGTTCAACACGGTCCACAACATTCTGCCCGAAGTGCCGCCGCAGAACGTCGTGGCGATGTTCGAGGCGATTGAGGAGTTCGCCGGGAAATGAACTGGCCTGACCGTTTCTCTAGTGCATCATCAAGTCGAACCGCAAACTAACACATGCATTGGTTCAAGAAGTGTGACTTTGTCACACCGGTTCCTCATTTGTACGGTAGGGCCATGATGATGTCGTCTGTTTCCTTGTCGGTTAGGAATCGAACCATTGAAGTCGATCCTCGCGCGTTAGACTTGTTTAACAAATCGAGCAATCGTCGTGCGGTGTAAACCTCAGGATGATTGGCGGCAACAGGCTTGAGCAGGGATTTTGCACCAGCTTGATCGCCGAGTGACAACAAAACCTGCGCAAGTTGTACTTGAGCCAAGGTTTTCTGAGCTTCTAGCTGTTCTTTGGTCATATCATTTGCTGGCCAATTCATGGCATAGTTTAGATATGTGTCCATTCTGTCTGCCACAATCAAAGTGAGGCGTAGCAACTGTTCCACTGGAATGAAGAGCAAATCAGGTTCGTTTTCTTTGGGTACGATTACAATCTCAACACCATTTGCCTGAATAGCTCCAGCAATCTTTTGTGGCACCCCACCCACCGCCTTGACAGCTCCGTCGGCACGCACTGACCCTGTCATTGCAACGCTCGCTCTAACTGGTATAGATTTGACCGCTGAATACCCACACGTTGCGAAAGTTACGCCTGCTGAATCTCCTCCCTTTGGGCCACCCAAGTTATGAAGTGTAATGTCCAATGCCTGTGTATCCCCTAAACCAGGTTCTATTGTCCTTAGCCATTTGTAAGCCTCGTAGGCAGATATTCGCATCCACGGGTCAACTTGATCGCCATACGCAACAGCATTGATATGGATAGGGGCGTCTTGAACCTCAGATTGGATAACCAGCGTCTTCTCGCTAAATCCGCCAAAATAGCCACGTTCGTTACCAATGACCGCAGCATCAGTCCTTCGACTAGTCACAGTAACTGTCTTAGTTTTCAATGGAATAACATTAGCTGACGCGGCCAGAAGAGAACCTTCACTGAATCCATTAACCGCCAACCCACGCACATGTCCGATCGGAGCGAAAGCTTTCGATGCAAAAACGTGAACTGGGCGTTTTGTGGCGAGGTAGAACATCCGTAGTTTTTCAGCCTCTTCACGTTGACCGATTACAGCCTCTAACTCAGCTTGCGTCTGACGGGTTGTTCGATCTATGAAGCCGAGGGACTGAACATATGCATCCCTGATGCAATAGCCATATCCGACTCGCGCTGTAAGAGAAGACTTATCAATAATATGAGACCGTGAGAAATCCCGTGTAGCCTTGAATCGGTCTATTTCATCTGCAGCGATTCCACTCAAACAGTACTGTGCCGCCCTAATAAGCAACTTCCCCTGCTTATCTCGCAGTTGCAATAGGTCATCGGGTGGATTGCCTAAATCAACATTCGGGGAGAGGACAATTCTTTGCTGAGAACTCTCTTCTTCCTGAGGAACCTCTTCTTTCCGAGAACTCCTTGCTTGCCGAGAACTCGTCCGGGATCGACTTGTTGATTGCACGCGATTCTCACTAAATGATATCCCAGCTTGTTCAAAAACACCTTGAAGCGCTTTCAACTTTGAATAAGAATCAAAAATATTCTCCAGCAACACCTGACTCTCTGTAGTTAGCGATTGATCAAAAGCTGTTGCCCATCGATTGACAATAGTTTTGTTTTTGAGGATCTCTCCGCGGATAAACTCCATGCATACGGCTCGTACTTGACTACACGCTCGAAATGCATCCTCTGCGCGTGCTTTTGCTATCGCAAGTTGAGATTTTGCGGTTCCTGCACTTAACGCAGACGCAGCTGCGGTTCTTGCCACAGCCGTAGCTGTATCCGCTTGGCGGTAGACCTCAACAGCTTTTTTCATGTCGGCTTCAAAACGACTAATCTCGTGATTGCGTAACGCAACTGCTTCCAGAACGCTCGAAAGCTCAGCACAATGCTGAGAGTACTCTGATGCCCTTCTTGGCTTGAAGCCTTGCAGCCAACGCTGTGCATCAACAAGATTACCCTGTCCCAAACACTGCACCGCGTTTAAATAGACCCAACAATCAGGGGTTGTGAGAAACGCTACCTTCTTGTTGGGAGTAAGCGATACCTGTTGAATTACAAAACCTCGTGTTGCAACGCCCTTGCTTAACGCCTGAATGGGATCGGTGGGATTGTCTGGAAGGTCAACTTGAGCTTTCCCCAACAATTGGACAGCTTCGGGATCAATCGAAAGCGGCAGTTTATGTTTTCGGCAAAACAACATAACTGAGTCAAACGCGTTGTCTGATAGGCGAGTTACATACACTGGCACTTTGTTCTCAGGTTTCTCAACGGACCGTACCTGCTGTACGGCTGTAATCACAGTTTCGGCGTTTACTGTAGCTGGCTGTGTGGTGTCGCTCTTTAGTTGACCCACAGTGTTGCTGCTAGTCTCCGGTTTGGGTGAAACTGGTGATCCACGCCCCACTTCAGCAACCACACTGTTGCTAGTTGATAAGTTCTTACGCACCGTTACAAAAACGAAATACACGACGGCAGCCATCGCCAATAGCAACGCAGCTAGTTTCCCGGTATCCCAAAGTCGGTCCAGTATGTCCGAACACCTCTGTACCCATTTCTCCTTGCCGGTAAACCCGTCTTCGTCGCGGTTCGTTTCTGACTTACTATCTGCTTCTATGGAACAGGAAGAAGGAATCGTCTCTTTTTTCTTCAAAGAGATCCTGACACCTGTACTTGAGCGACTATCGTTTGATGTAGGTAACGCACCGCCAGCGGACGTGTCTACAGTTGTGATTAGCCTTAACCCTGTCTTGAAATTCAGCCCACAGTTTACACAAATAGCAAACTCTGGGGCTAGTTTGGCCCCACAAGAAGGACATGTTTTAGTTTCTTCCTTTGTTTGACTTGACGGCGCAGGCTCCGGACGAGAGTTGCTTTCACAGTGACTACAGATTGCCCCTTCAATGAGGTTTGTTTCTGCAACTAACAGCGGTGTTTTACACACTGCACAATGCGTCTGTAGTGACGTTTTAGGAACTGTTAAGGCAGCATGACACGAGGGGCAGGTTAACTCACTACCCATTGCGCTTTGGTCTGTCGAAAGCGTTTCGCCACACGTCGGACAGGAGAATAGCAACTCTTTCATAACGCACCATCCCTTCTTCCTATAACTCTACCTCCACTGAAAAGACCGCTGCAAGAAAAATACCACTCCTAACAGACCGACATTTCTGTAGAGCCACTTGGACAGATCGCGCGACTGTGGCCGCTCGTCGACGCTTGTGTAGATAAAGGAGCACGTGACGCGGCGGCTGGAGATTTTCTCGCCGGGCGGCGGATACGTGTTCAACACGGTCCACAACATTCTGCCCGAAGTGCCGCCGCAGAACGTCGTGGCGATGTTCGAGGCGATTGAGGAGTTCGCCGGGAAATGAACTGGCGGAGGGGGGGAGATTCGAACTCCCGAGGGCCTTTCGACCCCACACGCTCTCCAGGCGTGCGCATTAAACCGCTCTGCCACCCCTCCACAGCGTCGGCGCGACTGTAGCCGTTCGCTGCCGCTTGTGCAAGCTTGCACGACAAGCAACGGTGGTTTAGAAAGACGACATCATGAGTTTGAAGGTGGAAGATTTTCAAAAGGAACTGGCGGACGCGCTCCGTCACTACGAGAAATATGTCGTCTGCATCGAGAAGACGCCGGATGAGTTTCTGAGGAGCCTGCAATCGTTGCTGGAGAAAGCGATCAAAGCGTTCGAGACGCGCGCGGCGGGGCTGCGCCACGGCATCGCGTTGGATGGACACCTCACGATCATCCTTAGCGAGACCGACGGGGCGAAGCCGTTGTGCGGCGTCTATTTCAACCTCCACTCCCCCTACCGCAAGAAGTGATTGGCAAAAAATTGCCGCGGGTATAGAGTTTTACGGTTGAAAAGCCTTTTTCAAAGAACTCTATGCATCGTGCTGTTCGCGACTGTTGGTTGCTGGCCCGCGCAGCAGAAGTCTGCGCCGGAGAAGGTCCGCTTCGGCATGTCCGCGCTTTCGTTGAGCGCGCTTCCCATCATCGCCATTGACCAGGGGTATTTCGCCGCGGAGGGCTTGGACGTTACGGAAACCGACTACGCCTCCGGTGACTTTGGGTTGTCCGCGATGCTGACGGGCGCGGTGGATGTGGTGACTTGCTCGGAGGTGCCGGTGGTGGCCGCCAGTTTTCGCCACAACACTTTTGCGGTGTTCGCCTGTATTGCGGCGAGCAGTCGCGGGCACGCCATCGTGGCGCGCAAGGATGCGGGCATCGCGACGCCGGCCGACTTGCGAGGCAAACGGGTGGCGACGTTGCGTAACACGGGGATGCAGTTCTACCTGCACCTTGTGTTGCTTCACCAGATGATGTCGGAAAATGACATCACGCTGTCGTTTTTGAGGAACAAAGACGTCGTGATGCCACTGGTTCGCGGCGATGTGGATGCGGTCGCCATTCGCGAGCCGTACACGAGCCAGATATTGGCGCGGCTGGGCGACAACGCGGTGGTGTTCGAGCAGGCGGGGATGTACTTGCGCACACAGCACGTCGTCGGCGACAAGGAGTTCCTGCGCGCGCATCCCGAGGCCGCGCGGCGGCTGATCCGGGGGTTGTTGCGCGCCGAGCAACTCACGCAGGAGCAACCACAGCGGGCCCAGCGGATCGTGGCGCGACGCCTGCAAATCAAACCCTCAACGCTCGCGCGCGACTGGCCGCATCTGCAGTTGAAAGTAACGCTGGAGCAACCGTTGTTGTCACAACTGGAAGATGAGGCGAGGTGGATGTTGGGCGCTAAACTGGTACAGAACACGGCCATGCCCAATTACCTGGAGTTTCTCGACATCCGAGCGCTTCAGGCGATCAAACCCAAGGCTGTCACGGTGGTTCATTGAGTCATGAAGATCGCCGCCAAACTTTATCTGGTCCTGCTTGTGCCGCTGCTGTTGCTGGCTTTGGTCGGCGTGGTGTTGCTGCGCACCAACCGGATCATCAATGCCGAGGCGCAGCGGGAAGCGGTCGTTGATGAGGTGACGCGCGGCACCTTTGAGTTGAACATCCTCACCTACGAACACCTCCAACGACAAACCGGCCGCACCAAACAACAATGGCAACAGAAACACGCCGCGTTGACCCACGCACTCGAGTCCGTTGATTTCCAAACGCCCGCTGACCAAGTGGCGCTCGCCCAGGCACGCTGGACGCTGGACGAACTGAAGAACATTTTCGCTGACCTGATCAACGTTCCGGGAGCCGCACCGACCCCCAACCCCACAGTGGCGGAGGAACTGAAGGAGCGGCTTGTCGGCCAGCTTCTCGCCGAGTCCCAGTCGTTGATATCGCTGACCACGACGCTGTCGCGCTCTTGCGATCAAGCCCGGGCGCGCATTCGTCGTTTCTCCGATTGGCTGACGATTTTGTTCATTGGCATCAGCGCAGCCGCTGTGGGTGTGGGCGTGCTGCTGGTGACCGGCGGCATTACGCAGCCCATTCTCAATCTCCGTTACGGCGCCGAACAGATCAGCAGCGGACATCTCGACCACAAGATCGGCAACACCGCCGCCGACGAAATCGGCGAGCTATCACGCGCGTTCGACTCGATGGCCGAGTCGCTGCAACAGCGCATCACCGAGCGCGACGAGGCGCTGAAGGCGTTGCGGTTGGACGAGGAACGTCTCGAAGCGCTGGTCAAGCTCAACCAGATGACCAATGTCACCCCGCAGCAACTCACCGACTACGCGTTGGAAGCGGCCGTGTCTCTCACCGGAAGCAAGATCGGCTACCTCGCGTTCATGAACGAGGACGAGACGGTCCTGACGATGCACTCGTGGTCTGCAGAAGCCATGGCCGAATGCGATATCACAGACAAACCACGCATCTACCCGGTCAAGAACACCGGTCTCTGGGGCGAAGCCGTCCGCCAACGCAAACCGGTCATCACCAACGACTATGCCGCGCCGAATCCGTTGAAGAAAGGGTGCCCTGAAGGTCACGTGGCTGTGCTGCGCCACATGAACGCTCCCATCTTCGATGGGGACCGCATTGTGCTCGTCGCGGGCGTCGGCAACAAAGAGGCCCCCTACGACGAAGCCGATGCGCGGCAGCTCACGCTGCTGATGCAAGGCATGTGGCGTTTGATTCAGCGGCGGGAAGCCGAAGAAGACTTGCGCCGGCACCGCGACCACCTCGAGGAACTCGTGGCCGACCGCACCGACGAGTTGAAACACGCCAACACACTTCTCACCACAGAAATCGTCGAGCGCCGCAATGCCGAGGAGATTGCCCGTCAAGAACGAGATCGCGCCCAAACCTATCTCGATGTGGCCGGCGTCATGCTCCTCGTGCTCGACGCCGATCAGACCGTGCGCTTGATCAACAGGATGGGCAGCCAGATTCTCGGCTACCGTGAAGCGGAAATCGTCGGTCAGAACTGGTTTGAACGGTTTCTGCCGCCGTCCAACCGCGACTTGGTCTTGGCCACGTTCCGCCAGCTGATGGCCGGCACAATGGAGGCGGTCGAGTTCTACGAGAACTATGTCCTGACCAAAAGCGGTCAACAACGGCTGATCGCTTGGCACAACATCCTTTTGCGCAACGAACGCGGGGAAATCCAAGGTGTGCTTAGTTCCGGCGAGGACATTACCGATAAGCGCCGCGCCGAAGGCCAGCTAAAAGAGACCGCCCTCGCCTTGGCCCGCTCCAATGCCGAGTTGGAAGAGTTTGCCTATGTCGCCAGCCATGACCTGCGCGAACCGCTGCGCATGATCACCAGCTTCATCCAATTGCTCGAACAGCGTTACCGCGACAAACTGGACGCCGACGGTCTCAAGTACATGGCCTTCGTTGTGGACGGCGCCCGGCGCATGGGACAACTCATCCGCGATTTGCTTCAATACGCCCGCATCGGTTCTCAGCGCAAGGAGTTCGCCACCGTGGACTGCAACCACATCGTCCAGATGGCGCTTCAAAACCTCGGTGTCGCCATCAGCGAGAATCAAGCCGTCATCACCATTGACGGCTTGCTGCCGTCGGTGCGGGGCGACGATGTGCAACTGATCCAGCTCTTCCAGAACCTGATCGCCAACGCCATCAAGTTCCGCCGGCCCGAAGAACCGCCGCGCATCCAGATCGCCGCGGTGCGCGACAAGCGGGATTGGGTCTTCCGCGTCCGCGACAATGGCATCGGGATCGACCCGAAACATTTCGAGCGCATCTTCGTCATCTTCCAGCAACTCCACACCCGCGACAAATATCCCGGCACCGGCATCGGGCTGGCCGTCTGCAAGAAAATCGCCGAGCGCCACGGTGGCCGTATCTGGCTCGCGTCCGTGCCCGGCGAAGGTTCCACATTCCATTTCACACTGCCCGCGCAAGGAAACAGCCCGTCATGAACGGCCAGCCCATCCATCTTCTCCTGATTGAAGACAATCCTGGCGACGCGCGGCTGCTCTCCGAAATGCTCTCCGATGTCCGCACCACGCCCTTCGAGCTTCTCTGGTGCGACCGTCTCGCCAAAGGCCTCGAACGCCTCCGCACCGGCGGCGTGGACGTCGCCCTCGTGGACCTCTCGCTGCCTGACGCCACCGGCCTCGACACCATCACCAAGACCCGCCAACAAGCCCCCGACCTTCCCATCATTGTCCTGACCGCCTCCTCCAGCGACGACAAAGCCATCGCCGCCCTCCGCGCCGGCGCGCAGGACTATCTCATCAAAGGTTGGGCCGACAGCGAACTCATCGTCCGCACCGTCCGCTACGCCATCGAACGCAAACGCACCGAAGCCGAACTCGCCCGCTACGCCCGTGAACTGCGCGCCCGCAACGAACAAATCCAGTCCGATCTCCTCCTCGCCCGCGAAGTCCAGATGGCCCTGTTGCCGCAACAGTACCCGACATTTCCACCCGGAACAAAACCGGAACAATCGCTTCTCCGTTTCCACCACCACTACCAACCCGCCGCGCTGCTCGCCGGTGATTTCTTCGACGTGTTCCCCATCACCGACACTTCCGCCGGCGTTTTCATTTGCGATGTCATGGGACACGGCGTTCGCGCGTCGCTCATCACCGCCATGATCCGGCCGCTCGTGGACGAACTGACCGCCAAGGCCGCTGATCCCGGCAGTCTCCTTGCGGAAATCAACCGCGAACTGGTCAGCATCCTCCAACAAACCGACTCCACCATCTTCGCCACCGTGTTCTACGCGGTCGCCGACGCCGAACGCCACCAACTCCGCTGCGCCAACGCCGGCCATCCCGCGCCATTGCATCTCCAGCGACGCCGCGACGCTGTCATCCCGGTCTCGAACAGTTCCCAGACCGGTCCGGCCCTCGGCTTGTTCGCCAACTCCACCTACGCCACACACCAACACCCCGTCGAATCCGGCGACGCCGTTTTGCTCTACACCGACGGCCTCTTTGAAGTCACCAACCCCAACGGTGAGGAATACGGACAGGATCGCCTCCGCAGTCTCGTCAACAAACACATCGCCCGTCCCATGCCGGAGTTGTTTGTCGAGTTGCTTCGGGAGACGCAACAGTTCGCCGGCGCCGAGGAATTTCCCGACGACGTTTGCCTGCTCAGCCTTGAGGTTGGCTGACCCGCAGCCGCATCGCCACCAACGTCAACAACCCCGTCGCCAGCGCGCCCACGCCGAGCCACCACATCACCACCGGCGCATCCGTCTTGCGAAACCACGCCGTTCCGAACTGCAACCAGAACGCCACCACCGTCGTCAGCGACGTCAACATTCCCCGCGCCGCAAACACCGCGCCGCGCCGCGTCTCCTCGACGTGCTCCTGCAACTTCGAGTCCACGTGAATGGCCGCCATCGCTGCCGCTGCGCCCACCACCACCACCAGCGGCACCGCGATCCAAACCTGTTCCGTCAACCCCATCGCCACCAACGCCGCACCCACCACCGCCAATTGCAGCGGCGTCAACCAATCCGCCCGTACCCACTTCGGGCCGCGCCCGCAAATCACCAGACCGATGGCCGCTCCCGCGCCGCCGGCGCCGACGAGATAGCCGACGCCGCCGGTTCCGAGTTTCAGCGTGTCCATCGCGTACCCGACCATTTCCACCAGCAACAGCCCGCCGACAAACGCGAACGCGCCTGCCACCCAGACCAGCCGCAACGCCAGCCCGTGCTGCCACAAGTATGCCAGCCCCGTTCGCAACTCCGACCAACCGCTCGTGGCGTGCGATGTCGGGTGCGGCAGCATCCGGATACGCAACAGACAAACCACACTCAACATATACGCCGCCACGTTCGCCACCATGCCGACCATCGGCCCGAACACTTCCGCCAAGAATCCACCCAGCGCCCGGCCGCCGATTGCTGCCACGGCAAGGCTTGTCGTGAACAGCGTGTTCGCCTGCATCAACCGGTCCGTCGGCACCAAGTTCGGCAACAACGCCACTCGCGCCGGCAGATAAAACGTCGCCACCGTCCCAATCACAAAAATCAGCGTGTACACCGTGAGCAGATGCCGCTCCTCCATGTGTCCCGACAACAACCACAGCCACGCCACAATCCCCACTGCCACGAACGTCCGAAACGCATCGCTGACCAGCAACACCGTCCGCCGTTGCCACCGGTCGAGGTACGCCATCGCCACCGGCCCGAACAACAACCCCGGCACCGCCACCGCAAAGAGCATTTTCGCCGTCTCGATCCGCTCGTCGTAGTCGTGCCGGTGAAACAGTTCCAGCAGCGCCATCTGCATCAGCGCGTCGCCGAGCGACAGCGCCACCAGCGACGCCCACAACCGCCGGAACCCGGCGTTCTGAAATAAGTCACGCATGTTCTTCGATGAACCGTCTCATGTCCTCCGGCAACTCCGCGCGCCATGTCGTCCACTGCTGCGTTGTCGGATGCCGCGCCGACACCGCCGCCGCGTGCAGCGCGTGTCGTGGCATCAACAAACACCGCAACATCTCTTCCGTTACGCCTTGTTTGATGAACGCCAGATACCAGCGTTCATCCGGCCCGTACACTTTGTCGCCGACAATCGGATGACCGAGCCACGCCATGTGGACGCGCAACTGGTGCGCCCGCCCGGTCCGCGGCTTCAACCGCACCACCGTGAACTTCGCCACTCGCCGCTCGACCTCAAACTCCGTCACGCTCGGTTTGCCGGCTTCGTCCACCACGCGTTTGGTGTACACCACCGCGTCTTTCGTGACGCCAATCGGTTTGTCCACGACGCCGCGCTCTTCCGCGAACCGCCCCCAACAAATGGCAACGTACTCTTTCTCCAGCTCGCGCCGCAACATTTGTTTGCCAAGAATTTTCGCGGCGCGCTCGTTCTTGGTGACGACGATGACGCCGCTGGTCTCGCGGTCAAGCCGGCCAAGGAATCGCGGCGTGGCGATGCCGTGTTCGCGGACCCACGCGGCGAGCGACGCCTGGCCGGGCCGCGAGGCGGAGTGGCAGACGAGGTTGCCGGGCTTGTTCACCACCAGCAGATCGGCGTCCTCGAAAAGAATCGCCGGGCCGTTCACTTCGTGGGTCCGAATTGCAGTTCGACGAGGCGGGCGTACGGCCCGTGCCGGGCGAGCAGTTCCTCGTGTGTCCCGTGCTCGGCGAGTGCGCCGGCTTGGAGAACCATCACGGAGGTCGCGTCGCGAATCGTCGAGAGCCGGTGAGCGACGACGAACACGGTTCGGTTTTCGCGGAGCCGGCGCAACGTTCGCAACACGGCGGCTTCGGTCTCGGCGTCGAGTGCGGCGGTCGGTTCGTCGAGAATCAGGATCGGCGAATCCTTGAGGAAGGCGCGGGCGAGCGCGAGGCGTTGGCGCTGGCCGCCGCTGAGGGTCGCGCCGCGTTCGCCGATCGGCGTGTCGTAGCCTTGCGGCATGGCGGCGATGAACTCGTGCGCCTCGGCTTGTTTGGCGGCTTCGATGATCTGGTCGCGCGTGGCGTCCGGCCGGCCGTAGGCAATGTTCTCGGCGATCTTGGCGGAGAACAGAATCGGTTCCTGCGGCAGAATGCTGATTTGCCGGCGCAACGATTGGTATTTGTAATCGCGCACATCGGCGCCGTCCACGAGGACGCGGCCTTTTTGCGGGTCGTAGAAGCGAAACAGCAGGCTCAACAGCGTGGACTTGCCGGAACCGCTGGGGCCGACCAGCGCGATCATCTCACCGGGATGCGCCTCGAAGTCAATGTCCTTGAGGATGAGCCGGCCCGGTTCGTAGCTGAAGTGGACGTGCTCGAAGCGGACGAGGCCGCGACAGTCCGTGAGCGTTTTGGCTCGCAGTTTGTCGCGGATGACGGGATTGGCGGTAAGGGTTTCGACGACGCGCCGGAAGGGCGCGAGCGCGCCCTGCACGGCGGTGGCCAGTCCGCTGAGGGTGGCCATCGGCGTGTAGAGCATGCCGACATAGGTGATGAAGACGATGAGTTCGCCAACGCTGAGTTTGCCGTTGAGCGCGCGTTCGCCGCCAACCCAGACGATGGCGACGGTGCCGGCGGCCGTGATCAGGCCGGCGATGAACCCGACCATGACCTGCTCGCGCATCAGGCGGAGGTTGGCCTCGGAGGAACGGCTTGTGTCGTTCTCGAAACGCTTGCGCTCGTCCTCCTCGCGGACGAAGGCCTGGACGGTACGGATGGCGGTGAGAGTTTCCTGAATGACAGTGCTGACTTTGCTTTCGCTGTCGTGATACTCGGTGGCGGTGCGTCCGATCCGCTCGCCGTAGTATTTGATCGTCAGCCATAACGCCGGCACGACGGCGAGGGCAAGCCACGTCAACAACGGATCAAACCGCCACATGACGACCAGCATGCCGAGCAGCGTGGCGATGGCGTTGACCATCGGCACGACGCCGCTGTTGAAAAGGGTCTGGATGGAATAGGTGTCCCACGTGACACGGTAAATGGAATCGCCGACGGCATGGCGCTCGTGGAACAGGAGCGAAAGTTTCTGCATGTGTTCGTAGAGCCGGCAGCGGAGGCCGTGGGTCATTTCGAGTCCGGCGCGGACGAGGTACATGGTGCCCCATGCGTTCAAGGCGTAGCGGAGGAAATAGACGGCCAGCAACACGCAGCACACAACCAGCAAGGCCACGCTCTTGTCGGATATGTACGGCGTGAGCCATCGGGGCGGCGGCGCCTTGTCGGTGAGAATGGAGTCCACGACGATCTGGATCGGCCACGGTTGGTAGAGGCTGGCGCCAATCGCCAGAAACGACAGGGCAAACCCCACGGTGGCCCCGCGCCACTGCATTCGCATCAGAAGCCAGGCGCGTGTCAATAACAGGCGCTTGGCGCGCGGCGGTCGGGATTTGGTCTTGCTCGCCATACGCCGTTAACATGGCAGAAGGGCGGTTGTTTGGCGACGCTAAATTGCGTTGCGCCCCCTTGACCGCGGTAGGGGTGATGCGTATGCGACAATGGTTGTGCAAAGCAGATGACGTAACCCCGTGAGAATGTCCGCCTGCGGCACTTGATAAAAATGTTCCATCGCTGCCTCCCCAAAAGGCAGAATAAAGGCCATTCGCGTGAGCAGAAACAAAAGTAGCGCGAACTAGCCATCTGTCCCCAAGTGACCCATACACGTGTGGGTTTTCTGCAAGGCACGAGCGACAGGCTCGTCGGTGCCATCGGCGAATGGTGCGTAGCGGCGTTGAAGCATCGTGGTTGGAGCGCCTGCGCGTCACAACTCAGAGGACATTTAAG
>CAZNOK010000123.1:0-9205 GCA_964574605.1 uncultured Verrucomicrobiota bacterium
CTTTCTTGTTGTTACAGCCCGTGCATCGCAGTGCAGCATTCTCGACGGTCAATGGATACCAGTATTTCGCAGGAAGCATGTGATCGGTAGCCCGCGTTCTGCTGGCTTTGAACTCCAACGCTTGTTACGCGTCGGTCTCGAAGGCGCCGGATGGCCAACAAGGCTTGCAGGCCGTCGTGTGCCAACGGCCAGACGTAGTGTTCCTCGATCTCGGTTTGCCCGACAGGGACGGCGTGGAGGTGTTGAAACGGCTGCGCGAGGACGAACACGATAAAGTCCGCGCGCGCGACGCCGGCGCGGACAGTGACGGTGAAAGGCGATGAAGTCCGGCTGACGGCGACGGAATACTCGCTGTTGCACGAACTCGTGCGTCACGCCGGCAAAGTGGTGACGCACACGCAACTCTTGCGTGCCGTCTGGGGACCGCAGGCCGAGACGCAGTCGCAATATCTTCGCGTGTGCATCACGCACCTGCGTCAGAAGCCGGCACCGGCAGGCCGGTTGATCCGCAACGAACCGGGCGTCGGCTACCGTCTGTTGCTGGAGGATTGACCGGACGGAGTCGCTCAGAAGGTGAGGGTGAGGCCAATATTACCGATGGTTTCGTTGCCTTGGCCGATGTCGCGCAAGGAATTGAGCGCGACCGAAAACTGCACGCCGGCATGAACGGAAAGATGCTTGTTGAGTTGCAGGTTGGCGGTGAGGCCAAGTAGCAAATCGTTGAAATCCGCGTTGGATTGTGCGGCGCGGGAGTTGTAGCCGAAGTCAATTCCCAGCGCGGCGCTCGGCGTGATCGTGAACGACTTGGTGAGGTTGAACGGGTGACTGATGCTGGCGGTGCCGTAGCCGGTGCGGAATTTGTCCACATCCCAGTTGATGGTCAGTTTCGGGTTCAGCAACGGGAAATCGTAGGCAAGCACGCCGTACAAGTCCCACGTGTCGGCGCCCGATTTGGCATCGTACACGTACCACAACGCCCCGGCGGTGGCGGTGAATTTGCCGAGGGTCTTGCTGTAGTCGAGCGACAGATCATTCTCGACGTACCACGGGTGGTCGGGTTGTTTGTAGTAGCTGTAGTAACCGATGTAGGTGAACGTCACGCCCTTGTAACCGGCGATCAAATGCGGCTCGTACAAAGGCTGGTTCTTGGAGACATCCACGCCCCGGAAGATGTACTCGGTGAAATAATCGAAACCTGTTTCGAATTTCCAATCATCAGCCCGGACGCCGGTGCCGAGCAGCACGATGCAATTCACCAACACAGCCAGATACTTCATGATTTCTCCTTTCACGTTGAGTGCCTGGCATCCTCGCAACCCACATGCCATGCGCCACAGCGCCTGCTGCAACTGCGTGTTCCTCAAGGAGATCAAAAAATGGCAATTCAGCGAGGACTGTTGTTGCCTGACCGCAATGCGCAATTCGGCGCAGGCGCTAGATGGCTTCGACGAAAATGACTTGAACGGAGGTGTTGTCGGTGGTGTTGCGCTGCTCGGCGAGCGTAACCAGCTTGCGACAGGCAGTCGCCGGATCGAGTTTGTCAACAATCCGCGCGATTTCCAAATCGGAGACGTACCCGTGCAGGCCGTCGCTGCACAGCACGACTTGGTCGCCCGCAAACAACGGCGCCTCATCCATGTCCACCCGCACCTGCGGTTCGACGCCGAGGCCGCGCGTGATCAGGTGGCGGAACTCGCTGGTGCGCGACTCGGCCTCGGTGATGTGGCCGAACCGCCGTTGCATCCCGACGATGGAATGATCCACGCTGAGCTGTTTGATCATGCCGCGGTGCACCAGGTAAACGCGCGTGTCGCCGACGTTGCTGACCACGACCTCCCGCTCGCCAAACGCAGCCGCCGCCAGCGTCGTCGCGATGCGGCCGGGGCCGTCCGGCTCAAAACTCTTGTCGAAAACAGCCAGATTGGCCGTGTTAAACAACTCCAGCAGACGTTGGCGCAGCGTCGCATCGGGCCGCGCATCGCGGAATACACGCAAGCCGGTCTGGATCGCAAGCTGGCTGGCAATATCGCCGGAACCGAGGCTGCCGACGCCGTCGGCCAGCAACGCGATGGCGCCGCGCTCGTCGTTGTTGTCCTGCCAGAAACCGACGCTGTCCTGATTGGATGGGCACGGCCCAGCAACGGAACGTTCTGCGTAACGCAATTTCATCTCTTCTCCGCCAGCGCCTTGATTTCGTCCGCTGACAACGCGCGGTTGTAAATGCGCACCTCGTCAATGCAGCCGTTGAACGGCGGCCAATCGGGGGCATCGCTACCGCCAATCAACAATGGAGCATCCACTGAGATCTCTTGGCACGGCCATGCCATTGTTCTTCCGATTGGGAGTTCGTTGCCGTCATGGTGCACGCACCATGCGCGTCCCTTCTTCACGACCGCGACGTAATGCCATTCACCGGTAGACAAGGACACTGTGAACCTAGCGTAACAGTCCATGTATGCGGGGATGTAGTATCCCTCGGGTGGCAGAGTGATCAGGCAGAATCCTCGTCCTTCAGGATGACCCGCTGCCAAATACTTGGTTAGCAAGGGCACGTGACGAAGGTCACCCGTGCCGTTCCACCAGAGCGCCAGCGTAACATCATCGTCCACACCGAACTTCAGGCCGGGGATGTCTTTGACCTCGACGTTGTCGGTCTTGCGGCTGAACTCCATCGCGGAACCGAACTTGCCGTGAACCACTTTCGCACCGTTGATCTTGCCATCGTTGCTGTTGCCGCTAAGGTCAGGCACCCGGTCGCCGGTGACGTTGTCAAACGAGTAGTACAACAGCAGTCCTTCTTCGGGCGCAATCCCTTTCTTGCCACTAACGAAGAAATCTGCTGTCCGCACCAGTTCGGCCTTGATCTGGTGTGTCCCAAACAGCGTCTCCACCGGGAACGAGTCCGACTTCAACGCCGCTTCCATTTTGTCGCCGTTGACGAAACGCAGTTGCGCTTTCGCTGGCCTTCCTGTCAACTGGATCTGTTTCAGAAGGGCAAGCTCCAAATTCAACTCCCGTCCTTCCCACTCTACCTTGAGCGTGGCGGCCTTGCTGATGCCCAACACCCGCGAGCCATCTATGAGCGTCAACGCCACACGTGTCACGGTGTCGGTCTCGCCGGCCCGCATGCGTGTTGCCGCCAACAACAGGATGACGCAGATGAGTATCCACCGTGTTCGATTCATGTAATCATTCTAACAACAACTTCCGCCGGGTCAATGCGCGGCGCAGGTGTTGCGTTTGGGGCGGCAGTTCGGGTATGCTGGCGCCGATGCCGAACATTGTCTATTTCGACTTGGAGACCCAGAAAAGCGCGGCGGAGGTCGGCGGCTGGAACCGCAAGGCTGACATGAAAATGTCGGTCGGCGTGACGTTCAGCACGGCGTCGGGTCAGTACAAGATTTACGATGAAGCGCACGTGCAGGACCTCATCAAACAATTGATGCGCGCGGATTTGGTGGTCGGGTTCAACATCTTGAATTTCGACTACACGGTGCTCAGCGGCTACTCGCCCTTGGACATCAGCCAGACGCCGACGCTGGATCTGATGGTGGATTTGGAGACGAAACTCGGCCACCGCCTCTCGCTCGACTCCGTGGCGAAGGCGACATTGAACGCGCCGAAGATCGCCGACGGGATGCAGGCGTTGCGCTGGTGGAAGGAAGGCAAGCTGATGGAGATCGCGGAGTACTGCTGTTTCGACGTGAAGATCACCAAAGACGTCCATGAATACGGCAGGGCCAAGGGCGAGGTGTTCTACACCGACCGGCTCGGCCAGAAAAAGTCCGTCAAAGTCCAGTGGTAAATCCCCTCGATGCCGATGCGGAATTGATGTTGCGCGTGCGACGCGGCGACCGCGCGGCGTTCCGCGAACTCGTCGAGCGCCACCAGCGCGGCGTCATTCAGACCATTTACCGCGCCATCGGCGATTCGTGGGAGGCCGAGGACCTCGCGCAGCGCGTGTTCGTGCAGGTCTGGCGCTCGGCGGCCCGCTACGAACCGACTGCCAAATTCACGACGTGGCTCTTCACCATCGTCCACAACGCCATCCTCAACGAACGCCGCCGTCGCGCCCGGCGCGGCGCGGAATCGCTGGAGGCGCTCGCGCGGCACGACGAGGAAACCGAATCGCCGGGCGCGCAGTTTGCCGACGCGGCTTCGCCCGACCCGGCGCGCGCCGCCGCCGAGCGCGAATTGCAGGCGCGCATCAGCTCCGCAATCCAACGATTGCCCGACAACCAGCGCACCGCCGTCGTGCTCTGCCGTTTCGAGGGGTTTTCGTACGAGGAGATTGCCAAGGTGCTGCGCTGCTCGGTGCCGGCGGTGAAATCGCTGCTGCACCGCGCCCGTGAATCGTTGAAGGAACAATTGCGAGGCTATTACTGACGGAACTTTTCCCCCGAACCGGTGTTGAATGAAAGCGAGACTACAATGAATTGCCAGCAGACAAAGGCGAACTTCGACGAGCGGCTCGACAATCAGTTCGATGCGGCACACTGCGCCGCATTCGATGCGCATGTCGCCGGCTGCGCCGATTGCGCCGCCGAGTGGCGCGCCTACGCGGGCGCGTGGGCAACGGTCGCGCGGCAGACCGCGCCCGAACCGTCGGTCGGTTTCGCCGAGCGCACGTTGCGGCGGCTCGATGAATCGTTGGCGGAACATCCGCGGATCTGGCTGGCGCCACTTTGGCGCTGGGTGATGGCCGGCACATTGGTCGTCACGCTGTCCGCGGGCGGTTGGTTCGGCTGGCGGACGCGGAACACCCGCAAGATTGACGCTGAAGTCGAGATCTACGCAATGGCCCAGCAGGACCAGCTGGAGGACTTCGACGTCGTGGCCTCGCTCCATCTGTTGACGGGAGACACGAAATGAGGAAACTCAAGGCGTTCGTCCTCATGCTCGCCGCCCTCCTGCCGTCAGCCGGCCACGTGTTGGCGGCCGCCGACGAGGCCCAACTGAACCAGAAATGGGAAGCACTCTCGACCCGCGACAAGGCGTCCGCGTTGCGGCTGTACCAAACATTGCGCCAGATGCCGGCGGACGAACGCAAGTTTGTCAACGAACGCATCGAGCGTTTCATGCAGATGTCCCCCGACGAGCGCCGCAAACTGAAAGAGAACAACGAGCGTTGGAAGAAAATGCCGCCCGCGGAACGCCAGCAGGCACGTGAGAAGTATGAGCAGCGCCGCAAGGAATTCGAGGAGAAATGGCGTCAGGAGCACCCCGGCCAGGAGCCGCCGCCCTTCGCGTTTCACAATCCTCGCAAACGCAATTTGGCTGCGTCCACGAACAATGTTTCGAAAGGCGCAGAACCAAAAAAACAAAAACCAACCCAAAAGGAGCCTAAGTCATGAAGTGCCGTATATTCGTTACCACCATCGCGCTGGCATTGATCGCCAGCCTCAGCGCGTTCGCCGCAAAGGGCGAAGGCAGAAAGGGCGGCGGCCCATCGCTGTTGCCTCCTCCGATCGTCCAAAAACTGTCGGCGGAACAGAAGACCAAATATGAAGCCCTCGTCAAAGATGCCAAGGGCGCCGATGAAGCGAAGATAAAGGACCTTCGCAAACAAGCGCAAGCCCTCCTCACCGACGAACAGAAAGCCGAAATGAAAAATCTGGCTGCCAAAGGCGGCAAGGGCAAGGGCAAGAAGAAATAGTTACCCTACAGTCGTCTAAACCGCGCGACAAACGTTGCATCCTGACCGTCGCGTGGTGGAAACGTAGAGCGCGTCGCGTCGAGCGCAAACTCCGGGTGAGAATCCCGGAACCGCTCCGCGACGCGCTCGTTTTCCTCCGCCTCCAAACTGCACGTGCTATAGACCAGCACCCCGCCGCGCCGTGTCATCCGCGCCCCCGCCGCCAGCAACTCTTCCTGGGTCGCCGCCAACCGCTCGATTTCCGGTTCCTTCAACCGCCACCGCAAATCCGGCCGGCGCCGCATCACGCCGGTATTCGAGCATGGCGCATCCACCAGCACCCGATCAAACAACTCCCCGCGCAGACAATGTTCCGGTTTTGTTCCGGAGCACGCCAGCGTCGCCACAATCTTGATCCCGAGCCGCCGGCAATTCTCCCCGACGCGTCCCAACCGCGACGCCGACACATCCATCGCCACGATTCGTCCTTGGTTCTGCATCTTCTGAGCGATGTAAGTCGTCTTCCCCCCCGGTGCCGCGCACAAATCCAGCACCGACTCTCCGAGCTGCGGATCAAGCACGTCCACCGCAATCAAGGTGGATGGATCTTGGACGTAGTACTGGCCCGGATTCGCAAAGAACTTCGGCGCATCAACAACCCGGTAGCACAGCGGATGAAAAGTTGTCGGCTCCAGCACACCGGGCCACGGCTGGCTGCCACGCGCATAAAGTGGTGGAGGCTCATTGTTCCACGCGCACAACTTCTCCGTCATTTCCCGGCCCCATCGGGTGATCCACCGCTCCCACAACCACCTCGGATGCGAGAAAAGCACCCACGGCGCTGTCTCCCATTGTGACCGTAATAATGCTACATATGTAGCATTATTACGGTCAGCGGTCCGGAGGACTGCGTTCACAAACCCCGCCTCCGCCACGCTTGCCCGGCGTTT
Source organism: uncultured Verrucomicrobiota bacterium (assembly GCA_964574605.1). GTDB lineage: Bacteria > Verrucomicrobiota > Verrucomicrobiia > Palsa-1439 > Palsa-1439 > CAIKAP01. The sequence continues at coordinate 6,586 of CAZNOK010000123.1, forward strand.
CGCCAGCGCGACCGTCTCGTTCACCGCCGCGTGCGGTGCCATCTTCAAAAAGAAAAGCTGGTAGAAGCCGAGCTTCAGGAGATCATCCACGACAGCTCGCGGGGTTTTCGTGACAGACTTCGATATCAAAAACTCCAGCGCCAATTTCTGCCGCAGACAGCCGTAAAACAGTTCCGTCACCAGTGCGCGATCCGGTCCCGACAACGTCGCCTTCTCAAGCTGATCGTCGAGCAGCTCGTCCGCCAGACATCGCGCTCGCGGCCAGCGCTCCAACAGTTCCAAGGCAACTTCGCGTGCGTTCACAGCGCGAAAACTAACACAATCGGCTTGCCTTTGACTAGCGACGACCTAACATTCCGGTTCGAGAATTCTCATGTCGTCCGTCTCCAACATTCTGGCAATCGTCGGCCGTCCGAACGTCGGTAAGAGCGCGCTCTTCAACCGAATCGTCGGGCGCCGCATCTCCATTGTCCACGAGCAAGCCGGCGTCACCCGTGACCGCGTCAGTGCCACCGCTCGCTGGCAGGATAAAACCTTCGAGGTCATTGATACCGGCGGCATCGCCTTCATGGACGACGAGAAGACCGGCGATATCCTCGCCGCCGCCACGCGCCGCCAAGCGGAGGTCGCCATCGAAATGGCCGGCGCGCTCATCCTCGTCGTGGACGTCACCGCCGGCGTCACGCCACTCGACCACGAGATTGCCCGCAAACTCCGCGCCAGCGGCAAACCCGTTTTCCTCGCCGTCAACAAAGTGGACAACGACGCGCGTGGTCGCGGCGTGGACGAGTTCGCCGAACTCGGTTTCGATCCGCTGTTTCCCATCGCCGCCATCCACGGCCTCGGCGTCGAGCCGCTCGTCGCCGCAGCGACGGAAGATTTTACTTCAGTTGGTGAAGCGGGATCGGCAGCTCCGACGCGGATTGCGATTGTTGGCCGGCCCAATGTCGGCAAGTCCTCGCTCATCAATTCGATTCTCCAGAGCGAGCGCACCATCGTCAGCGAAATTCCCGGCACGACGCGCGACTCGGTGGACGTACCGTTCACGCTCGCCGACAAACCGTACATCCTCGTGGACACGGCCGGGCTCCGGCACAAACGCAAGATTGCTTCGTCGGTGGACCAGTTCGGCTTGATGCGCGCCGAGCGCAGCATCCGCGAGTGCAACGTCGCCGTGCTCGTGCTCGACGCCGTCGTCGGCGTCACGAAGCAAGACAAAAAAATTGCCGGGCAAATCTTCGAGGCGAACCGCGCCTGTGTAGTCCTTGTCAACAAATGGGATCTCGCCATCGTTGGGAAAAAATTCCGCGACGAATATCTTGCTGCGCTCCACAAGGAATTGTTTTTTCTCGATTGGGCGCCGGTGTTGTTTGCGTCGGCGAAGACCGGCAAGAATGTTCCGGATTTGTTCCGGCAAGTCGAGCTCATCGAAAAGGAAATGGGCCGGCGCGTGGAGACGCCGGAGTTGAACCGGTTGTTGTCGCGCGCGACGCAATCCTATCCGCCGCCGATTGTGGGCGGACGACGATTCAAGATTTATTACGCATTTCAGAAGCCGGGAACGCCGCCGATGTTCACCTTGTTTGTGAACGACGCGCATTGTCTGACGCCGCATTACCAGCGTTTCTTGGTCGACCGGCTGCGGGCAGCGTGGGGTTTTCACGGCTGTCCCGTGCGATTTCAACTGCGCCAGCGCGAGCGACGGCGGTTCGTGCCGGAGGCGACGAAAAAAAAGTTTCGTTCCGGAGAAGATTTTTCTTGAAACCACAACTAATGGTGTTATATGGTCGCGCCCGTCGCAATTACGTGGGGTGGGGAACCTCGTCGTTTGCCATCTCTTTTGACTCGATTTCAACCGGCGCGCGATGTGCGCGAGGAGGGGAATGTGATTACTGTAAAGCAGAATACGGGGAGCCTTTCCGTGAATAAGGCGAAACAAGGGCGCAAGGAGTTCGTTGGAGAAGTGCCTGCTGTCAATGGCAGCGGGAATGTGAAGAAAAATAAACGCGTCGTTCCGGCCGCACCGCCGAAGAAGAGCGGCTTGACGGTGGCGCGTGTGTTTAGCCGGGCTGGCGTCCATCCGTTCGACGAACTGGAATGGGAACGCCGCACCGCCGAGATCAAGAACACCGACGGCGAAATTATTTTCCGGCAGGAAAATGTCGAGGTGCCGAAGATCTGGTCGTCACAGGCTACCAACATCATCGCAGAAAAATATCTTTATGGCGAGAAAGGCACCGCCGAACGCGAGCAGAGCATCAAGCAGTTGATCCATCGCGTGACGCGCACCATCGCCGACTGGGGCAAGGCCGACGGCTATTTCGGCAGCGAGAAGGACGCGGAGACGTTTTACAACGAGTTGACGTGGTTGTGCGTGAACCAATACGGCGTGTTTAATTCGCCGGTCTGGTTCAACTGCGGTCTGCACCACGTTTACGGCGTCGGCAAGAACAGCGGCGCTGGCAATTTGCATTGGGACGTGGCGACGAAGAGTATCCAGCGCGCGCCGACGCAGTATGAGTTTCCGCAGTGCTCCGCCTGTTTCATCCAGTCGGTCGGCGACACGATGGAAGACATCATGGAGTTGGCGCGCAGCGAGGCGATGCTGTTCAAGTCTGTC
>CAZNOK010000123.1:9215-15393 GCA_964574605.1 uncultured Verrucomicrobiota bacterium
GGCACCGATCTCTCGACGCTGCGCAGCCGACGCGAGAAACTTTCCGGCGGCGGCCGGCCGAGCGGCCCGATGTCGTTCCTGAAAGTTTATGACTCGATCGCCAGCGTCGTGAAGTCCGGCGGCAAGACCCGCCGTGCGGCGAAGATGAACACACTGAAGGTCTGGCACCCGGACATCAAGGAGTTCATCGAGGCGAAACTGAAAGAGGAACGAAAAGCGTGGGCGTTGATCGAGCAGGGTTACAGCGGCGACTTCAACAGTGATGCGTACGGTTCCGTCGCGTTTCAGAACGAAAATCTCACGGTGCGCGTGAGCGACGATTTCATGCGCGCGGTGCTGGAGGACAAGGATTGGACGACGCACTGGGTCACCAACGCGAAGAGGCCCGGCCCGACGTACAAGGCGCGGGAACTGATGCTCGGCATCGCCGAGGGCACGTGGACCTGTGGCGACCCCGGCTGCCAGTACGAGGACACGATCCAGCGCTGGCACACTTGCAAGAACACCGCGCCGATCAATTCCTCGAACCCGTGCAGCGAGTACATGTTCCTCGACAACTCGGCGTGCAATCTCGCGTCGTTGAACCTGATGAAGTTTTTGCGCGGCGACGGCAGCTTTGATGTCGAGCGATTCGAGGATGCGGTGGAGATTTTCATCACGGCGCAGGAAATCCTCGTGGATCACTCCAGCTATCCGACCGAGAAGATAGCGCTCAACAGTCATTTGTTCCGGCCGCTCGGCCTCGGTTACGCCAATCTCGGCTCGCTGTTGATGGCCCTTGGCTTGCCGTACGACAGCGACGAAGGCCGCGCCATCGCCGGCGCTCTCACGGCAATCCTGCACCTGCACGCCTACACGCAATCGGCCCGGCTCGCCGAGCGCATCGGCACGTTCGACAAGTTTGCCGAAAACCGCGAGCCGATGCTCCAAGTCGTCGACATGCACCGCGACGCGGTCAAACGCATCCACATCAGTTGTCCCGACATGCTGCGCGCCGCGGCGCAACGTTGCGGCGATGAGGCGGTCGAACTGGGACGGCGTTACGGTTACCGCAACGCGCAAGTCACCGTGCTCGCTCCGACCGGCACAATCGGGTTCATGATGGACTGCGACACGCTCGGCGTCGAACCGGACGTCGCGCTGGTGAAATACAAAACCCTTGCCGGCGGCGGCTCGCTGATGATTGTCAACCGCACCGTGCCGATGGCGTTGCGCAGACTCGGCTACACCGACGCCGAGATCGAGACGATTGACAAGCACCTCAAAGAAAACGACACCATCGAGGGCGCGCCCGATTTGAAGGATGAACATCTTCCCGTGTTCGACTGCGCGTTTCGTCCCAAGAACGGCAAACGCAGCCTGCATTACATGGCGCACCTGCGGATGATGTCGGCGGTGCAGCCGTTCATCAGCGGCGCAATTTCCAAGACCGTCAACATGCCGCAGGAATCCACCGTCGAAGACATCATGCAGACGTACATCGAGGGGTGGAAACTCGGCCTCAAGGCCATCGCCATCTACCGCGACGGCTCCAAGCGCAGCCAGCCGCTCAACACCTCGAAGACCAACGGCGTGCAAGCGAAAGCCGAAGTCGAGGCGGCCAAACACGAGATGGACTCGCTCAACCAACGCATCATCGAGCTCGAAAAGGAAATCCAGGAACTCCGGCTCCGCGAAGCGACGCCGACCCGTCATCGTTTGCCCGACACCCGCCGCGCCATCACCCACAAGTTCGACATCGCCGGCCACGAAGGCTACATCACCGTCGGGTTGTACGAGGATGGTTCGCCCGGCGAGTTGTTCATCACCATGGCCAAGGAAGGCTCGACCATCGGCGGCTTGATGGACACCATCGGCACGTTGGTCAGCCTCGCGTTCCAGTACGGCGTGCCGCTCGAAACGCTCGTGAACAAGTTCGCGCACCAACGCTTCGAGCCGTCCGGCTTCACCAAGAATCAGGACATCCCGATTGCGAAGAGCATCATTGACTATCTGTTCCGTTGGTTTGCGTGCCAGTTCATTCCCGGCTACCGGGAAGAGAATTCTCCCGCCGCGCAGCCCGAACTGCCGCTGAAGGAAATTGCTGAACAGGAAAAGAAACTTCTCAACAAACCGGTGCAGGAGTTGGAACAGACCGGTGACGCGTCCGCAACAGGGTCAGCCGCAGCAACCGCCAAGCCTCAAGGGCGTCGGCAACTTGGCATCAACCCCGTCGAACAACTGAACCGGACCGTCCAGCATTTCATGCAGGATGCGCCGACATGCGACACCTGTGGCGCAATCACGGTTCGAAACGGCTCCTGCTACAAATGCCTCAACTGCGGGGCCTCGATGGGTTGCTCCTGACGCTGCCTCGACCGCTGTAACGCCAAAATTGTCCGCATCCGCCGCTTGGTCGGCGGATGCCGGCTTCAGCGCTACGGGGTCCGGCGCAGGCGAAAATCGTCGAAGTCCACCAGTGCCGTTCCTCCCTCTGTCGTAGCAATCGCGATTTCGCCTTTGACCGCGCGATTCGGGGCTTTGGCGGTCACGGTGAACTCCTTCCACTGCTTCGTGCCGGCGGGAACCTCGACGCTGTTTTCGAGGGCTGCTCCCTCGGCGTTCGCAAATTGCAGGGACACCGTCACGCCCTTGCCGGACACGACACGCGCCCAGAACCGGCACTCATACTCGTCGCCCGGCACGAACGGAAACGAATAGCTCACGATGCTGTTGCGCTCCGTGGAATCGTCAGCCACGCGCAGGCCGCGATTGCCGGAGTGCGCCGCGTCGGTCATCGTGCGAACCAGCCCGGCCGTCTGGACAATCTTCCAGCCCTGCAAAACCTTCTCAAATCCCGGGTTCGTCAACGCAATCTCCACCGGCGCTTTTGCCGGCGCTGGCATCGGTTCTTGTTGCGGTTGCGGTTGCGGTTGGGAGGGCGCTGACGGCGGCGGAGTGGATGGCCGTATTTCCACCTCAGCCGGTGGCGGACGGTTGGCCAGCCACCACCAGACAAGGCCGATACCAACCGCGCTGACCAGCAACCAAATCATCATTTCCATGATTGAGCCTCGCGGCTTCGGCGCCTCCGCTGTCGGGACTACCCTGTGCGATACCGGCAGGTTGGCATGCGAGCGAAAGTGATGGATTTGGTCTGTACCATGGTGTGCCGGCGCGCCATGAGCAATCGCGTGTTCTTTCGGCGAGGGGTTAAACTTGCTCGGCGTGCCGCAGTGCGGGCAATCTGCGACACCGCTCGTGCCGTCGTGCTCGACAACGAACGACTTGCCACAACTCGGACAACTGACTTCAAGTTCCATGTCAGTTCACTCCGCCATACCGGCGCGGATTCTACCTGACGACCGTCAATTCCGCAACGATTGAATCGGCGCGGGAATCCGCCCGCCAAACCGCACGAACGCCGCGCTCGCGCCGGCGTTGCGAATGTCCATCACGGTCGCGGAACCGAACAGGCCGCCGAATTCGATAAAGTCGCCGACCTTCGCGCCGGGCACGGGAATGAGGCGGACACCAGTCGTCTTGTTGTTCATCACGCCGATGGCCATCTCATCGGCGATGATGGCAGCGATGGTCTCCGCGGGCGTGTCGCCCGGGATGGCAATCATATCAAGGCCGACGGAACAAACGCTCGTCATCGCTTCGAGTTTCTCCAGCGTCAAGTGTCCTTTTGCCGCCGCATCGGCCAGCGCCGCGTCCTCGCTGACGGGGATGAACGCGCCGCTCATGCCGCCGACGGAACTGGACGCAAACGCGCCGCCTTTCTTCACGGCGTCGGTCAACATCGCGACGGCGGCGGTCGAGCCGGGCGCGCCGACCTTCTCGATGCCGAGCGTGCGCAGAATTTCGCCGACGCTGTCGCCAACCTGTGGCGTCGGCGCGAGCGAGAGGTCAACGATGCCGAACGGGATGCCGAGTTCGGCGGCGACCTCGCGCCCGATGAGTTCGCCAACACGCGTGACGCGGAAACTGGTGATCTTGATCTCCTCGGCGAGGTCACCGAGCGTCAATGGCCCGCCGAGCTGGATCCGCCGGCGCAACGCGCTGTCCACGACGCCGGGGCCGGAGACGCCGATGTTGATGGCGGCTTCAGCCTCGCCTTCGCCGTGGTACGCGCCCGCCATGAACGGGTTGTCCTCGGGAATGTTCGAGAAGATGACGAGCTTCGCGCAACCAAACCCGCGTTGCGCCGCGGTCGCCGCGGCGATCTTCAGGAGGATGTCGCCCATCTGGCGGACAGCGTCCATGTTGATGCCGGCGCGGTGGCTGGCGACATTGATGGAGGCGCAAACGCGCTGCGTGGAGGACAACACCTGCGGCAAACTTTCCAGCACGACAGCGTCCGACGCGCTGATTCCCTTCTGGACGAGCGCGCTGAATCCACCGACGAGGTCAATCTGGCATTCCTTGACGGCGTCATCGAGCGTGCGCGCGATTTGCAATGCCGCGCCGAGCCCGTGTCCCGCCAGCAGGTGCGCCGCCGGTGAAATGGCGAGACGTTTGTTCGTGACGGGAATGCCGTACTTGCTTCCGATGCGGTCGCAGGTGCGGACGAGGTTCGCGGCCCGGCGAATGATTTTCTCGCGGAGCTTGCGGCAAACACTGTCCACGCTCGATGCGGCGCAGTCGTTGACGTTCAAGCCGAGTGTGACCGTGCGCACGTCGAGGTGCTCGGCATGCAACATCTGGATGGTCGAAAGGATTTCGTCAGTGCGAAGCATCAGCGGTGTCCTCCCGGCAGTCGGAGTTGGTTGGTGGCAACGAAAATGTTTTCGTGCTGGATGCGGACGTTGAAGCTTTCCTCGTGCCCGATCTCATCGAGGTCGGCCTTCAACATCCCGATCTCCCAGCGTTTCGGAATCTCCACCTGCGCCGTCAACACGAAATCCTCGCCCGCGCAGTCCCAATACAGGTCCACCACGTTGATGTCCTTGCCGGCGAGGTACTGGCTGAAACGGTGAATGATGCCCGGTTTGTCCTTGCCGAGCGCGGTGATGACAAACCGCTCCGTCGGCACGTGCCCGACCGGCGCGGATGGCGCAACATACGGACGCGCGGCGACCTCCAGCGCGCCGCCCGGCGGCGCGCCCTTTTGGATGCGGGCGACAAGGTCCTGCGCGGCGACGGTCTGCGGGAAACTGACGACGAGAATCTGCGTGAAATAACCGCCGAGGACGGTCTGCGAGCAGGCGTCAATGTTGCCGCCAAGCGCCACGATGACGCCGCTGACCGCGGCGATGATGCCCGGCCGGTCATCGGCCATCACATTGAGAACGTACGAATGTTGAAAGCGAGTGTTCATCGAAGATGCGGGCGCATCCTAGCGCAAAGGTGCCCTAAACACAATACATCCGGAACAAGCCGAGCGAAGCGAGACGCCGAGGGCGAGGGCGGCAAACCGGAACATGAGGCTTACTTCCACGAACAGATGTCGTCGCCTTGGCCGAACTCGTTCTTGCGGTTCGGGCCATCCGACCAGACCGCCACGGGGTTGCTGATAACCATGCTACCCACAGTGACTTTGCCATCGCAATTCCAGTCGGCAACGATATGGTAAGCGTTGCCCACGGGTCGAGGTAACGTCCCTGCTTGTCGAGGTCGCGAGGAGTGAAGTCATAAAACTCAATGCCACGCGGATTCTCGTGCTTCAGCACGGCTGTTCCTTGAAGAACTGCAACGAGGCTAACGTAGTCGCTATCGTACAGGTAATCTTCTGTCTTGGATTTCTGGAGCGGATATCGGCCGTATTCCACCTCGTATGCACAAAGCGCAGTTCTCAAGCTCACTACGTCGAGTTTTACCATCGTACGACGTGGAAGATGAGGATGCGGCGGAGTCCAAATTGATGGCCAAAAAAGAAGGACAAGCCACGCAACTGTAAGAACCCACCACAACGCATGCAGAATCGGGTGCGCTCGAATTCTCCGTCGTACCTCAGCCGAGAATAGCGCGACAATTAGTCGGACTACACTGCAAAGCGCCAGAACACTCACTGCCACCACAACTGTTAGCAGGAAGATTTCCATAACATACCCCGTCAAATGGCGTTAGTACGGCAGCGGGAACTTGGCGGTGAGGGCGCGGACTTTGGCTTGGACGGCGGCGGCGACGGCGGCGTCTTCGGGTTTGTCGAGGACCTCGGTGATGAGGCCGGCAATCTGTTCCATCTCGGCTTCCT
>CAZNOK010000124.1:0-15229 GCA_964574605.1 uncultured Verrucomicrobiota bacterium
GCCTCGCCCACCTCACTCACCACCCAACATAAATACTTGGACAGACTCCTAGGTATCACGCCTCTACACACGATCTCACGTTCCGGAACAACACCGGCAGTTGGAATTGTCTGTAGGGGCGACGCATGCGTCGTCCCTACAGGTGCTTGACCTTCCGGCATCGGCTGCCTATCCTGCGGGCATGAAAGCGATCGGATTGCTGCTTGCCGGGATCGCGCTGTTGGCCGCCAACCAACCTGCCACCGTCTGCGCGGAGACGGAGACCATTGATGGCGCCTCCGACGCCATAAACCTCAAGGCGCTCGCCAAGAAAGCTCGACCAGCCGTCATGCTCCTCGTCGTCTCCGACGCCAACGGCAAAGAGATCGCCACCGGCACCGGCTTCCTCGTCTCCAGCGACGGGAAGCTTATCACCAACTTCCACGTCATCGAGAAAGCCGCCAGCGCCGTCGCCAAGGCGGAGAACGGCGGCCTGTTCCCCGTCGAAGGCGTCCTCGCTTCCGACCCGAAGAACGACCTCGTCCTCCTGAAACTCAAAGCGAAAGATTTGCCGTTTCTGACGCTCGGCAAGAGCGAGAGCATCGAAGTCGGCACCCGCATCGCCGTCATCGGCAGTCCGCTCGGCCTCGAAGGAACACTCTCGGAAGGAATCGTGTCGGCGGTGAGGAAGCTAACAAGCGAAGCACGAGTGCTTCAAGTATTGCCAAAGGCATTTCGTAACACCCTCTTATAGTCACAAAGGAAAGCATTTTATGAATCTCCTGCAAGTAAGCATGGCGTTAGCACTGGGTGCTTCTTTGTTTGCCGTTCGTCAAACAGAAAAGGCCACGGAAACCGTCTCTCTTCCTACCGGAGAGTTTCTCACCAACGAATCCTTCTTATCTCTCGGACGAGATAGCGTTCGACACAACAAACTGTTTTTCCAGCAAAGCGCATCTTCGCCACGCGAGTTGCTAGGGGAGATCATCGGAGAACACGCTCGTCCAATTTCCCTCCAGAACCCCGCTCCCCAACTTCAAAGAAGCGGAGACCGCACAGCAGTAATCATTGGTGGCTCACATGTTTTCCAGCGATCGCACCTCAAGAAAGGGCCATACTGGTTGCGCAAGGACACCAAACCTGATTCGCCAGCCTCTTTTTTCCTGCGAACATTTATCCATCCTGAGAGTTTTTGTCCTGCACCCGGAAAGACGTTTGTCGGGTCTGATGCGCACAACCGGCAGATTGCCCGTAGCATTTCTATCCCGCCGCCGGATCGGATTCGTAGGTGGTTGGATATTCCCCGACCCGAGGCCGCTTACGTATTTGACCGTCTTGATCTTGATCAGAACGTTTTGGTTACCCGCCGCATCTCTTTAGATGCAACTTTCCCGGAATTCTTGGTTTATAGTCAACACAGGTACGGCTGGTCTTGGCAATTTGACATTGAACGCACTCGGCTCGCTAATGATCTCAAGCCCCCGTCGGATTCAGGTTTTCTGATAGATTTCTCCGTGATCACCTATCCTGGCGAACTCACACACAGCAACAAGCGTGACGATTTTCTCGCGGTTCCGTCGGCGAAGGAGGTTCACACGCAGACTCTTCCCCTCAGTTCCAGCAATTGGACCCCCAGCGAATGCACAATTCTCATTCCCACAGGAAAACCGGTCAACCGGCGTTATGAGGCGCTGCTAGGATTCTGCGACCCATGGCCAGATTTTGTTTCTGTGCTTTGGCGCGAGCATCCTGCGCAAGGAACCAGTTGGCGCTGTGTCAAGGTGGGTGATTGGGAGTGGGCTGTAGGTGGACAGTATGAAGGCGGGCTTTCGTACGGTGTCTTTTTCCGAGTTAGACGCTCACAGCCAAGATAAACCAAACTCCCAAGCACACCGGTGCACGAGGGTTAACTCTCCACTCGACACGCTTCCAACTTTGATTCCTGTGAATCCGGAACAAAACCGGAACATTTCAGGGGCGGAGCTTATCTCTTTTCGTATTGCTACTTCACCACCGGCGCGATCACGCGCGAGGCGTGGCTGCGTTGGTGGAAGATCGTGTTGGTCGCGACGACGGCGTTGGCGGGAAACTCGATGGTCAGTGGCTCGCCGGTTTGCGGTTGCGGTTCGTAAAACGGCGCGCCGGTGCTCGCGACCGTCACGCGGATGCGATGGCCGGTGTTGAAAATCTGGCTGAGTGAGCCGACGTCGAATGCCACGCGGTAAATCTTTCCCGGTTGCATCAGCACTTCTTTCTCGAAGCCTTCGCGATACCGTGCGCGTCGGATGTAGTCCACGATGAGGATGCTGCGTCCGTCGGGATACACGTCGTTGACGCGGACGATGAAATCGGTGTCTTTCGCCGTGGAGGCGACGTACAGTTCCACGCGCACTTTGCCGGTCCATTCGACAGGCGCGGTGAGCGGCGCGGTGGTGAAGGTGCGGACTTCCTTTTGCTGCTCGAACTTCCGGGCGTCGCGCGCGCCGGGGAACGTGGTGAACGGTATCTCCATCGGATGACGCGGGTCGCTCTCGTAGTTCGTGGCGGAACTTTTCGCGGCCGGTTTCGCGGTGTCGAGGATGCCGCCTTCTTGAAAATAGTAGGCAGTGTCGTGGGTGGGCACGGGCCAGTCGTTGGCCGTGCGCCAGATGTTGCCGGGCGCGCCGGGTTCGCCCACGGTGCCCATGACGTAGTAGCGGACAGGCGGTTCACGCTCGACGCCATTGTCCACGCCTTTGAGGTAATGGTCGAACCAGCGGAGCCGGTGTGAGGGCGTGTCGAACTGCGCGTTCTCCGGATACAACATCTCGGCGATCTTGTTCGATTTCGGCAGGCCGCCGTGGAGCCACGGGCCGATGACGAGTTGTTGCGCGCCGCGCGAGCGCGGTCCGCCGCGATGTTGCCGGCCGATGAAGCTTTGGATGCTGCCCTGGCTCATGAAGTCATACCAACTGCCGATGATGAAACACGGGACGTTCATCTTGTCGAAGTGCAGCGAGCAATCCTCGTCGCGCCAGTAGTCGTCGTAGGTCGGGTGACGGAACCATTCGGCGATGAGCGCGCGGTTATCGGCGGGATTGCGCGCGATGGCGTCCATCTTCTTGAAACGCTCCGGCTTGGTCGCGCCACCGAGCCGGTAACCTTCGTGGTACAGGCTGAGGCCGGTGTCGGTCATGTATTGGCAGACGAGATGCGGCGGGCGCGTGACGGCGAGGAAGTTCTGCGCGAAGCCGCCCTGCGAACCGCCGAACGTGCCGACTTTGCCGTTGCTCCACAGTTGCGTGGCAAACCATTCGCAGAGGTCGTAGCCGTCGCGCAACTTGCCCCACGCCAGCGCGCGGTAGCCGCGCCAGACGCCCTCGGAGAGTTGCGCGCCGCGGAAGTTGACACGCGCGGCGACGTAGCCGTGCGACGCCAACGCCGCAAGTTCCTTGCGCGAGGCGGCGCCCGTGATGACGACGTAGCGTTGCTCGAACACGACCGGCCACGGTCCTTGTCCCTGCGGGAAATAAACGTAAGCCGACAACCGCGTGCCGTCGCGCATCGGAATCATGATGTGTTCCTCGCGCACGCCGCCGAGGTCGAGCGGAGGCAGCGGCGTGTCGACGGCAAGCGAAGTCAGCGCAGAACCGGCGAGGGCGAGGGCGAGAAATGATGTTTTCATGTCGCGCGGCATTGAAGCTGAAAAGCGAACGGTCGTCAAGAAGCCGGCAGTGTGCGTTGATGCAACCCGGTCGACAGAACCGCGCTTGTCTCCCACGGCCCGGCGACTATACTGTTTTAAGGTAGAAACACGTGCTTGAACAAAGCGTCATGACCCATAAAGTTGATTTCACATCCATCTTTGAGGCTTGGAATGCTTAGAAAAATATGGCTGCTCGTGTTCGTGGTGTTGGTTTCGGGGTGCGGTTCCTCCGTGAACATGCAGTTAAGAAAGGATACTGCCCCGGGCGCGCTTAACCCAGTTAGCTACTTTACCGGTTTTTCCGGAACCCTCAACCGCGAGCAAACGGTGCTCTTTATTCGCGGCACCGGGCGGTTCCCGGCTTCGCATGATTTCGGCATGGGGGCGGAGGCGACCTTGGTTGGCTTCTCGGTGGTGTATCCACAAAAATCCTATGTGGATGATGAAGAACAATATTACCGGCATGATCATCGGGAACAGCGCCTGCATGACCTGTGCGCGGTCATAGACGATTTGATCGCTCATGGCGCCAAGCGCATCCTGCTGCTGGCTGATTCCGAGGGCACCCTGTTGGCACCGGAAATAGCGGCACGGTATTCCCGATATGTCTGCGGATTGGTTTGCATAGGCGGCAGTGTTTTCACGTTTGAAGAAGATTTGCGCTATTCGGCTGTGCATGAAAAAGGCGTTTTTGCTCAAACCGGAAATCTGGACCTGCAAAAACACATCGCCCTGATTGCCAAGGATCCGAAGAACATTGAAAAGGATCTTTTAGGGCATTCCTACAGATTTTGGAGCAGCTACTTGCACTACGATCCGACCGGACATTTGAAATCCCTGACCTGTCCGGTGCTGTTTTTGAACGGTGAAAACGACGATTTGGATATGGCTAAACAAACGGAGATCATCCACCAATGGCAAACGGAAGGAATTCCGATTGAACAAAAAGTTTATCCCGGTTTGGGGCATGAGCTCAAGGCTGTGGGAAAGGCCCTGGCGCGGGATATTCTGGCTTGGGCGCAATCACATCGAATAGTAAACTCAGCCGACCATTGAATGACTCCAATGTTTCAATCCAAAGCAGGAACTCTGCCCAAGTCGAGGAACAAAGCGTCATGACTCATCAAGTTGATTTCAACTCCATCGTCTGGGAATCCCCGATGGAGGGAGTCCGCCAAAAGGCATTTACGGACGGCGTCAAGAAACTGCGTCTGGTCGAATACACACCGGCCATGCCCGCGCATTGGTGCGAGAAAGGACATTTCGGTTACATAGTTTTTGGCCGAAAACGGCGCGATTCTTGAGTGAGGCATGGCGTGGAGATGGTGCGACTCGCGGTGCATAGACGTTTCTTTGGCTCCATGACGGTACGCACACTCGCCCACGATTGGATTGCGCCGCCGCAACTGACACCACTCCCATTGATCGTGTCTCGCCGGAGTTACTCCCACCGCTTCAGGCCGCCAACCGCACGCTGCCGGCTCGCATTCGCTCGCGCGCCAGCCGTTCGCGCCCGATCACGTGCAAGTTGTAGCTCAACACTCCGTAGCCCACGTACCGCCTAGCCAGCCATCCCCACGTCCAGACACCGATTCAGTCCGTGGTGTTCCAAGCTGTTAATCTCGCCCTCCACCGCGCAGTGTTGCCGTCGCAATGCCACAAACAACGGGCGGTGTTCCGCTTCGGTCTCCGTCGCGGTCTTCTTCCCGCGCTGGGGCATCACCACCGTCGGCACATACAGGCTCAACAAGTCCCGATCCTCCGCCCGCGTGAAACCCTTGTCGAAACTCAGACTCGCCAGACTCCCCGCCCCGTAGCGACCCAGCAACCGATCCGCCACGGGCACGCTTTGATCCACATCGGCGCCGCCCACGGGCACGTCGTAGTCCTGGATCAATTGATGTTGGTCGGTGGCGATCAGCAGCCGGTGACCCAACTCCACGTTCGACCGATGTTTGCCTTTCACAATCCATTCGGTGTGCGGCTCGAACAGCGAGAAGATTTTCTCGGCGGCCGGGATCGTTTCTTCTTTCAACAGCCGACGCGCCACCAAGTCGCGGTGCTTGTCGAGCATCCCGTGAAAGTAGGCCAACGCTTCCCAGTGCGCCGCCGCCACGGGTTGGCCACAAAGTTCCAGCAGGCTGGCCTGAACCTTGGCCGAGAGATCACTCGCCGCCGCCAAATATTTCCGCACCGCGTGGCGCACCCGCGCTTCTTGATTCGCCCCACCACCGTAGACCGCGTGACTGGCCGCGCGTTCCAAGGCCTTGAGCCGCCGTTGCCAGTCGCGCGACTTGCGCCAGCCGCGCAACGCGTAGTGGCATTGGTCACGGTACTTTTCCATCAGGTCCACACACTTGCGGGCGGCGTCCCACAGCAGATTCAGGTCGGTCGGAAAATGCACATCGGTCTCCAGCACGTAGGTGTCCACCTTGATGGCCAGCGCCGCGAGCGGCGCGCCGCCTTTTTTTGCGAACACCTCGCGTCCTGCAGCGGCCACCCGTGCATTGATCTCGCGCAGCAGCGCGTCGTCGAGCAACGCGACATTGTCGCGCAGCGTCTGGCGGGAGAAGACCTTGGCCTCCGCGCCCCACGGCGTGGGCGGCACACCGAGCATTTGGCGAATCAGCGTGTGATGGTTGGCGAGATCTTCGAGCCGATCCCAATCGGCGTCCAGCCCGAGCCGCACGACACCGAGCACGAGGATCTGCCACAGATCCATGCCCCAGCGCCCGGTGGCTTGCTTGCCGGTGAGGATAGCCGCTTCGAGCAAGGCGAAGATGTCGGCCCGCAGCGTGGGGTGCATCCAAATCCATTGGAGCCCCGCGAGCAAGGGCGGTAGTTCATCGCGGCTCTTGAGTGGCAGGACGATCTTTTCAATGGGGACGAGGTGGAGATCCGGTTGCGTGGGATAATGTTGGCGCATGGTGAATGTTACCCGTGTAGACCCCAGAACTCGTGAGAATGTTGAAACCGAGCCGCCAGATTCGCGCCTTCTTATGGCCACTTCATCCCACACCAGCCGACTTCAATTTCGTTCCTGCCCGACCACTACATACTTGCCGGACGGTTCGAGATCGAGTTTGCAGACGTTACGTGCGTCTTCGAGCAAGGCGATGGCGTCCTTATTCCGGGCGGTGCTCAGCACAAGCACAAAGCGAGAGCGATCTCTGATATTGTCCGCGCAGTGTTTGTAGAGGATGTCTAACAAAACCTTCCGAAGGATCAGAGGATCCTGTAGAAGCCCCGAGCGGTCGCGACAAAAATGTCGCTCCTACAACGGCGTCTCCGCGGTTTGTGCACACTTTGCAAAGTGTGCACATTACGTGTTCATTGCGTTTGCGGGACAGAATCTCTTGTCACGTTTCCCATCCGGAACATTTCCGGAACATGATCTCTTCCGCATGCCGGCGCTTGTCCGCCCAGGCTGAGAGCGGCGTGACCACAAGACGTTACTTTTTCTTTGGCGCAGCCTTGCCGGCCGTCATGCCTTCGCGGGCGATGCTGAACGCGAGGCCGAGCCCCTTCGGTGGCTGATCGTGAATCGGATGGCCGAAGCGGCCGGCGTTCCAACCTTGTGGGCCGGTCTTCTTCGCGTCAATGGTCAACGGGAGGAAGCTCAACAGGAATTCGCCCTTCTCCTTGTTCGTCGGCTCGACTTTCACGAAGGCTGATGATTTGGCGAAGATGGCGTCAATCTTTGCGGCGTTGTCGCCCTTGGCGTAATCGGGAACGCGCAGCTTCATGGTCGCCGTGTATTTCTTGCCGTGGACCGGCGTGGCATCGGCAATCGCCTGCGCGATCTGGTGAAAACTGTCGGCGTGCGAATCGAACGAGACGATCGCATAGCCGCTCTTCGGCGTGAGACCGTCCACCTTGGTGACGCTTTTCACTTTCTTGATGGACGCGGTGATGTTGGCGACGCATGCGGCGCATTCGACGTTGGCGATGTAGAACGTCTGTGTCGTGGGATGCGGCGTGACCGCCTTCTTTTCCGCCGCCGAAGCGGTGAACACAAGCGCGGTGATGACAAACGATGAGATGATGGAGTTTTTCATGGCGTTGGATTCGACGTTCCTCACACGGGTTTTATTCTCCGCGGTTCAAATCTTCCAGCCCTTGCGATATTGATGCTGGACGAACTGTTCCGCTTCCGGGCAATTCCTGGCGCGCAGCGTCGCCGCGTCCCATTCGAGCTTTTTGCCGGCACGATAAGCGACGTTGCCGAGAAGCACGGTCTCGGCCAGCGCGCCAGAGTAGTCGAAGTTACAGGTTGTTGGGCCACCCGTTTTGCACGCCTCGATCCATTCTTTGTGGTGGCCGATGGAGTCGGCGATGAACGGTTTCGGCGGCTCGAAGCCGGCGAAGTCTTTCTGCGGCAAGAGCGCGTGCCGACCGTAGTTGGCCAACAGCATCCCTTTCGTGCCAATGAAGAGGACGCCGCTCGGCCAGTTGGCTTTCTTCTTATTGCCTTTCTTGTCGGTATCTTCCGGCAGGATGGAGGGCAGTATCTCCGGTTGCTTGCCGCCGTGATACCAAGTCAGTTTCACCGGCGGTTGTTTCCCGCGCGCCGGGTATTTGTAGCGCAAGATCAACCACGGCGGCACGGTCTCCGGATGAACCTGCGGACCATCCACCACCTCGACCGACGAACAGTATCGCAACCCCAATGCCCAGTGCGGCAGGTCCATGTAGTGACAACCGAAATCACCCAGCCCACCGGTGCCAAACGCCCACCAGTTTCGCCATTTTCCCGGCACGTAATCAGGATGATACGGCCGTTCCGACACCGGCCCCAACCACAAGTCCCAGTGCAAATTCGCCGGCACCGGCAGCGTGTCGGTGGGCCGCTCCATGCCGCCGTATTGGACAGCGGACCAGACATGCACCTCGGCCACCGGACCGATGCCGCCGCTCTGGATCAATTCCACGGCGCGCCGGTAATTCGTCCCCGCGTGAATCTGCGTGCCCATCTGCGTCACCAGTCTCCCCCGGCGCGCCGCCTCGCGCACAATTCGGCACTCCGACACCGTGCGCGTGAGCGGTTTCTCGCAATAGACATGTCGCCCGCTGCGCAACGCCGCCACACTCACCACCGCGTGCGTATGGTCTGCCGTCGAACAAACGACCGCGTCCAAATCGCGACGGTCGAGCATCCGGCGAAAGTCGTTGTAGGTTTTCGCCTGCGGAAACTTCTGTGCTGCGGCCTGCAAAAAGATGTCGTCCACATCGCACAACGCCACGATGTTCTCGCTGGCTACTCCGGTCAGATTCGCCCCGCCGCGATTCGCGACGCCCACGACGCCGATGTTGAGTTTTTCGTTGGGCGACAGGCGTCGTGCAGTTGTCTGACAGCCCAGCCAATAACCGGTGCTGCCGAGGATGACTCCGTGAATGAATTGACGGCGCGTGATGTGGGTCATAGTTTTACAGCGTCCAGCCTTCGCGATAGGCCCGCCGGATAAAGCGGTCAGCTTCAGGACAATTGGTGGCCTTCAGTTTCTTCGGGTCCCACTGGAGCTTCTTGCCGGTCCGGAACGCGACCGTGCCGAGCAAATTGTGTTCAACCAGCGAGCCGGAGTAGTCGAAGTTGCAAAGCGTCGGCGCACCGGTTTTGCAGGCGTGGATCCATTCTTGATGATGTCCCAACGACGGTACGAGCCACGGCTTCGGCGGCTGGAAGTTCTTGAAGTCGGCCTCCGGCAGCAGGAACAGCTTGCTATAGTTGGCGACCAGAGTTCCCTTCTCGCCGACGAAGATGACGCCGAGATGCCACTTCGACAGGTCAATGCCTTCCACTGGCTTGAGACGCTTCGGGGATTCCTTGCCATCATACCATGTAAGCTCAACCGGCGGCATCTTGCCGCGCGCAGGATGTTCCCAGCGCACGGTAAGATACTCTGGATACGTCTCGGGGCGAAACGCCTCCGATCCCTCGGCCTCGACCGTCAGCGGCGCCTGCAATCGGAGCGCCCAGAACGGCAAGTCAATGATGTGGCTGCCCATGTCGCCGAGCGCGCCGTTGCCAAAGTCCCACCAGTTCTGCCACGACAGGGATTTTTTCACGAAGTAGCAGTCGTGATACGGTCGCATCGGCGCCGGGCCGATCCAAAGGTCCCAGTTCAGGTTCTTCGGGACCGGCATTTCTTCCGGTGGCCGGCTGCGCGGGCCTTCGATGCCTTGCTCAACCCACGCGTGCGCTTCACGCACCGGTCCGATGGCGCCGGACTGGACCAGTTCGACGACGCGGCGGTAATTTTCCCCGGCGTGAATCTGCGTGCCCATTTGTGTGGCGACCTTCATCTTCTTGGAAGTCTCGCGCATCACGCGCGCTTCGTGGACGCTGTGCGCCAGCGGTTTCTCGCAATAGACGTGCAGGCCACGTTTCATGGCCCAGACGCTGGCCAACGCGTGCGTATGCTCGGCCGTGCTGACCACGACAGCGTCAAGGTCTTTCTGGTCAACGAGCTTCCGCCAATCCGCGTAGGTTTTGGCTTTGGGATGCTTCTGCGCGGCCTCAGCGAGGAAATCTTCATTCACGTCGCAGAGGGCGGCGATGTTCTCACTCTCCACCGCTTTCATGTTGGATGCGCCGCGACTGTGCACGCCGATGATGCCGATGTTCAATTTGTCGTTGGGCGAACGGCTCTTGGCCATCGCGCTCCTGCCGGTCAGCCAGAAACCGGCTCCAGCCAAGGTGAGTTGCTTGAGGAATTCACGGCGATTGCTGGGCGGGTTCATACTCGACTCCTTCAAGCGAGAGTCTAGCAACTTACACCTTCTTGGCAAGCCCGTTCGCTCGGTGCGAGATTTGTTATTGCGTCAAGATCATCTGCGCGCCGCCGGGGAGGATTTCGATGACGGAACGGACGCGGTCGGTGTCGGACATCTGGATTCGGTACTGGCGGTCGCCGCTGCGGTAAATCCAGAGCGCGCCTTGCTTGGTCTGCGGCTCGCCGACGAGTCGCTTCACCGCGTCGGCGCGCTGCCCGACATGAATCGCGCGAAAGACATCGCGCTGGCCTTCCTTGATGACGGGCATCGGTTTGTTGCCACCGCCGATTTGGATTTCGCCGATGTCGGCTTTCTCGCGCGGTTTGTCGAGGCGCAGCGTGAGCACCTGCTTCTTCTGTGTCGGGCGCCCAAAGTCAGTGAACACTGTCGCGGTGATCGTGCACGGGCCGATGACGGTTTGCTGACGCGAACCGTAGTAATGCGCGAAGATCTTGAACGGTCCCGGCATGGCGCGCCGGAGCATGTATTCCTCCGGGCCGTAGCCCTGTGTGAAATCCTTCGAGACGAGTCCGCCGATGGTCGTGCGGTTGTGATTGTACATTGCCTCTTCACCCGACGGTTCGAGAACGTGCAGGTCAACGTCGGTCGCATCGGCGTCCCACGACATCACGATGCGGACATCCACGTCGAGGTTCTTCACGAGCCGAGGATCAAGCGACGCGGGCACCGGCGACTTCGCGCGTGCGATGAGCGCGTTGAGTTCCTCCAACGCGATCAGTTCGATCTCCTCGAAGCGTTGCCACTCGCCCATGACGACCTTGACCAGCAACTCCATCGCCTCCGCCGTCTGGCCCTGCTCCGCCAGCGCGAGCGCGAGGTCTCGATAGCTCTGCGGTTCTTCGGGGCGCAGCTTCTGGACTTTGCGGAGGATGACGATGGCGCGGTCGAGTTCGCCGGCCTGTTGCAACCGCCATGCGAGCACGCGCAACAACGACGCCTCCTCCAGTTTCAACTCCGCGAGGTTGGTCAACACGCGAATGCCGATGAGCCTGTCGCCTTCGCGAAGGAAGAACTCCGCACAGTCCACGAAGAACGCCGGGCTGGCGGCGAATTTCTGGCGCTGTTCGAGATAAACTTTGTAACGGCTGTCTTTCGCAGCGGCTTTCAACGCGGACAGGTATGGAGTTGCAGGGTCCCATGCCTTGACGGTGATCGTCGCTGCGCTGGACCGGGATTCGCCGGCTTTCTGTCCCTCGTGTGGGTCTGAAACGACCATCGCATCTGCCGCCGGATGCGGAGCCGCAGGGACCACACCAAACTCCGATCGGTCAGCCCTCTCCATCTCTCGACGGCGCACCTCCATGGGAGCCGCAGCGCCGCCGCCAAGCGAACGCAGCATCCGGACGGCGCCTCCCAACGGTCCACTGTCCGGTTTCGCTGGCGCCTTGTACTTGAAGTCGGGTGGCACCTTGTAATTGTGTTCCCACCATGCCACGCGCTCTTTCCACATCGCCAGAACGTGATCCAGTTTACCGGCGCGTTTCTGTTGCTCTGACTTCGCGAGCGCGTTCTTCTGGTCGTGCCACTGCCGTCGCAAATCCGGCAACGACGGCGGCGGCTCGATGTCGTGACGAACGTATTGATCCAGGTTTTCCAAAACGATCAGCGACGTCGCCGGGCTGACGATGCCGAACCGACGTCCGAGCACGAGCAATTCGTCCTCATTGGCCTCGGCGCGGACGGCGAGTTGGTTGACGCGCTTCGCGGCCCAGACCGACGCGAGCAACGCGCCCTCGGTTGCGTTCTTCTTGCTGAGCTTGATCACGGGCGATTTGTGACCGTCGGAGTATTCAAAGCGCAACTCGGCGGTGTCGGCGATGAGTTTGCCGTGGACGCTGACGCGGCCACTGGCGGTCGCGCCGACGCCTTGCACTTCGGCAATGCCGGTGCCGTGGACGCGAACAAGACGCACCGGCGCGGCCAACGTCACGGTGCCAACGACGTTGGCGCAGATTTGCCGGAGCAATTCGCGGTTCGCAACGGTCTGGCTGACGACAGCAGTGACATTCTTGTTACCGAAATTGGGAAGTCTGTCGCTGAGCGTGTCGAGACCGTCGGTGAACAACAGCCACCGATCAATGTCGCTCTTCCGAATCGCGTCGGCCGCAGCGGCCAAATCGGTGCCGCCGTCGTAAGCGATGTCGTCGAGAGACATCTTGCGAATCGCTTCGGGCCGGTCGCGGAAGACGAGAACGGAAAACTCGATGCCGAGTTTCTTCAGTGCGGCGATTTCTTTCTGCAAATGCTCGCCGGCGCGGCTGCCGGAAGCGTCCCACGCGACGCCGAGTTTGCGGGGCTTATGTTCCGGTTGTGTTCCGGCAACGTAGAGGTCGCTGAGAGCAAAGTAAACATCCTCGCCGTGGCGTTCGAGTGCAGTGACTTGCGCCGGGAGTTTCGGGAGCGCGACCCAAATGTCTTCGCCGGGCTTGGCGTCGCGGATTTCAGTCTCGGCGACCCAGACATTATTGAACGATTGGAAACGGAGATTGCCGAAGCCGCCGATCTCCGGCTTCACAATGCCCCGCGAGACTTCGACGCGGATGGCGAGCTTGCTCACGGTTTCGCCGATGGGCATCGGCAGGAAACAAGCGGCGTCGCCATTTTTGTCAGCAGGAAGCTCGGCGACGTATTTCAATCGAATCCTGCGCATGCCGTTCGCGGGGAGCGGATAGATTCGCGTCCGATAGACGTTGCCGGTGACAAGCTCAACGATACCGGGGTCAATGCCGCGACGGACTTCGGTCTCGAAAGCGACGCGTGCTTTTTCTTTTTTCACAATGACGCCGTCCACCATCTGGCCGTTGATGTCGAGCGCGTAGCCGGTGACGACGGCGCCGTCCGGCAACGGGAACTGGAGTTCGCCTTCGAGGAGGCGCGAGTTCGGGTTGAAGAATGTCATCGTGGTCGTGGTCTCAACGTGGAGGCCGACGATGCGGGCGCGGACTTCCATTTCGCGGAGTTCCATCGGTTTGCCCGGCTCCTGCGGTCGTGGCGGGACGATGATGCGCGGCGGACGCGGCGGCCAGATGTGGCGGGTTTCCTGCGCGGTGGCGAGGCCGAGTGCCAACAACCAAATCAATCCGATACGTTTCATGCGAACCTCCATTCCATGAACGTTCGACACCAACAAAATCAATTTGTTCCGGTTAGTCCATGTCGGTGCGGAACGGCGTGGCGGGCAGGCCGGCTTTGTTGTAAAAATTCACGTCGGGGATGTTCTCCCAGCCGTAACGAACCGCAACCGGCTTGGCGACTTTGTCGCTGGTGACGATGATCTTGTCGCCTTCGATGGTGGCGGTGGCGGGAACGAATTTCTTGTCGGCACCGGCGATGGTGAAGCCTTTGAGCACGCCGCCCTTGGCAACGAGGCCGCCACCGAGATGAGTGAAGGTCAGGGTGGCCTGATTGCCGCGCACGCGCAGGCCGTGATAGACAGGACCGCTGTACTCGATCTTCTCACCGTAGGCCAGTGCGCGAGCGGCAAGCGCGAGGCGGCCGCCGACGGGTTCCTTTTGTTTGGGATGAATGTCAGTCGGTTCGCCGTAATCGGTGATGACCGCCATGGCGGTGTTGGGGACGCGCTGGGTGGTGAGGAATTGGGCTTCGCGAATTTCGGGCGACATATTGACGTGCGGGGCGATCTGGACAAAGAGGAATGGGAATTCGCCCAGTTTCCACGCTGTGCGCCAGCACTTGATCATGGCGGGGAACAACGTCTGGTATTCCTTGGCGCGGCTGTTGTTGGATTCGCCCTGATACCAAATGGCGCCCTTGATGGCGAAGGGCAGCAACGGGTGAATCATCGCGTTGTAGAGAACGGTCGGGCGATGCGGATCCTGGGCGGGATTACCTTCCGGACGCGGCGCGCGCGGGATGGGTTTGCCGGCGGCTTTGGCCTTGGCGACGGCTTCCTTGTATTTGCCGGCGGCGATTTTGTTTCGCTCGGCGGTCTTGACGGGATCATACGCGGCGATCTTCTGGTCCCAATCGGTGATGAGTTTTTTCAGCATCGGATTTGCTTCAAGCACTTCCTTGGACGTCCACGATTCGGCAGGCGTGCCGCCCCACGAGGTGTGGATGAGGCCGACGGGGACATTGCGCGCCTTGCGCAGGTCGCGTCCGAAGAAATACGCCACGGCGGAGAAAGCAGGAACCGTTTGCGGCGTGCAGACTTCCCACGCGGCGTTGACATCGCGTTGCGGTGTGTCGGAGGTG
This sequence comes from uncultured Verrucomicrobiota bacterium, assembly GCA_964574605.1. Taxonomy (GTDB): domain Bacteria; phylum Verrucomicrobiota; class Verrucomicrobiia; order Palsa-1439; family Palsa-1439; genus CAIKAP01. The sequence goes on from CAZNOK010000124.1 coordinate 14,675, forward strand.
ACACGCGGAACGGTGAACAAACGCAACTGCGGATCGCTGGCTGCGGCGATGTGCCGGGCGGAATCGGTTGTGCTCGTCATGCCGAACTGCATGTTGGACTGGCCAGAACAGGCCCAGACTTCGCCGACGAGGATGTTCTTCAATTCGATGGTGTTCTCGCCCGCGATCGTCATCGTCTGCGGCTCCGCGCAGACCTTGAGCGGACGCAACGTCACTGTCCACTGGCCGTTGCGGGCGGTGGTGGTGCGTTGTTGCCCGGCGAAGGTGACGGTAACCTTCTCGCCGTCGTTGGCGGCACCCCAGACGTTGACGGGGACGCCTTGCTGAAGGACAACATTGTCGGTGAAGAGTGCGTGAGGTTTGACAGCCGCAAAAGAAGCCGCGCTGGCGACCAACAGCGCGACGATGACAAGCAGGAATCGTTTCATGGCGCGTGACACTACCAAGTGCCGCTGCGCGTCGCAAGCCTCACTTGCTGAGTCCGCTCATCGCTGATGCTCGGAAAGCCAGCGGAAATGCTTCGCCATGATCGCGCTGTGGGCCACGAGCGTCTTC
>CAZNOK010000125.1:0-4725 GCA_964574605.1 uncultured Verrucomicrobiota bacterium
GTATTGGGTGACGTTGTGTTTGATGAAGGTGAAGCGTGGTTCGCCGGCGAGGTGGGCGATGTTGTCGGTCGAGCCGGTGAGCAGGTTGTCGAGCGCGATGACGCGGTGGCCTTCCGCCAACAAACGGTCGCAAAGGTGTGAGCCGAGGAAACCGGCGCCGCCGGTGACGACGGAGACGGGAGTTCTGGTTTTGGTTGCCATAAATTGTCAGCGCGCGCCGAAGCCGCTGAGAACGACGGGAACGGTGCGCGCGAGGATTTCGAGGTCGAGCCAGAGCGACCAGGTGTCAATGTATTGGAGGTCGAGCTTCATCCACTGGTCGAAGCCGAGTTTGTTGCGGCCGCTGATCTGCCAGAGGCAGGTCATGCCGGGGCGCATGGAAAGACGGCGGCGGTGCCACGTGTCATATTTCTCGACTTCGCTGGGAATCGGCGGACGCGGGCCGACAAGGCTCATCTCGCCCTTGAGGACGTTCCAGAGTTGGGGCAGTTCGTCAATGCTGGTCCTGCGAATGAACCGCCCGACCGGGGTGATGCGCGGGTCCTTGGTCATCTTGAAGACGGGGCCGCTCATTTCGTTGAAGGCTTCCAGTTCGGCGCGGAGCATCTCGGCGTTGTCGCGCATGGACCGGAACTTGAACATGGTGAAGATGCGCCCGTGCAGGCCGCTGCGTTTCTGCCGGAACAAAACCGGACCCGGCGACGTGAGGCGGATGGCCAGCATGGTGGGCAGCATCACCAACGGCCCGAGGATCAGCAGGGCCAGTGCGGAACCGACGCTGTCCATGAGCCGTTTGATGACCAGTTGCCAGGAGACGGCGGGAGTGGTGCGGAAGACGAGAATAGGTTTGCCATGGAAATCAGCAATCACAGCGTGGGCGATGGCGGTACGGACAAAATCGGCCACCAGCCAAGTCTCGACGCCCTCGGTTTCGCAGGCGAGAATGGCGGTTTCGACGTCGTCGAAGTGGGTGCGAGTGACGTTGAAGATGACGCAGGCGATGGACAGTTGGTGGAGCAACGTAGGCAGTTCGCGCAACGACTTCGGCGTGGCATCAAGTCTGACGGCGATCGTCATATCCCATTCGGGATGTTCCCTGAGCAGTGTTTCGAATTCCGCGTTCCGTTCCGGCAAACCGACCAGCAATACGGAACGCAGGGAGGGATTTGCGCCGGAGCGCGACCGCTGATATCTGTGCAACAACACATCCTTGGCAGCCAATGCCGCCACACTGAGGAACGCGAACAGCACGATGAAACCGCGACTGAGAGCGGTCATGCCGAGAAAATACATGGCCACGATGACGATCAAGGCGCAGAGCGAGGCGCTCTTGAACAAAATCCACAGCGTCTGGCGGAGCGCGACGTGGAGGGGGCGTTCGTAGAATCCGTTCGCGTTCATCAGAAATGGATACAGCGGCAGGATGATCAGGTACAACCGGGCGTACTGGTTGAACGGGGCGATGCCGACGAACTCGTTCGGAAACCAAAATGCCAGTTGTTCGCGCAGGACATGGGCAATCCAGAACACCGCTGCAATCAGCAGCGCGTCCAGGAACCGGTGCAGCGCAATGTAGATGTCACGTTGCTGACGAGGCATGGAGTGGCTCATCCCCCCTGCAGCGGGCGAAGCTGCGGATATAACTGCGCGACGAAACTACCGAGCAAGCGCATGGTGTCGGCTTGAGCGCGTTCCTGCGCCTCGGCGGTCTGCTCAGGACGCACCGACGCCGCAATGAGGATGTACGCCCAACGGTGGTTGCAGTTGCGCAGGACGCGGTCTTGGGTCGTCCAAAAAATGCGCTGCCAGTGGTAAGGGGTGATCCGGTCCTTGCCGACGAACCAATAAATGAAAATGACGCCAGCCGGACGGGCTGAGGCGGCCGTTGTCACTGTGTGAACGGCATCCATCCGCATGATTTTCAGTTCTCCGCCTTCCACAGCGGGGGTGCGGATTGTTTCGGCGTGTTCCCGCTGGATGTTCCAGCCTTGGCCGGGCAGGCAGAGTTCGGGGCGGTGAATACTGGTCACGTCGCGTCCCGCCAGAACCACCGAGCAGGTGACTTCCCCTCCATCTGCGCGGCGGTAGCGGCGGCGAATGCCCGCGGTGTCAGCCGGCAGAACTTGTTTTTCCGCATCGCTCAAACCGTCCGCCGCGCCACCCACCCAGTCGCCGACGATATCCGGCAGATAGGGTTGGCCGTTGACCAAGCGGATGCCCGGTTCGGACACTTTTGTCACGTCGGAGGTCAACGCAGTCAACACGATCGTCACGCCCAAAATCGCCACGATCGAGGCCAGTTGTCTCACGCTCAGCATACGCGTAACCGTCGGGGTGGAAGCGGGATTGGCAGACGGATTCATAGTCCCTTCACAGAGAGGCGTGTTGTGGTTCAACTGGCCGGGTGCAGTGGGACCACAAGCGCCGGTACGGAAGTTCCAGCAACCAGCCGATGCACACCATCAACAACAGCGCCACGCCAAAGACAATGTAGCCCGCCACCGTGTCGTGCAGGTTCATTGCGAGTTTTTGCCCGTAGATTTGCGCGACCAAGGCCACCAGGATCACGCGAGCCATGTTCCCCAACACCGCCAGCGGGATCGCCGACAAAAACAGGAGCCAACGTTTCCACTGCTCGTGCTGCGTGACGTAGGCGTACGCGGCCGTCACCGTCGTCAGCGCCATCAACGACTGGATGCCGCTGCACGGCTTGTCCACGTTGAACTGAAACATGCTCGAGTAAATGCCTGTGCCAACCCGTTGCGTCGCGATACCCAATGTGTTAAGCACCGCTGTCGAACAAACGGCCATCACGTGTTGGAGCGGTAGTGCCACGCGCTCCTCCAGAAAATTCAGAGGAACCATCAGAAATAGAAACGTGATCGGGAAAAACGCGGCCCGAAATACCGCGCGTCCACCCAGCGCCAATGTGAGCCCGTAGAGCAGCAGCACAAACGAGATCACCACGAAGCGTTCTTGTCCCCCCTTCACGCCGAGATAATACACCGCCATCGCCATCGCCACGACAAGCAGACCGCCGTTGTGGGGCGTCACCGCGGCGCGGCGCAACCCGTCGCGTTTCCCCCACAGCAACCCCGCCGCAATCAACGGGATCAGCGGCCCGTGCGAGTAATGCGAAATGGTGCGCCAGTGCGCCGTCAGCCAGATGTAGCCGGTGTTGTGGTAGGGATTGATGATCTGCACGAAGTACGCGTAAAACACCAGCGCCAGCGTCACCGTCAACAACAACACGCCCGGCAGATTCGTAGAAATCCACCGGCAGCAATCCTGTTCTCTCTCCGTGACACAACCACTCATCGCAGGGGCAGTCTAGTAGTTGCATCCTGTAAAGTCAACCGATCCGCGCCGATCCACACCGAACACCGCAAAGCGCTCCGATCGGAATTTCAAACGGAATTCCTGCAACTCCCCCGCTCTCTCCGCCATCCGTCGCGCCACGCAGGCTGCCGGCAACGCACCCAGCCGGTCCGCCTTGTACCGCCACGTATCCGGACCCGTCACCAAACAGCCAAGATCATACACGAAATACTGCGCCCCCCACTTCCGCGCCCATGACGCCAGTTCCGCCTCGCTTCCATACAACGCTTCCAAAAACTCGCGGTATCGCTCCCGGATTTGACGATTCTCAAATTTCGAATGCAACACAGTCGGGCGTCCTGTGTGCGCCCACCAGACCGGCGATTCCGATACACCTGACAAAATCACCGCATTTGTCGCCGTGTTCTCGCGCAGCCATGTCACCACTGGCCGATACAAATCCGGCTTCACCGGCGCGCGATCCAACGGTTGCCAATCCAACACTGCCAACTGCCACGCCGCCGCCGCGCCCGCCAATAACTTCCAGCCGAGCCGTTGCGCCGCCACGCCCGCCGCCAACACCGCCGCTGCCGGCGCGAGGAACGTAAAATACCGGACCACCATCCAACTCAGCGGCACCAACAACAAAGCAAACACCACAAAAACCCAAAACCCAGTTCCTTCCTTCCTCCTTCCTCCTTCTTCCTTCTTCCTTAGCGCGAGCGAAGCGAGCGCCAGCGGCCCGCACCACAACAAGTACCGCCAAAAATCCGACAGCGACGCCGTGTTGAATGCGCCTTCCCACAGGCAGCGCGCCTCCCACGGCAAGCGCGACGGCTCCACCGGTTTCACGCCGAGGAACCGGAGCTTGTAGAAAAACATCTGATAGACATGCGCATACTCGCCGTACGACCTCCGCAATAGCACGCCTGCCGCCAGCAACACCGTCAGCCAACACACAAACACCATCGTCGCTCGCTTACGACCGCCGTTGATCCAGACCGCCAGCGACAATGCCAGCAACACGCACATCGTCGGCGACAGATAGAACTGCTTCGCCCGCAGAACCGGCACCGCGACCGCTCCGACCAATAACGTCAACACAAACCACAGTCTCCGCGGTGTCTCTCCCCGGCCGAGATAGACCAGCACCGTCGCGCCCACGCCGACCGCCAGCACAAACTGTGTCAGGTGCCAGCTTGCCAGCGCCGCGAGCCACAACAACGCCGCACCGATCTCCCATCGCACGCGTTTCTCCTCCTGCCACATCCGCACCGTCGCCCACAACGCTAGCACGATCAGCGGCAATGCAAAATCCTCGCGCAGAAAAAGATTTTTCACCGTCCGGCCGTAACTCGGATACAGTGCGGCGTAAAACGCTGCCGCCATCAGCCCGGCGAAATCGCT
>CAZNOK010000125.1:4825-15118 GCA_964574605.1 uncultured Verrucomicrobiota bacterium
GCCGACTACAACGCCGCGCTGTTGAAGTACGAGAAAGACGTCGCGGCGCTCAATCGCCGGGTCAGCACCGACGCCACGGCGGTTGAGGCGGTGTTGACGCGCGGCCTCGGCGCGCCGGAGCGGTTCTCGCACAGCGACACCAGCGCGACGGCCGAGGTCGCGAAATTGTGGCGCTGGAAGGAGCACGCGATCATGTTGTCGGTCGCGCCGCGCGAATCCGTCTCCGTCCGCATCGTGCCGCCGGACCAGCTTCGCGCGCGCGCCCAGCACGTTTCCGACGCCGACTTGAAGAAGGAATTCCAGAGCCGCGTCCAGCGCCGGCCCAACGGCGACGTGGTGGTCGGCGGCATCCCGATGGTCGCCCAAGGCCGCAAGGGTTATTGTGTCCCCGCGACATGGGCGCGTTACCTCCAGTACGCCGGCATCACCGTGGACGAATACGCGCTCGCCGACGCCGGCAACACGCGCGCCGGCAGCGGCACGATCGGGCGCGCGATGGCCTCGGCTGCCGAGCCGATCATCGCCCGCAACAAACGCCGTCTTCTGTCCTTCAAGGGCACGCTAAGCCTGTCGGGCATTTCCAAGCACATTGACGACGGCTTGCCGATCATGTGGACGTTGCGTTGCGTCGGCCCGTTCCGCGAGACGGGGCAACCTGCCAACCGGATGGGCGACCGCACGCCCGAACAATGGAACAACGCGCTGAAACTCAATCGGATCAATGCCCACAAACTTCCCCGCTCCACCACCGAGATGCACATGTGCATGATCATCGGCTACAACAAAACCACCAAGGAGATTGCCACCTCTGATTCGTGGGGTCCCGAACACGCCGAGAAATGGTACACGCTGGAGGAAGTCCAGGCAGTCTCGCGCGACGAGTATTACGTCATCTCGTGGTGAAATGTCCCGGAAATGTTCCGGCCGTCAGCTTTTCTGTTCAGGCTTCTGTTCGGGTTTTGCTTCCGCGACGGTCTGTTCGACCGTTTCGCCGGTAGCAACGGCTTCGGCCACGGCAGCCTGAACCTCGGCTTTGAGTTCTTCGGGCGCGGCTTGCCCGAGCGTCGGCGCGACTTCGGCGACAACCGGCGCGGCGGCTTCGTTGACAGGCGCCAGGGTCGCTTCCTTCTCGACAAGCAGGTCGTTGCGGATCTCCTCCTCGTGCGGGCGCGGCCCGGCGGCGATGACTTCCATCGCGTCAATGCGGTCTTCCTGCGCCTCGCGATTGTGTTCGAGTTCCTTGAGGGCCTTTTCCTCGCGCGGGCTGAACTTGACGCTGACGACTTTGCTGACGCCGTGTTCCTCCATCGTGATGCCGTAGAGGGCGTCGGCTATGCCGATGGTGCGTTTGTTGTGCGTGATGATCACGAACTGCGACAGGCTGATAAACCGCTGGAGGATGCGGATGAACCGGTTGATGTTGGATTCATCGAGCGGCGCGTCCAGCTCGTCGAGCACGCAGAACGGTGACGGCTTGACCATGTAGATGGAGAACAACAGCGCCGTCGCCGTCATCGTCTTTTCGCCGCCGCTCAGCAGCGTGATGCTCTGGAGCTGTTTGCCCGGCGGCTTGGCGACGATCTCGATGCCGCTTTCGAGCGGGTCGTTCTCGTCGAGCAAAATGAGATTGGCCTTGCCGCCGCCAAACAGTTCGGTGAACATCTGCTGGAAATTCGTCCGCACCTTCGCGAACGTCTCGCTGAACAATTGCTTGGTCGTCGCATTGATCTTGGCGATGACCTGCAGCAACTGGTCCTTCGACTTCACGAGATCATCGTGCTGGGTCGTGAGGAATTTGTAGCGCGCCTCAAGTTCGTCGTATTCCTGAATGGCTTCCGTGTTGACGGGTCCCATCGCGTCCAGCTTGGTTTGCATCTCAGCGACTTGCGCTTCGACGGCGTCCCAATCGGTTCCGCGCGACACCTGCTCGGTGACCGCCGGACCTTGGTCGGCCACGGTGATGGTGATGGCGTCGGGAGCGACTTCTTCGATGTTGACTTGGTATTTCTGCCAGACATTGTCACGGAGTTGGCCGGCTTCCATTCGTTTCTTCGCGATTTCGACGTCGAAACCGGATTTCTGCTGCTGCGCGTCGGAGGCTTTCTGGCGAAGCGCCTTGAGATCAGCCTCGGCTTGGGCAACGCCGTCAGCGACTTTCTTGCGCTGGTTCTCCAGCCCGGTCATTTGCTGCTGGAGTTCGGCGCGCAGCGCAGCCAACTCGACGATCTTCTGCTCGGACTCGGCGTTCTCGGCGCGGAACTGCGCGATGCGCGCCGTGGCAGCCTCGATCTCGCCGTCGCAGGTCTGCATCCGCTCGCGGAAATCGCGGATGCGGCCCGCAATCGGCTCGCGATTGGCCTCGATGGAACCGCGCTTGTGTTCGAGGCCGCCGACGCTGACCCGCAACTCGGTGACTTGGTTGTTCAGTTCCTCCCGCTGGCGAACCAAACCGTCCACGATTCCCTGCGCCTGCGCCATCTGCTCGCGCAACCGGCCTTGCTGCGCTTCGGCGTCGTGGATCGCGGCAAGAATCCGGTCCCGGCGCGATTTGTCCTCGCCGTCCTGTTGCTCGATGGCTTGGACCTCGAAGATGACCGTGTGGATTTTGCTGTCGAGGTCGCGCTGGTCGGTCGTGAGCGAATTCAGTTCGCCTTCCTTGCCGGCGAGCGCGACTTCCTTGGCGTGGAAGTCGGCGCGAAGCGCGTCGAGTTCCTGTTCAAGCGCGGATTTTTGCGATTCAAGGCTGGTTCGCGCGGCGGCGAGTTCGGCGACGCGCGCCTGCAACGCGGCGGTCTCGTCGGTCAACGCGCTGATCTCGGCGATGTGGCTGGCGGAAACGGCGCTGAGGATGCCGTGGGCATCGAGGAATTGTCCCTGCCGCGTGGCGACGGCGACGGCTGGATTGGCCGCACGCAACGCGAGAGCCGCGTCGAGGTCGTCGGCGATGACGACGTTCGCCAGCAGCGAGCGCAGCAATGGCTCGAAGCGGGCGTCGCGAACACGGACCTTGTTGTAGGCCGCGTCATCCGACGCGGCGCCGCGTGAGGTCACGCGGCCTACAAGGTCAAGTGCGGCCACGCTCGCGTTGCCGCCGAGCAACGCGCGCGCGGCGTCGAGGTCGTCGGCGAGGACCGTTCGGATGTTGTGGTTGAGCGCGGCTTCGATGGCCGGGCCGTATTGCGGTTCGACTTCGATGATCTGGCCGAGCGTGGCGTGCCCGTCGGGCGCGGCGAACAGTTTGCGCAACAAGTCGAGACGGGCGCTCTTGCTCGACGCATCGGATACCGATGCATGATGTTGTTCGCTGGCTTCGGCGAGTTGTTGCGAAAGCACTTTCAGCGAAGCTTCGCGCCCGGCAAGGGCGGCGCGGAACGGTTCGAGCACAGCGCGCAATTCAGCCAGGCTGGCGTGGAAACTCTCAAGCTGTTGTTGTTTGGCGGTGCGCTGGTCTTCGAGTTGCAGCCGCTCGGTAGAAAGCCGCTCGGCGCGAAGCTTGTCGTTGCGGCTGCGAAGGTCGAGCGCGCCCAGTTCGTTGTGGCTGTTGGCAATCTGGCGCTCGGTGTCAACAAAGGCGGTCTTGGTGTCGTTGAGCGCGCGGTTCTTCGCGCTCAACTCGGCGTCGAGCACCTTGAGATCGTCCTGCCCGGCGCGGAGTTTGTCCTGTTCGGCGACAACGAGGGAATCCATCTGGTCGAACTCGGCGTTGAGCCGGGCGAGTTGCTGCTCCTGAATGTGAATCTTCTCCTCTGAGCCGGCAATCTCAATACGGTTCTTCTCGATGGCCTGCTCGGACTCGGCGACGCGCTCGGTATTGGTCGCGATGCGCTGCTGGTGGCGGTCGGACTCGTTGCGGAGGTCGGCATCGCGGCTGGTGGTGTCGCCGATGGCGCGCTCGATCTCGCCGAGCGAGCGGCGCAAATCGGCAATCTGGGATTCGGAACTTGCGATTTCAGAGTTGAATTGCTCCGACTGCGTGGCGGCTTGGACAATTTGAGATTCGAGGTTGGTGATTTCGGAATTGAGCAGGTCGTAACGGTGCCGCGAGAGTTTTGTGTCGAGCGCCTTGAGTTGGTCGAAGAGTTCCTTGTAGCGGCGCGCCTTGCCGGCCTGGCGCTGGAGGCTGATGATCTGGCGTTTGACTTCCTTGATGATGTCGGTGAGGCGGACGAGGTTCTGCTCGGTGTACTCCAGTTTGCGGAGCGCTTCCTTTTTCTGGTGCTTGTATTTGTTGATGCCGGCGGCTTCCTCGAAGATGTTGCGGCGGTCTTCGGGATGGCTGCTGAGAATCTGGTCAATCTGCCCCTGCGCCATCAACGAGTAGCTGGAGCGTCCGATGCCGGTGTCCATGAACATGTTCTGGACATCGCGGAGCCGGCAGGCGGTTTTGTTGATGAAATACTCGCCGTTGCCGTCGCGGTACACGCGGCGTGTGATGGTGACTTCGTTGAAATCGAGGTTGACGCCGGGAAGCGAGATGCATTGGGCGTCCACGTCGGCGAAGGTCATGTTGACCTCGGCCATGCCGATGGGCTTGCGGCCGTCCGCGCCGCTGAAGATGACGTCGGCCATCTCCGCGCCACGGAGCGCCTTGGCGGATTGTTCGCCGAGCACCCAGCGGATGGCGTCGGCGACGTTGGATTTGCCGCAACCGTTGGGTCCAACGATGGCGGTCACGCCCGGCACGAACTCCAGGCTCGTTTTTTCGGCGAACGACTTGAAGCCGATGAGCTGCAGGCTCTTCAGATACATGTAGGGTCCCCACCCCTTTCTTGGTTTGCCGACAAAATAACGGCCAGCCCGCAGAAAACAAGCAAAAAATGCGGGAAAATGAAGAAATCTCTACGCGCTGCGCAGCGCCGCCCTCACCAACGCCTCGACGCTGATGCCCGCGCCGAGCTTCTCGGCGGCCGCCGACACAGCCTTCTGGGCGTCGGCCTGCCTATAACCGAGCGAGACCAACGCAAGCACGGCGTCGTTGAGTTTAGGATCGGCGGTCGTCTTCGGCGCAAGCGGTGTTTCGGCGCCGACTTTGTCCTTCAACTCCACGACGAGTCGCTCCGCGGTTTTCTTGCCGATGCCGCGCAGCGACGAGAGCGTCTTCGTATCGCCCGCCGCGATGGCGTTGCGCAGGCCGGCGACAGAGGCGCTGGAGAGAATGTTGCAAGCGAGCTTCGGCCCGATGCCGCTGATGCTGATGAGCAACAGAAACATTTCGCGCTCCGCCGGCGTGGCGAAACCGAAAAGTTGTTGCGTGCCGTCCTGCGCATTGACGTGATGGTACGTCAGCAACTTCACGTCCTCGCCGGCGTGTGGGAGCTTGTCGTAGCTGGAAACCGGAATAAAGATTTGGTAGCCAACACCATGGCAATCAACAACGACACGGGTCGGCGTCGCTTCGGCGAGTTTGCCTTGAAGGAATGCGATCATGGGCCACGAATTAACACGAATCGGCCACGAATGACACGAAGATTTTTGGTCGCGACCGAAAAACCTTGTCAGGGTTGTGGCCGTCTGGCAAATGACACGGCATGAGCGTGCGGCAGCAGCAAACGTGGGTGACCCGTGGCGGATTGATTGTGTTGGCGACGTTGCTGGTGTATCTGCCGGCGATCCTTGGCGGGTTTGTCTGGGACGACGACGGGCTGGTCGCGGAGAATCCGCTCATCAAGATGCCGGATGGGATATACCGGTTCTGGTGCACAACCGAGCCGCCGGATTATTTTCCGTTGACCTCGACGACTTGGTGGCTCGAATGGCGGTTATGGGGCGCCAATCCCCGCGGGTATCACGCGGTCAACGTCCTGCTTCACGCGTTGAGCGCGGTGTTGTTGTGGCGGGCGCTTGAGCGGTTGCGTGTGCCATGCGCCTGGTGGGCAGGCCTGATATTCGCGCTTCATCCGGTCAATGTCGAGTCGGTCGCGTGGATTGCGGAACGCAAGAATACGCTGGCGATGTTTTTCTATGCGGCGTCGCTCGTGCTCTACCTCCGGGACGAAACGGATTCACGACGCTGTTGGTATTGGTTGGCGCTGGGGGCGTTTGTGCTCTCGCTGCTGAGCAAAACCGCAGTGGCACCGCTGCCGATCGTGCTGCTGGGTCTGGCGTGGTGGCAACGCGGTCGGATCGAGCGCCGCGACTGGCTCCGTGCCGCGCCGTTTTTTGGAGTCGCGCTGGCGCTGGGCTTGGTGACGATCTGGTTCCAGTATCACCGGGCGATTGCCGGCGATGCGGTGCGAACGGACGGCTTGGCGTCGCGAGTGGCCACGGCGGGTTGGGCGGTGTGGTTCTACTTGTACAAGGCGTTGTTCCCGCTGGAACTGAGCGTTGTGTATTCGCGTTGGCAGGTGGACGCATCGTCAGTCGTCTCGTGCCTGCCGAGCGCGCTGGTGTTCGTCATCCTGGGTGTTCTCTGGTTCTTTCGCCGGAGTTGGGGACGACCCGGCTTCTTTGCTTTGGGTTACTTCGTCACGATGTTGTTGCCGGTGTTGGGTTTCTTCAACATTTACTTCATGCTTTACTCGCTGGTGGCGGACCGCTGGCAGTATTTCTCGATCATCGGCGCGATCACGCTCGTCGTGGGAGGCGGCGCGTGGTTGGCACAGCGCTGGGGCGAGAGCAGCCGCCGGCGATTGGGGATTGCCTTGGCAGTTGTGACGGTGGCGCTGGGCGGATTGACTTGGCAACGGGCATCTGTCTGGCATGACTCGGAGTCGCTGTGGCGCGACACCGTTGAGAAAGACCCCACTTGCTGGATGGCACACAACAATCTCGGGAAAGCCTTGGCGGCGTCGGGAGACACCGAGGAGGCGATGCGCCACTATTCGCAGGCGTTGCGCTTCCGACCGGATAATGCCAACGCGCACAACAATCTGGCCAACGCACTGATCACGCTCGGCCGCACCAACGAAGCTCTGGCGCATTATCAACAGGCTTTGCAGGTCAACCCGCGCTATGCGCGAACCCATTACAACCTCGCGTTGCTGTACGCCGGCGAAGGCAACCTTGACCGGGCCATTGCCGAATATTCCAAGACGCTGGAACTGAGTCCACGCGATGCCGACGCATATTACAACCTTGGTTTGGCATTCGGCAGACTGGGCAATTTCGCCGAGGCCGTTGCCTGTTTCAAGAAAGCAACGCGCCTGAAACCGGAATTCGTCCAAGCCCATTATAATTGGGGATTCGCGCTCACGAAGATGGGGCAGGACTCCGAGGCGGTGCCACATTTGCGCCGAGCGGTTGCATTGTCGCCCAACTGGACAGCGGCCCGCTGTCAGCTCGCGCTGGCGCTGGCACGGCTCGGCGAGAAGACGGAAGCGATGCAGCAGTTGGAGGAAGCGCGTCGCGTTCAACCCGATTCTCCCGCAGTGCGCGAAGCATTGCGGCAATTGCAGCCAGCCGGCCGCTAAATCGGTTTCGGCGGATTGAGTTGGAGGCTGCGGCAACTCTGCGCGTGGCAGATGGCGATGGCGAGCGCATCTCCGGCGTCCTCGGGCGGAACTTCCTTCAAGCCCAACTGCGCCTTGACCATGTGGGCAACCTGTTGTTTGCCGGCGCCGCCGAGGCCAGTCACGGATTGCTTGACCTTGCGCGGGGCGTACTCGTAAACGGGCACGCCGTTCTTGGCAGCCACCGCGATGATGACGCCGCGGACCTGACCGAGCGTGAAAGCGATCTTCGTGTTCTGAACGTACACAAGCCCCTCGACTGCGAGCACGTCAGGTTTGTGTTCGTCCACGAGACGCATCACGGTGTCGCCGATCCGCACGAGGCACTGCGACGGCAACATGTCGGCGCGGTTCTTGATGTCGCCGTACACGATGGCGCGCATTTCATTGGCGTGCGCCTCGATCAGACCGTAACCGGTCGAACGCAGGCTGGGATCAACGCCGAGGATTTTCACGCGCCCGCTTGGATCTTCTCCATCACGGCGTCCGGGATGTCGGCGCTGGAGTAAACGTTCTGGACGTCGTCGTGATCTTCGAGCGCATCCACGAGGTCGAGGACCGCTTTGGCCGTCTTTTCGTCGGCGACTGGCACGGGCGTCAATGCCACCCAGCCGACTTCGGCGCTGACGGGTTTGAGTTTCTTGGCTTCGATGGCCTTGTGGACCGGCTCAAACTGATGCGGGTCGGTGGTGATCTCGTAGGTTTCCGCGTGTGTGATCATGTCCTCGGCGCCGGCGTCGAGGACGATCCCCATGAGATCGTCTTCGCCGATCTGTTCTTTCGGAATGACGATCTGGCCTTTGCGATGAAAGAGGTGTTTGACGGTGGCAAGGCGGCCGCCATGTCGGGTGAGGATGGCGCGGACTTCAGCGGCGGTGCGGTTCTTGTTATCGGTGAGTACCTCGACGATGAGCGCCACACCGCCCGTCGCGAAACCTTCGTAAGTGAGCTCCTCGTAGTTGACGCCTGCGAGTTCGCCGGTGCCTTTCTTGATGGCACGCTCGATGTTGTCCACCGGCATGTTCGAGGCGCGCGCTTTCATCAGGATGGTGCGCAGCCGCGGATTGAAACCGGGATCACCTCCGCCGAGTTTGCAGGCGACGGAGATTTCCTTGGCGAGCTTGGAAAAGACTTTGCCGCGACGGGCGTCAAGGACGCCCTTGTAGTGTTTGACCTTGGACCATTTGGAATGACCTGACATGACGGGATGAATCTTAGCTTGCCGGCGGGCGGGTTTCCATCTATTTTATGCGGCGTTGTGCCCGGGTGGTGGAATTGGCAGACACGTACGTTTGAGGGGCGTATGGCGAAAGCCGTGCAGGTTCAAGTCCTGTCCCGGGCACCACTTCAGTTTTCCTGAGAAATACGCATGTTTTGTCGCCGCAACCCTTCTCGCATAACAGTTTGGCATAACACTCTCAAAGGAATTCATCCTTGTTCATTGGTATCACTGATGATCTCCGCGACATCCCCACACGCTGCAGCTGCGCACAACGAGTCGTAGCGGAGACAATTTGGAAGCACTTCTTTTGAAAGAATTTTACACCTTTTTCACATGCAATTTTTGCCTGCCCAAAATGGCTGTAATCCGACGTCTAATAGCAGTCAAATCCTCACGCCTCAGCAATGAATGCTCGTTCGCTGGCCGGAAATAGCACCCGTCAATAATCAGGCCCTTCATCTCGCCTTAATCTGTCGAGATGCAAACCGCCTGTGGCTGTTTGCTTCCTCTTGGTCCGCGACATTTAACATTGTCTGCGACGAGCCAGTAACAAGGCTGATTCGAACATACAGCAAGGCTCACTCATGGTAGACTGATCGTACAAACACATGGCAATGACCAGAGAAACGATTGCAGTAACCATTGTTGTAGCCGGCCTATTGATCGCTGGATCATCACCGGCCGCGAGCGCAGTCATAGAGCCCCAGCATCTCATCGTAAGTGATGCCACCGGCAAATTGTCGAATGATCAACTGAAAAGCTCGGCCGACCAAGCGCAAGCGATGTTGGGGCGCATTCTTGCATTCTGGTCTGCCGATTCCGGAGTAGACCGATGGGGAAAGATACGGGTCATTTTCGATGTACCACGCAGGGAAGTTTATTCTTGTGTCTTTTACTGGGGGGGAAAGGATGGTGGACGTACCCGCATCGTTCAAGTCTTCAAATCGGAAGGAGCGCCGCAAATGCTGGCCCACAAGCTGACGAGCGCTGTCTTCCCCCAAAAGGACAAATTGATTCGCAACCTGATGGGTATTCTGACCGAGGCGCAAGTTGGCAATCCGTTAACATTCCCCATGTGCGGATTCTGTAGCGACGAATGGGTATTGGCTCTCTTGAAAACGAAATCAATCATTCGGCTCAACGAATTGGGACCGGATCATGAGTCCTGGGGCATGAAGGACGCCGGGGGCGGCAAACTGTTGATTCTGGATAAAGTAAAACAACACAAGGCATATGCCGAAACGGGGTCTTTCGGAAACTATTTGTTTAGGACATATGGCATCAATAAGATAAAGCGGCTACAACGGCTCTCCCAGACGCAGGAGCGGCCATGGCAGGAGGTGTTCGGGATCAGTCTGCAGGAACTTGAGGCCAATTGGCTGAATCAACTGCGGACGACTGCCGAAACAAGAGCGGGGAATGTGTCGATACTATTGAGGTTGCTTGAAAGAAATCCCGGCACAGCCTGTGCGGAGGCACAAAAGCTTGCCCCAAGGAAATAGTGCCGGAAACCGAGTTGTCACATTCATCCATCCAGCCTCCAAGATACCGGTTATTCGCACATAACGGCCCTAGGAGTCTGTCCAAGTATTTATGTTGGGTGGTGAGTGAGGTGGGCGAGGC
>CAZNOK010000126.1:0-15036 GCA_964574605.1 uncultured Verrucomicrobiota bacterium
CTAGGAAGCCGGCGACGTGTGGCTTCCAGCTTTCGACGTCCTCGGGGTTGATGCCGTAGTTGCCGATCTGGGTGTAGGTCATCGCGACGATCTGGCCTTTGTAGGATGGATCGGTGAGGATCTCCTGGTAGCCGGTGATCGAGGTGTTGAAGACGGCCTCGCCAACCGCGGTGGCTTTCGCGCCAAACCCGCTGCCGCGAAACACGGCGCCGTCTTCGAGTGCAAATACTCCGTTCATGTCATTCTTCTTTCCAGACAATCTTGCCGTCCACTATCGTCGCAACGGCCTTGCCTTTCAACTGCCAGCCGTGGAACGGCGAGTTGCGGGACTTGCTGGCGCTTTGCGTCACGTCGTAGGTCCACTCGCGGCCGAGATCAATCACGATCACGTCGGCGTCGGCGCCGGCGGAGAGCGTGCCTTTGTCGAGGCGCAACAGACGCGCGGGATTAACGGTGAATTTCTCGATGAGCTGGCGCAACGTCAGGACTTTCTTGTGGACCAACGCCAGCGAAAGCGCGAGTTCCGTCTCCAGCCCGATGATGCCGAACGGAGCTACGTCGAACTCGACTTCCTTCTCGTAGTTGCAGTGCGGGGCGTGGTCGCTGGCGATGCAGTCAATCGTGCCATCGGCCAGCCCCTCCAGCAACGCGGCGCGATCGCGCTCGGTCCGCAACGGCGGGTTCATCTTGAAGTTGGCGTCGTAGGTTTTGCACGACTCTTCGGTCAGCGTGAAATGATGTGGGCACGCCTCGGCGGTGATTTTGACGCCGCGTTTCTTCGCCTCGCGCACGAGCGCGACGCTGCGGGCGCTGGACAAATGTTGGCAGTGAACCCACCAGTCTGCCACCTCGGCGACGAGGATGTTGCGCGCGACGATGATGTCCTCGGCCATGGCCGGCCAGCCGCGCAAGCCGAGCGCGACGCTCCAGTAACCTTCGTTCATCACGCCGTCGGCGGCGAGGTTGTAGTCCTGACAATGGTCCAGCACCGGCAGGTTGAACATCTTCGCGTACTCGACGGCACGTCGCATGAGGTCGTTGTTCTGGACGCAATTCCCGTCGTCGGTGATCGCGACGACCCCGGCGCGCTTGAGCGAGCCGGTCGGCGCGAGTTCCTCGCCCTTGAGTTCTTTCGTGATTGCGCCGGCGGGGAACACGTTGACGCTGCCGACAGTGTCGGCGCGTTGTTTGATGAACGCGATCGTGCCGGCGTCGTCGGCGACAGGCGACGTGTTCGGCATGCAAACGATACTGGTGAATCCGCCGTGCGCAGCGCAGAGCGTGCCGCTGGCGATGGATTCCTTGTCGGCGCGGCCCGGCTCGCGGAGATGAACGTGCATGTCAATCAAGCCGGGCACGACGTATTTGCCCTTCGCGTCGAGGACGTCGGCGTGTTCCGGCTTCGTTCCGGACGAAATTTTGCCGTCGGCGATGACGAGGTCGCGAACTTCGTCAACATTGTTGGCGGGGTCGAGGACGTGGCCGTGTTGGATGAGGAGCGGCTTCATGCGGGTTGCCCTCCAGCGCAGAGGTAGAGCACGGCCATGCGGACGGCGAGGCCGTTGGTGACTTGTTCGAGGATGACCGAGCGCCCGCAATCAGCGACGTCGCTGTCAATCTCGACGCCGCGGTTGATCGGGCCGGGGTGCATGATAAGCGCGTCCGGCTTGGTGCGGGCGAAGCGTTCCTTGTTCAGGCCGAACATGGCGGTGTACTCGCCGATGCTGGGGAACATGGTCTTGCGCTGGCGTTCGTGCTGGATGCGCAACAGGTTGATCACATCGGCGTCGCGAATCGCTTCCTCGATGTCGTGCGTGACGCGGCAGCCGAACCGTTCGAACACGTGCGGCACGAGCGTGGACGGCCCGGCGAGCGTGACTTTCGCGCCGAGCTTCGTGAGCAGCCAGATGTTCGAGCGCGCGACGCGCGAGTACAGGATGTCGCCGAGAATGGTGACGTTCAGCCCTTCGATCCTGCCTTTCTTCTCGTGGATGGTGAACGCGTCGAGCAACGCCTGCGTCGGGTGCTCGTGCGAACCGTCGCCGGCGTTGACGATGCTGGCTTTGACCCGCTTCGCGAGGAAATGCGGCGCGCCGGCGGCGCCGTGGCGGATGACGATGATGTCGGCGTGGAGCGCCTGCAAATTGAGCGCGGTGTCCTTGAGCGTCTCGCCCTTGACGAGGCTGGAGGCGGTCGCGGTGATGTTGACCACGTCAGCGGAGAGGCGTTTCGCCGCCAGCTCGAAACTGGTGCGCGTGCGCGTGGACGGCTCAATGAAGAGGTTGATGAGCGTCTTGCCGCGGAGCGAGGGGACCTTCTTGATGTTGCGTTCGCCGACCTGCTTGAACGCGGCGGCGGTGTCGAGGATGTGCACAACCTCGTCGGCGGAAAGCTCCTCGATGCCGAGCAGATCCTTTCGTTGCCAGATGAACTTGGTCTTTTTCATTTCTCGATCACCACCTCGTCTTTGCCGGCGATCTCGGTGAGGCTGACCTTGATCCGTTCGGTCATCGAGGTCGGCAGGTTCTTGCCGACGTAATCGGGCCGGATCGGCAACTCGCGGTGACCGCGATCCACGAGCACGGCGAGCCGGATGCATTTCGGGCGGCCAAAGTCCGACAACTCGTCCATCGCCGCGCGAATCGAACGTCCCGTGAAGAGCACATCGTCCACCAGCACGACGGTTTTGTCGGTCACGTCGAACGGGATGTGCGATGGCCCGACGGTGGGCGGTGTCTCGCGGAGGTCGAGGTCGTCGCGGTGCATCGTGATGTCGAGTTCGCCTGTTGGCACGTCGCGCTGGAGGATGGCGCCAACGGTGGCGGCCAGGCGGCGGGCCAGCGGTGCGCCGTGCGTGCGAAGGCCAACGAATGCGAGCGTTTCGGCTTGCGGATTGCCCTCGACGATTTCGTGCGCCATCCGGGCGAGTGTCCGTTCGATGGCGGTAGCGTCCATGATGGGTGTGGCGTTCATGGCATAAAAAACGCCGGCGGCCGGCGTGCGGCAGTCAGCGTACTCTTGATTTTGGCTTGTCTCATTTGTTGCTCCTTGTCGGCCTCGCAGGGCCGGCTTAAAGGTGCTGGTGACGTTTTTCTATAATCTTGACTGTGCCACCTGCTCGCGGCGGGCCTTGCGCCAGTTGGCCCGGTGCTTCACGATCCAGTCCAGCAAGGCGCGTTCAAACCCGATGTCGTATCCCGCCTTCTCGCTCTCCAGCCATTTGTGACGGAGAATCTCCTCTCGTTCCGCCAGGAACTCGCGATACAGCGCCGAGTTCATGACAATCTCTGTCGAGTCCGAGCTGGATTCAGTCTTCTCGCTCACGGTACTGGCTTCTAACGTCATAATGGCCGCATAATCTACCCAAAACGCCCCCGAATTGCAATAGTCTTGTCGCCCACAACGCGGCGCACGATTTCCGCCAGCGACAGCACCGGTTCCCAGCCCATCAATCGCCGGATCTTTCCGATGTCCGGCGCACGCCGCCGCATGTCCTCGAAACCTTTTGCGTACGCCACCTCGTACGGCACAAACTTCAACTCCGACCGGCCGCCGGCCGCCGCATTCACCTGACGCGCCAACTCCGCAATCGTCACCTCCTCGGTGCTGCCGACATTGAACACTTCTCCCGCCGCCTCCTTGTGCTGCGGCAACTCGACCAACGCACGCACCACGTCGCTCACGTGACAAAAACACCGCGTCTGCTTCCCGTCGCCGTGGATCGTGATCGGCTCACCGCGCGCGGCCTGCTCCACGAACCGCGGCAACACCATTCCGTACCGACCCGTCTGGCGCTGCCCCACCGTGTTGAATAACCGCACGATGAACACCGGCAGATTCTTCTCTCGCCAGTACGCCATCGCCAAAAACTCATCGAGCAACTTCGAGCACGCGTATCCCCAACGTGAAAACACCGGCGGTCCGATCAACAAATCATCCTGCTCGCTGAAGCTCGCCTTCTCGCTCTTGCCGTACACCTCCGACGTTGACGCCAGCAACACGCCCGCGCCGCGCCGCGCCGCCGCCGCCAACACGTTCTCCGTGCCCGACACGTTATCCTCCAGCGTATGCACTGGCCGGTGGACGACCAACTCGACGCCGACCGCCGCTGCCAAGTGATACACAAAGTCCACCTTCCCCACCAACGGCTCCAGCGCCGCCGGGTCGAGAATGGTTGCCTGTGTGAAATGAAACCGCGGATGACCATTGAGCGCCGCCAAGTTCGTCCGCGACCCCGTGCTGAGGTCGTCAATGACGAGCACGTCGCAGCCTGCCGCGACCAACGCCTCTGCCAAGTGCGAGCCAATGAATCCCGCGCCGCCTGTGATCAACACTCGTTGCATAGCGGGATTATAATCGTCGCGACCCGGAATCCAATCCCGAAACTCCAAGGCACCACACTTGACCCGTGAACACCAAATTCTTCGTCGGGTGTTATGTAACAGCTATTACACAACACCCGACATGTCTTGGTCGGCTATTTTCATTCGTCATTCCTGCTTCCCACGCAGCGCGCTCTTGCGTACACTGTCGCGCATGAAACGTCTGCTTCTCCTGGTCTTTGCGCTTGTCTGCGTCCGCGCCAATGCCGCTGACCTGTTCCCATTCGTCCTGCCGTGGGACGACGCCAGCCCCAGCATCGTCAGCATTTCGCACGATAAACCCGCCGGGGCGCACGGGTTCGTGACGGCTCGCGATGGCCACCTTTACGCCGGCGACAAACGCATCCGATTCTTCGGCGTCAACATCTGTTTCGCCGCGGCGTTCCCGGAGCACGCCGACGCGGAGAAGATCGCCGCGCGCATGGCCAGATTCGGCATCAACTGCGTCCGGTTCCATCACATGGACACCAGCATCACGCCGCGCGGCATTCTCCAAGCCGACAAACGGACACTTGACCCCGTGCAGTTCGAGAAGCTGAAGTATTTCATCGGCCAGCTCAAGAAGAACGGGATCTACGCCAACATCAATCTCCACGTTGGCCGGATGTATCCCGGCATGCCGACATGGGAAGGGATGCCGCATTATTTCAAAGGCGTGGACAATTTCTATCCGCCGATGATCGAGATGCAGAAGGAGTACGCCCGCGACCTGCTCGCGCCGTTCCTCGACGAGCCGGCCATCGCGTTCATTGAGATCAACAACGAGAACGCGCTCTTCCGTGATTGGTCGACCGGTTCGTGCGACGAGATGCCGGCGGTCATCGCTGACGAGTTCTCCCGCCAGTGGAACACGTGGCTCAAACAAAAATACGCCGACGATGCCGCGTTGCGCCGCGCGTGGAACATCAAGGAAGAACCGCTCGGCGCCGAGATGCTCACCGGTAAATGGAAACTTGAACAACACCAAGGCGCCAAAGCCAAACTTTCACCCGCCGCAGGCGGGCAAGCCCCCACCGGCGACACGATCCGTCTCGATGTTACGGAAACCAGCATCCAAAGCTGGCACGTCCAATTCATGCAAAGCGGTCTCTCCGTCAAACAGGGCCACACCTACACCATTAGCTTCCGCGCCAAAGCGGACAAACCGCGCAGCCTTTCCGTGGGCTTCACGCAAACTCGCGATCCGTGGGGCCACCTCGCCGATGCCGGCATCCGGCTCACGCGCGACTGGCAGACGTTCAACGTAACGGTCGCACCCAATGCCGACGAGACCAACGCGCGTCTCATCTTCTCCGGTTTCGCCTCCGAAAAAGGCGGCGTCGAGTTTGCCGCGCTCTCGCTCAAGCCCGGCGGTATCCTCGGCCTCCGCGCCGGCGAAACACTCGGACACATCCCCGCCTTCCGCAAAAAAGAATTCGGCACGCGCTCACCGGACGCGCAGCGCGACTGGATCCGTTTCCTTTGGGACACCGAAACACGTTACTGGACCGGCATGTATCGCTTCGTGAAGAACGACCTCCACGCGCGCAGCCTCGTGCTCGGCACGCAGCTCGGCTACTCGCCGCCGCAAATCCAATCGCAACTCGACGTCGTGGACATCCACAGCTACTGGCAGCATCCGCATTTCCCCGGCAAGCCGTGGGATCCGAACAACTGGACCGTCAAGAACACCTCGATGGCCGCCGCGCCCGACGGCGGCAACCTGCCGCGCCTCATCGGCGCGCGCGTGCCGGGCAAACCGTACATCTGCACCGAGTACAACCATCCCGCGCCGAACCTCTTCAACTCCGAGGCGTTCCTCATGATCGCCGCGACCGCCGCACGCGAAGATTGGGACGGCGTGTTCGCATTCGCCTACAACCACTCCGGCGATTGGGACTCGCGCAAGATCCGCAGCTACTTCGACGTTGACCAGCATCCGACCCAGATGGCCACCTTCCCCGCCGCCGCCGCGATGTTGTGTTCCGGCTTTGTTCCGGCTGCGCCGACGCCAACCGAACTGCCCGACATCGCCGACACGCAAGAAAAAATCCGCGCCAGCGGCTCGCGTTCACTCTGGAAAGTGCCGGCGTGGGGCCAAACCAACGGCGTCTTCATCGTTACCGCGCCGCGCGCCAAGGTCGTTGTCGGTTACGCGCGCGGACGCACGTTCGATCTCGGCGATGGCGTCCGAGTCGCGCCCGCGACGGAATGGTCGGCGATTGCGTTGACCGAGATGAAGCCGCGCCGCTGGCTCGTCACCGCGACCGGCGCCGCCGAGAACACCGACATGCGCTGGAAGAACGCCGAGAAGACGACGGTGGGCCGCGACTGGGGCAAAGCCCCGTCGCTCGTCGAAGGCATCGTGGCGACGATCACGTTGCCCGGCGCGGCGAAGGCGTGGGCGCTCGACGAACGCGGCCAGCGGAAGAGTGAAGTTCCGGTGCGCAACGGCGTCATCGAAATCAGCCCGCAACACCGGGCGTTGTGGTATGAAGTCGAGGTGCGTTGACTTTGTCGCGCCACTTCGGTAGCCTCGCTGCGCCATGATTCGACGATACAGCCGCGAACAGATGCGCCAGATTTGGACGGACGAAAACAAGTTCCGTATCTGGCTCGAAATCGAAATCCTAGCGTGCGAGGCCCGGAAGATTCCCGCCAAAGACCTCGCCGCAATCCGGGGACGCGCCAAGTTCTCCGTCGAACGGATCAACGAGATCGAGAAGATCACCAACCACGACGTGATCGCGTTCCTGACGTGCGTCGCCGAGAACGTCGGCCCGGCGTCGCGCCACGTCCACGAGGGGTTGACCTCGTCGGATGTCGGCGACACCGCGCTTGCGTGCCAGATGGTGCAGGCGGCGGACATCTTGATCGAGGACGTGAAGGCGCTGCGGAAGGTTGTTGCGCGGAAGGCGAAGAAATACAAGTTCACGCCGGAGATGGGGCGCACTCACGGCGTTCACGCCGAGCCGACGACGTTTGGGTTGAAGATGGCGTTGATGTACGACGAGTTTGGCCGGGCGCTCGCCCGCTTGGAGCGGGCCCGCGAGATCATGGCGGTCGGCAAGATTTCCGGTGCCGTCGGCACACACGCTCATCTCTCGCCGAAAGTCGAAGCGTATGTCTGCAAGAAGCTCGGGCTGCGTCCCGCCAGCATCTCGACGCAGGTGCTCCAACGCGACCGGCACGCAGAATACTCGGCGGCATTGGCGTTGGTCGCGTGCTCGATTGACCGGTGGGCGCAGGAGTTCCGACACTTGCAGCGCACCGAGGTTTTGGAGGCGGAGGAGTTCTTCGCGAAAGGCCAGAAAGGTTCGAGCGCGATGCCGCACAAGCGCAACCCGATCACCTGCGAGCGGCTGTGCGGCCTCGCGCGCGTGTTGCGTGGCAACGCGTTGGCGGCGATGGAGAACGTCGCGCTTTGGCACGAACGCGACATCAGCCACAGCTCCGTCGAGCGGGTGATTCTGCCGGACTCGACGACGTTGCTCGATTACATGCTGGTCAAGCTGACTGACATCACTGAGAAGCTGCTGGTTTATCCGGAGCGGATGAAGGCGAACATCGAATCGAGCAAGGGCCTGACCTACTCGCAGGCCGTGCTGCTCGCGTTGACGAAGAAAGGCCTGACGCGCGAGGTCGCCTACGCCATCGTCCAGCGCAACGCGATGGCGACGTGGCAGACGCCCGGCAAGTCGTTCAAGGATTTCCTGCTGGAGGACGCCGAAGTGCTGGCGAACTTGAGTCGTCGCGAGGTGGAAGATTTGTTTGACATCTCCGTCCACATGCGAGAAGTGAACAACACCTTTAAGAAAGTTGGGATCAAGTAATGAAAGCCAAAATCATTGTCATGCCGAAAAAGACCGTGCTCGACCCGCAGGGCAAGACGGTCAAACACGCCCTCGAATCCATCCAGTTCAAGGGCATCAAGGATGTCCGAATCGGCAAGTTCATGGAGATCGAGTTCGAAGGCGGCGACAAGGCCCCGCTCCAGAAGAAGCTCGACGAAGCCTGCCACCAACTCCTCAGCAACCCCGTCATCGAAGATTACACCTTCACAATCGAAAACACCTGACAACAAGTAGCCGCAGGCTTTATGCCTGCGCGCGCCCGTAAAGGGCGCGACTACAGGAAACCATTATGCGCTTTGGTATTATTCAGTTCCCCGGCAGCAATTGCGACCAAGACTGCTATCACGCGTTGGCCAACATCTTTGGCCAGCCCACCCGTTATGTCTGGCACAAGGACATCTCGCTTGGCGACGTTGACTGCGTCGTCGTGCCCGGTGGTTTCAGCTACGGCGATTATCTTCGCACCGGCGCCATCGCGCGGTTCTCGCCGGCGATGAAAGCCGTCGCCGACCACGCGAAGGCGGGCGGACTCGTCATCGGCATCTGCAACGGGTTCCAGATTCTCTGCGAGGCGCACCTGTTGCCCGGCGCGCTGATTCGCAACCGCAGCCTCAAGTTCATCTGCGAACACGTCGAGCTTCGCGTCGAGACCACCGACTCACCCTTCACCAACGCCTGCAAGAAAGGCCAAGTCCTCCGCATTCCCATCGCGCACGGTGAAGGGTGTTATTTCGCCGAGCCGCAGGTTATCGAGCAGTTGAAGCGTGAAGACCGAGTCCTCGTGCGTTACGTGGACAACCCGAACGGTTCCGTTGACGACATCGCCGGCGTCTGCAACGAAGGGCGTAACGTCTTCGGCCTGATGCCGCACCCGGAGCGCGCGAGCGAGAAGATCCTCGGCAGCGAAGACGGCGGGTTCATCTTCAAGAGCATCCTGCGATCCGCCGTGGCGGCCTAGAACTTGGCGAGAAACGCTTCGAGCTGTTTCGCGTCGAAGTCGGCGAGTATCTGTCCGTCCACGACGATGGTGGGGACGAAACGCTGGCCGGAAAGCTTTTGCATCTCCTCGTAGGCGGCGGGATCGGCACCGACATCCACGTCCTCGTAGGCAAGCTCGTGCTGGCGGAGGTAGGCTTTCGCTTCCTGACACCAGCCGCACAGGGGACGTGAATAGAGTTTGATCTTCATGATTTTTCTTGTGTGATCGCGGCGAACATCGCAAACTCCGGCGCGAAACGCAACCAGCGAGTTCAAAAGAGAAAATCACGTGAAAATATTGATATCTGATCCTATTTCCGACAAGGGCGTGGAACTGCTCAAGAGCAATCCATCCTTCCAAGTGGACAAAAAAGTCGGCCTCAAGGAGGACGAGCTTTGCGCCATCATCGGCGAGTACGACGGGCTTGTCGTCCGCAGCCAGACCAAGGTCAACCCCAAAGTCCTCGCCGCCGCCAAGCGCCTGAAAATTATCGGCCGCGCCGGCGTCGGCGTGGACAACGTGGACGTGGACACCGCCACCAGGCGCGGCATCATCGTGATGAACACGCCCGGCGGCAACACGATGTCCACCGCCGAGCACAGTTTCTCGATGATGATGGCGATGGCCCGCAAGATCCCGCAGGCGCACGCCTCGATGAAAGCCGGCAAATGGGACCGGAAATCGTTTGAAGGCACCGAGCTGTTCGGCAAAACGCTCGGCGTGATCGGCATGGGCCGCATCGGCAGCGAAGTCGCCAAGCGCGCCGTCGCGTTCGGGATGCGCGTGCTCGCCAACGATCCGTTCCTCAGCCCCAGCCGCGCCAAGGCGTTGCAGGTCGAGATTGTCGAGTTGGACGCGATCTACAAACAGGCCGACTTCATCACCGTCCACGTGCCCGCCACCGACCAGACCAAGGGCATGATCAACAAGGACACCATCGCCAAGATGAAGAAAGGCGTCCGCCTCATCAATTGCGCCCGCGGCGGCATCATCGTCGAAGCCGACCTCTGCGAAGCGCTGAAGTCCGGCAAAGTCGCCGCCGCCGCGCTTGACGTGTACGAGAAAGAACCGCCGGTCGGTTTTCCCCTTGCCGAGTTGGACAACGTTATCCTCACCCCGCACCTCGGCGCCTCGACCCGCGAAGCGCAGGAATCCTGCGGCACCGAGATCGCCGAACAGATCGCCGAGGCCCTGAGCGGCGGCACCATCCGCAATGCCGTCAACATGCCGTCCATTGACGCCAAGGTGCTGGCCGCGCTCCAGCCGTACATTGCGTTCGGCGAGAAACTGGGGCGTCTCCTCGCCCAGCTTGCCCCGAAACGCATTGAGCGGTTGACCGTCGAGTTCTTCGGCAAGGCCGGCGAGCTTGAAACCGGCCCCATCACCCGCGCCGTGCTCAAGACGTTCCTTGAGAACGCCGAGGGCGGCGACGTCAACTACGTCAACGCGCCCTCCATCGCCCATCAACTCGGCATCCATGTCGAGGAAACGAAGAGCACCGACCCGATTGATTACGCCGAGTTGATTACCGTCCGCGCCCAAGCTGAAGGCGTCAACGTTTGCGCCTCCGGCACGTTCTACGGCAACAACGCGCGCATCGTCCGCATCAACGGCACGCCCGTCGAGGTCGTGCCGAGCGGCGTGTTGTTTATCATGCACAATCAGGACCGCCCCGGCGTCGTCGGCTGGATTGGCACCATCATGGGCAAACACGGCATCAACATCGCCAGCATGAGCCTCGGTCGCGACAAGGAAGGCGGCACGGCGCTGACCGTGCTCAACCTCGACAGCGCCCCGTCGTTGGAAGTGCTCGCCGAGGTCAAGAAGGACAAGGACATCATCGCCGTCAAGATCGCGAAGCTCTGACGGCGCTCGCCGTGTCGGAGAGCGTTCTGCCGCGGGGAATGTCATTCGATTGGCCAGCATGACAAGAGCGGTAGTTCTCATCACCGGCAGAGATCCGTCCGAAGGAAAAGGCGGAGGCTCCAGTTATGTTCGCGCGCACGCGCGGGCAGCCCTTCGCGCGGGGTTCGAGCCGCACATCTTTTGTGTCGGCGAACGTGACGACGAGGTGACACACGATTTCGGCGTTGTTCATCGCGTTGCCTCTCCGTTTCTGCCCCGCGGCGTACCCCCAGCGGTGCCTGGCAAACAGCGCGGACGTTTTCTGGCTCATTGGCTCGCGACCTTTGCGGTGACTCCGTACACGGTAATGCTTCACGCGCCGTGGTTGGCGGCAGGCATCGAGAAATTCATCGGGAAAAGGACAGACACGCGCCTGATGCACGGCTTTTACACGTGGGGTTGTGTCGGCTTGATGGCACAGCAACGGCTTCGGCGCAGGGGCATCGAGACAATTGTCGTCAACAGCTTCTACACCACCGCGACAACCGAGACGTGCGCCAAGGCGCGGGGCGCTGCGGCTTCCGGCAGCCTGTTCCAACGGGCTGTGTTTCAAGCAGAGCGGCTGTGGGTCCGTCATGCGGTCAGCCGCCATGAACGAGGGGCATACACCCGGTCGCAACTCGTCTTGTTGAACTATGAATCCGTGCGGGGGCTCCTGCTTGCCGAGCACGGTCGCGGCGCTGACACGCGCAAGCTGCCGTATGCATCCGAGGCGGCTTTCTTGCGCGACGGCAACAACGAGACCCCCGAGCCGGAACCGCGCAATGAGCCGATGATTGTGTCGGTCTCCCGCCACGACCCGCGCAAGGGTCTTCACGTGCTGATTCGCGCGCTGGCTCAATTGCGCGCATCGGGCGCCCGTTTCCGCGCCTGCTTGCTGAGCGGCGGCCCACTTTTTGCAGAACATCAGCGCCTGGTAACACAACTGGGACTGGCGGATGTCGTCGCGCTCACCGGTTGGGTGCAGGATTCCTACGCGCGCTTGCTTTGCGCCGACGTGTTCGTGTTGCCGTCGCTGCAGGAAGGCAGCGGCTCCGTCTCATTGCTCGAAGCCTTGCAGGCCGGCGTGGCCATCGTGGCCTCGAACATTGACGGCATCCCCGAAGACGTAACGAACGGCGACAACGCGTTATTGGTCGAGCCGGGCAACGTGGACCAATTGCGCGATGCACTTCTCCGTGTGATCACCGATGTGGAGTTGCGCAAGCGACTGGCGCGCCGGGCGCGGGAAACCTTCACGGAGAAATTCTCCGCGGATGCATTCGTCAACGAATTGCGAAACCTCTACGTTGAGATGCACGAGCAGACCCCGCGCTTGCCACAAAGAGAAGCGTCGGCTATGAAGCAGCCATGAAATTGTCTCCAGACCACAAACTCGCCGGCGTCCTCGTGCCGGTGTTCGCGTTGCGCGGCAGCGGCGACCTCGGTATCGGCGACACCGTGGCCGTCAAGGAGATGATTGACTGGTGCGCGCAACACGGGTTCCGCGTCCTCCAGATGCTGCCCATCAACGAGACCGGCCCCGACCACTCGCCGTATAACGCCATCAGTTCGCTCGCGCTCGACCCGACCACCATCGCCTTCAATGAGCACGTCGCCGGCAGAGTGGAGACGGAAGGACCGGTGAATTACCGGAAGGTGAAGGCGCTGAAACAACAGTTGCTTCGCGCCGCATTCCCAAACGCCAAAGTGCCGGCCAGTTTCGCGAAGGCGAACCCGTGGCTCGACGACTACACGCTTTACCGCGCGCTGCTCGATGAGAACGGCGGCAACGACGACTGGGAATCGTGGCCCAAGGAACAGCAATCGCCTGCCACCGTGCCGGCTGCGTTGTCGGAGAAGTTACAAGAGAGCCGGCGATTCTACGCCTACGTTCAATTCGTCGCCTACGAGCAATGGCGTGATGTGCGCCGCCACGCCGACGCGCGTGGCGTCGCGTTGATGGGCGACATCCCGTTCGGCGTCAGCCGCACCAGCGCCGATGTCTGGGCCAACCGCGACCTCTTCGACTTGAAGTGGAGCGGCGGTGCGCCACCGGAAGAACATTTCCAACCGGACCCGTTCACCGCGAAGTGGGGCCAGAATTGGGGCATCCCACTCTATCGTTGGGACGCGCACCGCCATCAGAAGTTCGCGTGGTGGAAACAACGCATCCGACAGACCAGCGACATCTTTCACATCTTCCGTATTGACCACGTGCTCGGTTTCTATCGCCTCTACGCGTTTCCGTGGCCGCCGCGCGAGAACGCCGCGCACTCCGACTACACCGGCAAACCGATGCCGCGTTTCTTCCAACACCCTGACGACACACCCGCGCACAAGAAGGCCAACTGCAAACAAGGCGAGTCGCTGCTGAAGATGATCCAACAAGCCGCCGGCGATACCGTGGTGGTCGCCGAAGACCTCGGCGTCGTGCCGGACTACGTTCGCCCGAATTTGTTGAAGCTTGGCATTCCCGGCTTCAAGGTCCCGTATTGGGATCGCAATCCCGATTACACCTACATTGACGGCGCGGAGTATCCGCGTCTGAGCATCGTCACGCCGGCCACGCACGACCACGACCCGCTCGTCACGCGCTGGCAACAGATGTGGCAGGCGCACGATGACGCCCGCGCGAAACAGGACCACCACAACGCCTACGTCACGTGGCTCGAACTCCAGCGGTTTGTCGGCTGGGCCGGGCAGGACACGGAGAACATTCCGCGCGAGTTCACGCCGCAACTTCACGAAGCCTTCTGCCGTCGTGTCCTCGAATCCGAATCGTGGCTCGCCATCTTCATGATTACGGATGTCTTCGCCCAGCCGTTGCGATTCAACGTCCCCGGTTCCTTCGCTGAGACCAACTGGTCGGCTCGCATTACCTACGGCAACTCCGAGCTTTTCAAGCGCCTGATCCGCGACACCGGCCGCGCCAAAATAGCGTAACCTTTTGGCTTCCGCCGTGTTCTACTATGATGACAATGCTCATGAGACTCGTTTTGTGGACAATGGCGCTCGTCCTGTGGGTCGCGGCTGCCTCGGCATCGCCGTTTGAGTCGCCGACCGCCACGACGGCGTTGACGCCGCTCGACAAGCTGGTCTTCAACCGCCTCCAACGCCTCGGCATCGCTCCGGCCAATTCTTGCTCAGACGCGGTGTTTGTGCGGCGTGTGTATCTCGACATGATCGGGACGTTGCCGACAGCGCAGGCGGCGCTCGATTTCATCGAGAACAAGGACCCGAATAAACGGTCGGTGTTGATCGAGCGGTTGTTCTTGCGCGAGGAGTTCGCCGACTACTGGGCGATGCGGTGGTGCGACCTGCTGCGGGTGAAGGCGGAGTTCCCGATCAATCTCTGGCCGAACGCCGCGCAAGCGTATCACCGCTGGATCCGCGCCTCCATCAAAGAGAACAAACCGTTCGACCAGTTCGCCCGCGAGTTGCTCACCGAGAGCGGCAGCAACTTCCGCGTGCCGCCCGTCAATTTCTATCGCGCGATGCAGAACCGCGACGCGAAGGGCATCGCGCAGACCGTGGCTCTCACGTTCATGGGCGCGCGCGCCGACAAATGGCCGAAGGAACAGCTCGCCGGCATGGCGGGGTTCTTCTCACAGCTTGGCTACAAATCCACGCTGGAGTGGAAGGAGGAAATCGTTTTCTTCGATCCGTCCAAGACCAACGCCGCCAAGAAAGCCACGTTCCCCGGCGGCGCGACCGTGGCGTTGAGCGGCGACCGCGATCCGCGCGAGGTGTTCGCCGACTGGCTGATCACGCCGCAGAACCCGTGGTTCACGCGCAACATCGCCAACCGGGTCTGGGCGTGGCTGTTTGGCCGCGGCATCGTTCAGGAGCCGGACGACATTCGCGACGACAATCCGCCGAGCAACCCCGAGTTGCTCGCCTACCTGCAAAACGAGCTGGTCAAGAGCCGCTACGATCTGTGGCATCTGTACCGGCT
>CAZNOK010000127.1:0-14732 GCA_964574605.1 uncultured Verrucomicrobiota bacterium
ACAGCAGTTACGTCCCGAAGCCGGTTCCGGTCCGCTCAGATCTGGAGATCGCCGCCTTCTATTATCCAGGCACGGACCAGATGGCGGAATGGGAGAGGGTCGAGACGACACTCCCAAAGATCAAGCCACTCCTCGGCTGGTACGATGAAGGGAATCCGGAAGTGATCGACTGGCAGATCAAATGGGTGGTCGAGCACGGGATCGGCACCTTCTTTGTCGATTGGTACTGGGACCGCGGTGAACGACGGCTCGAACATTGGGTGCAGGGATTCTATCGGGCGAAGTACCGCTCCTACCTGAAATGGGCCATCATGTGGGCGAACCACAATGCGCCAGGCGCGCACTCCTCGGACGACATGGTCGCGGTCACGAGATTCTGGATCGATCACTACTTCAGGACGCCGGAATACTACCGGGTCGAGGACAAGCCGGTCGTCCTAGTTTGGACGTCGGAGAACCTGGACAACGATTTCATTCGCGAGGCCGCGGCCCGGGGCGAGACGCTTTCAAAGGGGGAAGGGGCCAAGCGAGCGCTGGTGCTGAGCGACCAAGTTGCCCGGGACGCGGGCTTCCAGGGGATCTATTTCATCGAAATGTTCAGGCGCCCATACACGAAAGAGAACGTCCAAAGGTCGAAGGACGAGGGCTTCCGGGAAACCACCACCTACAACTTCACCCACGCCGCTTGGCGGTACAGCAAGGACAAAGAGACGAAGGGAACCAAGAACAAGTTTTCGTTCCGATGCGTCGAGGAGACGGTCGCGAAGAGATGGAAGGAGCAGGCCAGCGCAGGTGTGCTCCCCTTCATTCCGGTCGTTCCGACCGGTTGGAACGATCAGCCGCGATCCTTCCAAAAGGCCACCGTGATCTACGGCCGGACGCCGGAACTGTTCCGCTCGATCTGCGAGCAGGCCCGCGGTTTCTGCCGCGAATACGGAATCAAGAAGATCGTTCTCGGCCCGCTCAACGAATGGCAGGAGGGGAGCTATATCGAGCCGAATGAGGAATACGGATTCGCCATGTACGATATCGTCCGCGAGGTTTTCTGCAAGAAACCCGAACACGGCTGGCCCGCGAATGTCACACCGAAGGAGCTCGGGCTTGGGCCTTACGATTATCCTCCGATGACCCGTCCCTCTCGGACCGCGTGGAACTTCGAGGGTTCGACGGAAGGATGGTGCCGCCAGCCGTACGGGGCGTCCGTGCTCCGCGTCCGCGACGGATGCCTGCACCTCGTCACGACCGGGGACGATCGCACCAAGATGCGCATCAAAATCGCCCCCTTTCCCGCCTCGGAACACCGTGCATTCATCGTCCGCATGAAGGTCGCTTCCGCGGATGCCGACGGGAGCGAGACCACAAAGATCTACTGGGGGACCGACCTGAGCGCCCTAGTCCAGAATCTCGTCGTTCAGGAGGATAAAACATCCTCGCTCCCCGTGAAGGCGGACGGCAAGTTCCACGAATATGTGTTTCCCGTGAAAGACTCGGCAAACTGGAAAGACCAAATCGTCGAGCTCTGGTTCGATCCGATCAGCCGCAAGCACGCGGCAGTCGAGATCGACTGGATGAAGTTCGCGAAGTGAGCTGAAAGCAACCCATTCTCGAAGCGAAAGGCGAAAGCGAAAGGGGTGCCCCCATCTCTGACCAGCCGCTTACAAAAGGGTAGGCCGGCGTGTGATGGTGTGCGGCTTCATCGTGCGGAAAACTCTAGCACGCAGACGCCTCGCGCTGGCAACACAATTTGCAGGGCCGGCACATTGCAGGAAAATTTCCCAATTCGTCGTCGTCCGGTTTCATCGGTGCGATACACCGCGCAGCCGTCCTTCAGACCATATGCGTTCGCGTCAATCGGCAGGCGCAGATTCAGTTTCTCGTCGCTGATGCTGGCCAATGCGATGCCCACATCGCCGTCGGGCGCTCGCCATGCTCCGGCCAATGCCACGGGATACGTCCGTTTGGACTCTTTCAGCGACGTGTAGCTTCCAACCTTGCAGACATCAATCTCCTCCTGCGGCACGTCGAGCGCCGGCGGACGAAGCCATGTGCCGTGGAGAAGATATTTGAGCGATTTCATGCGCGTGCGAACCATGCGATTGACAAAATCCATCTCCTCCGCGCGTTCCTTCAGCAGCGACGGCAGGAAGTTGGCCTGCATTGGTTGCATCCCCCAGACAAACGTGCGCGCATGGTCAAGGTAAAACTGCTTGGAAAACTTTCGATCCAAGAGCGCCAGACAGTTTGTCGGCGCGAGTTCCTGCGGCCATTTCTCGTCGTAGGGCGGATACACCAATCCGGCCATGCTGCCGAAAACGACGGTATGGCCATGATAGACGGCTTGAAAGAACGGAATCGGTTCCCACACCGGCGACGCGCCGATCCGTTCATGGCTCACACTCAGCGCGAGAGTCATGTCAATCTTTCCCATCCACGGCTCGCCGCAAAACTCGCCGCCGAGGCCGACAGGACCGCGCCTCGACGCGCGGTCGCGAATCTCCGTTGCCAACATCGCGAGTCCGTCGGTCCAATACCGTCCCGGTCCGATGATATGGCCGTGGGTGGGATCGTAACAACTGGCCAGCACGCCGACTTGATCCATGTAAATGCCGGCGGGTTTCAAGTCGCAAAGGACTTCGCCTGCGATGCCGGCGTATTTGTCCCGCCAGAACCGCGTGCCAATGCACATCGGGGCGCACGGCGCTTTCATGAAGACGTTATAGACTTCCGTGCGCACCTTTCCGTCTTTTCCCTTCACAGCGCAGACCTCGGCGCAATCGTTCGTCCAGCTTCGTGTTTGTGTTCCCCACAATCGCTGGTTCATGTAGAGGATGGCGCGAACGTCCTGCCGCTCCGCCGCCGCCAACGCCGTCCTAAACGAATCGGCTCCTTCGCGTGGCGGCAGGTATTCGGGAAAACCAGCGTCGTAAGGACAGTTGTGCCACCAATGCCAGAGAATGCTCACCGGTGCTTGCAGATGTTTCCGAATCACTTTCGCCGGTTCCAAGACTTGTTGCGAACGACCGCGGTTCCACAGCCACAGACCGGTTTCCGACATCCACGACGGCGTCAGTCCTCGATGAAGGCGCCCGCGTGTGGCAACGTGTTTGGCCGTAGGCGATTCGCGATACATCTGGGCTGCCGTTGTCCAGTCGCCGTGAAACGATCCGAGCACCGCTGTGAACGGAATGCGAAATTCCGTCAGCCCATCAGCCTCTTGTTCCGGCTCGTGCACGATCTCAAAATGAACCTGCTTCTTCCCGTCTCCCCAGACCGCAAATTCCTTGCGATAACCTTCGATGTCGTTACAAGCCGCGTAGAAGCCCGGACCGTCCTGCTGATAGAAGGCAAGGCACTGCACCGACAACGGGCGCGGATACGCCCAAGCGATCCGCATTCCTTTCTTGTTTGTTCCCTGCAACAAATCGCGCGGGTTTCGAGTGAACGCCCCCAATTCTCTGGGCACAGCGAGAACTTCATTGGCGCGCTCGCGCAATCCGCAGACTCGCGGAAACCGAATCCGTGTCAGACGGACGTTCTTTGGCTTCGTGACCGACAACTCCCATCGGCTTGGACGAACCGTGACTTCGACGCGCAGTTGTCCCCCGACCTTGTCCCAAGCCAGCTTCAACCCGTCAGCCAAACGTTCGATCTTCGGCGTCCCTGCGCGTTCGGCGCTCAACACCTGGTTTGTCCCGACCGTAATTTGCCACAGGCCCAAGGGCGCGGGATTGTCACCGATCTGGTTATAGCCATCATGGATCAGTTCAAGCAGCGAGCCGGTCGCCGAATCGAACCCGAGGTGCAGTTTGTCATCGGCGACACGAACCAGCGGCGGGTTGGCACCAGACGCTGATGAAACGAACAACGACAACAATAGAATGAGTGATTTCATTTCCTGCGAAGCCTTTCAAGCGTCACCGCAACCGGCGACAGCCGTTCACCGGCAACCACCGGCGTTTGCGCCAGTTGCGCGCGGCTCTTGTGCAACTCGTAGCACGCCTCGGCGTAATCCAAGCCGGCCAACTCAGCGACCAAGCGTGTGCCGCGGTCAACCAGTTTCTTGTTGCTCGTCTCGACGTAAGCCATCCAGTTGCTCACTACCCGTCCCATTCGCGCTGCCGTCGCTGTCGAAATCGTATTCAACACGAGCTTGATGGCGAGATGTTCCCAGAGACGAATCGGCGACGCCGGCAATTCACAGTCCACCTCGCAAGACGGTCCCACGGACAGCACGGCGCGCGACGGAAAGTGCGCCGATGCAGCAGCGAACGCTTCGTCCAACGCTGCTCCCTCGCGACTGGTGACAACTTTCGCGGCGCAGTCGCCTGCGCTGGAATAACGCGAGGGATCATCTTCGTTGCCGACAAGAAACTTGAACAGTTCCGCGCGATTCAACACCGGCGGATTGCGCCAGATGTGTTCCGCCGCGCCCATCTTCTGATACTGCGCGGTGTCCCATGTCAGGCAGCGCGGCTCGCGACCGAGCATCCGCCGCCATGTGTCAGCCGTGGAATAAAGCGGGTTCTTCACAAACGCCATCGGGCGCGGTGAGCGCGTGTCGTCACACTTGCGGAACGGCGGCAACGAGAACGTGGGCGCGCGCTCGGTCGTATCGGTGAAAATGTCGAGCAACAATTCATTACCGAAATACGTCATCGCGTTCTTGCCGCGATACACTGCTTCCTCCATCTCAACCCATCGCGCCATTGCGTCCACCGCCGGCGCGCGGCCAAGATCACGCAGCAGCGACGAAAATCGCTCTGCATAATTATCCGTGCCTCCCAGCGCCATTTCCAGTGCCGCGCCGACAACCAGCAACTCCGTCGTCGTGGCTTGCATCCGCGTCGAGCCGGCAATGGCCATCGGGCCACTCGACAGGTCGAGCTTGACGATGCGTGGTTCTTCAATCACGCGACGGGACCGCTCGACGTGCGCCGCCAGCACATCAGACGGATTGTTGAAAGCAAAGAACACTTCTGCGCCCGCCTCCAACGCCTGCCATGCCGTGCCGATGACTGAGGATGTTTCGCCCCCCTCGGTGATGGCCACGAGCACATCGCCGCGTCCAAGCCCTGCTTCCACAGCCTGTTGCCGGCCAAAGGTCACGTAGTCCTCGAAGAACTCCACCGAGCGCACCAGCGCGTAATCGCCGCCTGTCATGATGCTCGATGCAGCGTCCCCACCCCGCCCCGCGCGGTAGGCTGCTTCCAGCAGAATGCTCAATCGTCCCGTCGCGCCACAACCGCTGAAACAGATGCGGCCACCGCGGGCAAGCGCGGCTTTCAGTGCTTCGAGGAGTCGTTGAAATTCGGCTGACGCAAACACACGCTTTGCTGCCACCGTGACGTCTTCATCCACGGCCTGTAGCATTCGGATCCCCGCGCGCGTATCCTTTGCGATTACCTCGGCCAGACCGCGCGTCTTGGGATGCGATTGCTCGGTCGGCAACACGCCGAGATGAAACTCTCGCTCGCAGTTTACGAAGTGCTCGGCCTCACGTTTGACATCAGACATTTCGCTTTTCATGGTATTCTCTCTGCAACAACGCCGTTGTGTAGAATTCATACGATGCCGCTTTGTCCGGCACATCAATAACATGGACCGTGAACCGTGCCGGCAAACCGTGCTCCGGCAGGTGGTCTCGAAAATAGGCGGCATAGGCGCGGGCGTAGCCTGCCCGCAGCCGCTCCAGTTCCGCGGCGTAGCCGGCGGGATCGGCGAGCGGGCTGGGCGACTTTGGCTGACAACCGAACACGTGCATCTCGATGAAATCCAGCGCGGTAATCGAATTGCACACACCCGCTTCCTTCAGCCAACTTTCCCACGTTTGAAACACGCGCGGGATTTCCTTGTCCGGGTCCATCGTGGCCGTGTCGGACAAGCCGAGATTGCGCGTGGCCGATTCGCCGCCGGTCAGGCCGGCGAGATACACCTTGAGGTCGCCGTCCGGCAACGCCTCCGTCACGATGAACGAGAAGACAGGACGGTTGGCTCGGTAGTAGTAGGTCAATTTGCCGCGTCGTTTGATATCGAATGCCATGATGTCTCCTTTCTACAGCAACATGCCGCCCGGTTCACGCGAAATTCGGAAGCGCAATAAGGCGGCTGATGGCAGTCAGAATTCTGAAAGCAATTGCTCGATCCAACGTTCGGGGCGGAAGCGCCTGATGGCACGTTGCCGGGCGGCTTCGCCTTTGCGTTGAAGAACCGGGGGGTTTTCGGCAATCTCGCGGACGGCGGCGATGTAGTCTTCCACGCTATTGCAGAGCCAGCCGGTTTCTGGCGTGACACGGTCTTTCGCGCCGTCGCGGTTATCTACGATGCAGGGGATGCCGGCGGCCATTGCTTCGACAATGACACGCGGACCTTGGTCGCGCAAGGCAGCTGGCAACCGATACCAGAATACGCTGCCGTGACTCAGGAACTGCGGAACTGGTTCCTCGCTCCAGCGCAAGAGCCGGATACGCGGGTTGGTTTGCGCGAGCGGACGCAGAAAGTCCGGGCCAGCCATGAACCAGTATTCCGCGCCCGGAACGATCTTCTCACACTCGCCGATAAGTTGGATGGTTTCGTCGCGGTTGTATTTGCCATAGACGCGGCTGTGGCGGACGAACGAGATTTTCGAGTAGTCCGTCTGGATTTCCAGAAACGGCTTCAAGTCCACCGGTGGCGGCAGCACAACCGTCTTACCGGAGAATCCCTTCGCCTTGTCCAGAAACTCCCCTTCCTTCGTGCTGTTCAAGAACATCGCTTTCGCCAGCCGCGAGGCGAACCATTCGTTGCTCGCGTTTCCGGCGACAAAGTTCAACACAGCGACAGTCCGCCCCGCCGCCGCCATTGCTTGAAGCCATGCTTCCTTATTCTGTTCCAGCTTGTACGCGTGGTCATTTGCGTAGAACACCAGCAAGTCGCACTCTATCGTCGGCTCCTGTGCATAGGCAGGACCGATGCGCACACCTGCGGGCTGGGGAAACTTCGGATTGATGCCCGCACACGGACTCAGCATCACCTCATGGCCTTGCCGGGCCAATTCGCCCATCAAGTACGAACTGCTGAATTCGCCGCCGCCGATGGCGTGCGCGTTACAGATGAAACGAATGCGAAGCGGTCTGGTCGCTTTGCGCAGGATGGCGATAC
The DNA here is from genome assembly GCA_964574605.1 of uncultured Verrucomicrobiota bacterium. Lineage (GTDB taxonomy): Bacteria > Verrucomicrobiota > Verrucomicrobiia > Palsa-1439 > Palsa-1439 > CAIKAP01. Next base: position 7,138 of record CAZNOK010000127.1, read on the forward strand.
CGCGGCTGGACGCACGTATCTCCTGTTTCCAGCCGCCGGCTTTCATCACCTCGGCAATGGTCGCCGTCTCGCCGCGCCGGTTGGCATCGTGCAGCATGACGATGGGCGCGCTGAGCATCGCGGCTTGAACCGAGTGCAGACGGGGCAACGGCCCTTTTGCTGCCGGGCCATCCACAAACGCCAGGTCAAAAGCGCGTTCGGCAATGGCGGGGTGTGCCATGATGTTTGGCGGTGCGCCCAGCAAGAGCGTGCAGTTGGGCGCGGTCAGGGTACGCTGCGCCTGTTCAAACCATTTGCAGTTCTCCTCGACAGAGACCACCTCGCAGCCGGCTTCGAGAAAGGCCAGTGTCGAAACGCCGGTCCCAAACTCCAGCACCCGCTTGACGTCGTTAGCCGCACAGAATTCTTGAAGGAACCGGTATTCCTCCGGCAGAATCGAAGCGCTACCGAACGCGGGCTGCGGGAGACTCAACGGTTGCTTTCCTTTCCGCGCTCAACTTTGGAATCGTTCGCTCGCAGATTTCGACTTGTTGCGGCGTCAAATACCGCACGGCACCGCCGGTGAAATACAATTCGATGCGGCGGATGACTTCCTCCGCCGTAATCATATCCATGCAGCGCGGCAATAGGCGCGGCCATTGCTCGCGCGGATAGGCCAGCGCGTTCTTCGGTGGCGCGCTGGCACCGCCTGCGGCGCTGCAAGCGCCGTTGCCGGGCAGCACCACATCCACGCATATCTTGTCGGGGTTGTCTTTCTCGTCGCCGTCGCCCAGCGGCGCGGCGCGCGACTTCCAACAACCGCCGTTGTCGCAGCAGAGCAGCGCGCCGTTGGTGTGGATGTATTGGTGATGCGGGTAGGCTTCCCACTGTGCCGGCTCCCGCCCGCCGGCCACCACCACGCACGGGCGGTTCTTTGGCATCCCCGGCTTGGTCTCGACCGCTGCCGCGAGGTGCATCATTAACGTGACCGGGCAGAGCACCCCTTGGGCGTGGTAAACCAGCCGGACCAGTTGCCGTAGATTTGTCTTGCCGCGCAAGTCGAGCGCGCCCTTCAAGGGCGGATGCTCGTGGCCTTTCTCGCCGACTTGCACGAACAGAATCTTGCCCCGGAAATGATCAACAACGTTTTGGAACCGTTCGTGCGACCACCATTTGATGGTGAAATCCCGCTTGCCACCGGCCACGACGATCCAGAATGGGACAAGCTCCTTGGTGATTTCCTGCACCTGCGATATCCATTGCTTCTCGACAGGCGCAAGATGAATGTCGCCCTTGAACAGACCGGGCCGGATCGGCACGCAGAGTTTCGCGCTAAGGAACTGGGTGAACCCGTGAATGAAATGCCACGGCTCCGTGTTGCTGCGGTGAATGAGCGGATACTCGCACTCAATGACTTTGGCCTTGGGGTCTTTGTCGTCGAGCCGGGTCAGGTAGGGGTTGTTCTCCCAGAGTTGCGGACAAGGCGTCCGCACGTCGGTCAGGAATTGTTTCGGGTGCGACAGGTGCAGGTCGCGCACGGCTGCCGTCAACATCACGATGTCGCCGGGCGAGAGAAAACTTTTGAGGATGACTTTTCTCATGGCGAAGTGGAATTGCACAGCCAAGACGCGAAGACGCGAAGAACTGAAAACTGAAAACCGAGAACTGAATACTTTTTCATGGCGCGCTGGAACTGGAGGACGAACGGCTCGATGAGGATGAGTGCGAAGTCGAAGACGATGAGAAGGAGGTGGAACTGCTCGATGCCGAGGTTGAAGTGCTCGTTGAGGTCGAGCTTGACGACGAACTGCTCGGACTGGTGGAACTGCTGGACGAAGAACGGCTGCTGGAACTGGATGAGCGTGACGTTGACGACGAACTGCTCGAACTGAAGGAAGTCGAGGTTGACGATGAACTGTACGAACTGCTCGACGAGGAACTGCTCGACCGCGATGACGAACTGCTGCTGGATGAAGACGAGCTACTGCTGGAACTTCGCGACGTGGAGCTTGACGACGAACTGCTCGGACTGGTGGAACTGCTGGACGAAGAACGGCTGCTGAAACTGGATGAATGCGAAGTCGAAGACGAACTGCTGGAGCACGAAGACCACGAAGAGGACGACTGAGAACTGACGACTGAGGACTGAGAACTGTGAACTGAACTGGCCGAACTGCTGGGGGGCGGCCCGCCGATGCGCCGCAGGTGTGGCTTGTGTTTCTTGTGCGGATGCCGCAGGGTCCGCCGTCGTTCGGGTCGGCGCTCCTTGCGCGGAGATTTCTTCTTTCGGCGGTGGTTCATGGGGTCGGAGCGGAACGCGTTGGCGTTCCGTGGCCCGACGGAACCGTTACCGGTTCCGCTCCTTCCTTATCGTTGCCGCGCCTACGGCGTGCAGGCGACGTCCACCCAGTCGCCGTCGTAGCCGATTTCCTGGTCCTTGACGACGTACTTGGCCATGTACCGGCGCGTCTCGGGTTTGCTGGGATCGGCCAGCGGACGATTGTCCACGTAGGGCGATTGCGTATCCCGCGCCAGGAACACCTTGCGGTTGTTCACGAAGTCCCAAGCGTAGAGGTTCACGCCATCGGCTTTGCTTTTGTTGAACGCGACCTCGACTTGGCCGTGACCGAGCGCCGTGGCGACCAGTGTCGGCTGCTCCTGCGTCATGTCGGTGGTGTCTTCCTCGCCGACGAGGCCCATCTGCTTGGCGATTTCCTCGGTGCAGTTTTTGTTTTTGCGGATGCGTTGGCCCAAGGCCCGCGCGTTGCGCTCGACCGCTTTGCGGGTGGTGACCCGCTCGCCATTGGCCCGCAACGCGGCGGCGATGGCGGTGACGGCAGCGTTGGTTTTGTTATGCAACGCCGTGTTGTCCGCGCCGAGATCGGTCAGTTCGTCAGCGGTCACGCCCACGGACGTTCCGTTGGCGGTGACTTCGCGCAAGAACTGATCGTGCCACTTGACGAACGCGTCGTCGCCTTTTGGCACATAGTCAGACTTAGCCATAACAGGCTCCTTTCTGGTTGGTTACGTTGTGAAAAGGCTTCCCCCAAGCTTTCAGGGACTCCCCCAGACCGTTCAGGGAACCCCCCGAACGATTCAGGGAGTCTCCTAGCCCGTCCGGGGAACCTCCTGAACGACTCAGGGAACCCCCTCGACCGTCTAGGGAACCCCCTGAACGGTTGAGGGACGCCCCCGAACCGTCTGGGGAGCTTTCCACGCCATTCAGGGGCACCCCCGGAACGTTCAGGGGCTTGCCCGAAGATTTCAGGGGCACGGCGGAAAGCGTCCTGAGTCTTGAAGACTGAGAACCTAGAACCGTAAACTGTGAACCCATCCCTTTCATTTCGGATACACCCGTTTGCCTTCCGCCGTGGCCTTCAGAAGCTTCCTTGATTCTATGTCAATCCACGCGCTGGCAATGATACGGCTCGTAGATTGCCACTTGAGGTCCACGCGAACAGTGTACATTTCCACAGCGACGCCGCCAATTTCTTCTAATATGGCAGAGTGAGCGAAAACCCCCGCGTCACAAAAAAGGTCATGTATTTCCGTAACTCGCTTGCGTAGAAGTTCCGGATCCCTTGAATATTGATACGCTTCCTCCAAGTTTGAAAGACTCACCTCTTGCCTCAGCCGCTCCAATGCGGTCTCCAAGCTCATTTCTTCGCCGGCTCGTTTGTTTATTAAGCTGTGGCACCAGAAGATATTTCCCATTTCAAGCTTGCCGCCAACAACACCGGACTTGGTTTCAATGTAAAACTCTTGTTTCGGCCCAACCCACACTTGCCCACGGAGCGTGACGAAGACTGTCACCGAAAAAGCGAACCTATCTCCAATAGGGTTACGGAAATAGAAGTAATACATCATCTTCTTTGCCCGCACCTGTTCAATCCTGTCGGATACGGCGGTGTTGACCCCGCTTACGTGCAGCGGCAAGACCATGTCCATGCACGCGGGCTCACGAACTTTTCCCAGAGGCTCATGAATACACCTTGCTGGGTCGTCAACGAATGGGAATTTCTCTTCTTTAGGTTTCGCAGGACGATTCCCTTGATTTGGGCAGCTTGTGCAGAGGCAGACGACGCAGAGACAAAGCAACATTTTAGTCACATTGGAAACCGAGATCACCATATGCCTGACCCTCAATGAGCATCCCCCGGCTGGAATGGATAATCCTCGAAGTAAACCCACGGATGAGGCACTGGAGATCCATGAAACAATTGATGTTCATCATATAATGCGATTATGGCCTTGCCAGTCCTCTCTTCGATCTCCTTTCTGATGCCAACGGCAAATAGAACTTCTTCAAATTTCTGCTGATTATCGTAAACTTGACCGTATGATGGATCGTAGTACTTGTCTTTACTGGGGTCAGCGATGCTGACCACATGAAACAACCAGTGTGCCGTGAACACTTTTTGAGACGGACAGTTATAGATCGGCCCTTCTATGGAATTCTGTCCCGGCACGCCGGTGATGTCATTCTTCGCCTGACCGAACATGTTGTCTGGCGGTTGCGGGCGGACCATGTCTTCTTTCCCGCCGCCAAAGCGGAACAACCATTCATTCATGCCGAACTTATCCGGTCGTTTATCCCACCATTTCTTGACCAAGAAGAAGTGGAACCCTAAAGGCTTAACCAGTGTTTTCTTGACTTCCATCCCATCGAACTTGTTGAGCTTACCGGTTACCGTCCAAAGGAAATTCACCCAATTCTCACAATGGCCGGTGTGCGTTCTATAAAAGCCTGCTAGCGTTTTCTTTTTCCCGGTCTGATCATCAACAATGTTGTCCTGGAAGGTGCTTTCAGGCTTATAATAATGTAGTTTAGAATATGGGAACCTTGGTAACTTCGCGGTTTTCGGCTCGAAATCCTTCTCCCAAGTTTTAAGGAAAGCTTGGTAGGGGTCTGTTTGTCCGCTCATGATTCATTCCTCCGATGGCTCACACGCAAAATGCACTTCAACCAACCGTGGGTATATGCTGAAAACCCCAGAGCCGAGGCACACGTAGATCGGGTTGACGCTGGTGCCGGCATCCCATTCTCCGTGTCCCTCGAGTCGAATCTTCCATTGAATCTCGAACTCCTCGAAGTACCTGATCTCTTGCGGGAATGCCCCCTTGCTGGTGATGACATTGCTGCTGAGGTCAATCCAGATTTCGGTGCCTTCTTCCGTGATCTGCGACCACGCGAGTACTTCGGCGAAATTGTAGCCTTCCGTTCCTATGCCTCTCACATAGAACGGGCCATTGAGTTCTTCACCGGGGATCAACCATTTCGCCTTCCAGATGGTTAGCTTCTTCCCCGCCGGGTAGAAATACGGATACTGTTCCTCACGCCCCTCCTGCCAGTGGGGGTCCTCGTCCGGGTCAGCACCCGGGTCATACTCGACGCCGTACAACCCGCTGCCGTCGTCTTTCGCGATGAGTTTTCCTCCCCGGAAACTCACTGTCTTGAGAACGACTTCCGGGGGCGACATGGATGAACTGCTGCTGGAACTCGATGAGGACGAGGAACTGCTCGTGGAACTTGATGAACTGCTGCTATGACTGTGACTGCTGCTGGACGACGAATGGCTGGTGCTACTGGAACTGCTGGGCGACGAACTATAACTGGTGCTGCTACTGCTGGACGAACTAGGCGACGTTGAAGAAGAACTCGAACTGGAGAAAGACGAACTCGAACTGCTATGGGACTCGGACGAACTGGAGGATGAGCGGGAACTGCTGCTCGAACTGAATGAAGATGAGCTTGAGCTGGTGCTGAAACTCGACGATGACGAACTCGAACTGCTGATGGAACTCGCAGAACTCGACGACGAGGCTGAGGCGCTGCTGGAGAAGCAGTGGATACCCCACTTGACCATCAGATCAATCTCCAGCATCTCACGGTCATTAGCGTCCAAGACACCGGCAACAAGTTTCAGTTCGCAGATGTCGCCGTTGAGAAATTCACTGCCGGTATTGAGCGCGCCCAAACCAAAAGGCGTGGTGGTGATGTTCGCTGCACTTGGCGTGTCCGGTCCTCCAACCAAATAACCGTCAAGATAAATACTGAGATCGTTGCCTTCTTTGACAAAGGTAACCAGCTTGGTGACTGTCGGCATCGTATCGTCCACACAGCCGTTGCCACTGCCCCCTTGGAATCCCTCCGCATCTCCATCGCCGTTCTTCTTGAAGCCGAAAGCGTCCAGTGAACCGGTTCCGCCCAAGTGCAGTGCGGTCTGGCTGTTGCCGCTAAAGCGCACCACCAAGAACAACGTCTTTGATCTGTTGGCGCCAAGACCAGAAAAGGAGCCAGTCAATAGATCATCGCTGCCATCGAAGCGCACGACAGGCAAACCGTTCTGGATGCCGGTCTTGTAAGTCGGCCTCGCATCACCGCTCGCCGTGGCATGATGATTGCCCCCGCTCTTGTCTTTCCATCCACCCACCGGGTCTCCGTCTGCGGTGACCGGTTCCGTCATCGCGGCGTCCTTGAAGAGCGTATCGGCATCGGCTGCGTCAAACCAAAGCTTCATCTCCGGACCGCTCGCCGAGGATGACGAACTACTACTTGATGACGAACTGGTGCTGCTGGAACTGCTACTCGATGAGGAATGGCTGGTGCTCGAAGATGAACTGCTGGAGTGACTCGTGCTGGATGAGGAGTGACTGGTGCTGGACGACGAACTGCTAGAGTGACTCGTGCTGCTGGAACTGGTGCTGCTGGAACTGGTGCTGGACGACGACGAATGGCTGGTGGAACCGCTGCTTGAGGAGGAATGACTCGTGCTGCTGGAACTGGTGCTGGACGACGACGACGAATGGCTGGTGCTGGTGGAACTGCTGCTCGTGGAACTGCTGCTTGTCGAGGAACTCGAAGTCGAACTCGAACTGCTGCTGGACGACATGCCGCCAACCCATTGCGGCCAGTTGAACGTACCGTCATGCTGACTGGTCTGGTCATGCGCTGTCGTGCCATGACCTTCGTTCAGTTTCCACAGTCCCACCGTCGAGGATAGAACGCCCGGCTCTCGCGCAGGCGTAAAATTATTCGTATAAAGCGCGACGTTGCTGACACGCACGTTGTCAAGATCGCCAATCCATCCATAGTTGGCTCCGTAAGGTACAGAACCAATCAGCAACGGTTGGTCATTGATTCCGAGTCCGTTTGCCCAAGCCTTCCAAGCCACCTTCACGCCATCAGCATACACTCGAATCTCTTCGCCATCCCACACGCCCGCGATATGATGCCATTCCCCGTCGGCAAGATTAGGCCCGCCCTTCACGTAGTCGAACGTCCCATTGTTGGCAAGGCCGAATGACGCCTGCCCATCGTACAATTGCAGCTTGTAGCCGCCGCTGCTGGGGCCATCCACATTCCCGAAATTCATGTTGCCCGTGGACTGCGTCGTCCGAATCCAAGCTTCAAAGGTTAGTCCGCTTTGGGGATACAATGCGGAATCGCTTTCGACTCGCACCCAGTTCCCGCCGTTGAACCGCAACGCGTACATTCCAAGGGATGATGAACTTAATGAGGAAGAAGACATAAACTCTCAGGGTTGGTCCGTAATCCGACTGTCCACTTGCCAGCAGGCAAGCCCCGGCCTAATTTGTGTGTGTGTGTGTGTGGG
>CAZNOK010000128.1:0-13357 GCA_964574605.1 uncultured Verrucomicrobiota bacterium
GCTGTCAATGGCAAGAGGCAGGCCAACCACAGGCGCGCCGTCACCATAGGGCGTTGCGTTTCTTGCTCTCGCGGTTGATTGACTCGACGGTTTTCTTGGCTTCCTCCTCGGTGAAGTCGCCTTCGAGGAGAAACACGCCGTTGTTAATCACTTTGTCCACGAACCACGCCGCCACAGGCCGCTGGTTGAGGAAAACCACCAAGTACCGGCCCCGGCCGCGCGTCGTCACTTCGTTGAGCGCCATGTTGCCGTGGGGTTCCATGCGCAACATGATCGCGGGGCCGCCCGCCGTGGGATAAATCTCCGCCGCCGCGATGTCGCGTTCCGTCAACACCGGAAATCGGTCCACCTGGACCGTCAAGCCGGTCTTGGGAACGGGGATGTCGCGGTAGAGTTTGTTGGGCAGCGAGGAACTGATCTGCTCGTGGAACCGTATCGTCGTTTGCTCCTTATCTGTCGCGCAACCCGCCGCCAACAGACAGCTGACAAGAAAAATTTTATACGTTTGCATGGCGCGCGGACTTTATGCTAGGTTGCTTGCGGTTACAACCAAATCATGAGCCTCGACCCACGATTCCTCCAAGGCGAAGGCGTTGAAGTGTTCACCGGCAACGAGCTGCTGTTCAAGGGCGCGTTGGAGGCGGACGGCGGGACTCATTTGTTGACCGGCTACCCCGGCTCGCCCGTCTCGGGCGTCTTCGACACGATGGAGTTGCTCGGCCCCCTGCTCCGCGAAAAAGGCATCCGCGCCTGCATCGCCAACAACGAGGCCCTCGCCTCCGCCATGCTCAACGGCTCCCAGATGGGGCCGTTGCGCGCGCTCTGCATCATGAAATCCGTCGGCCTCCACGTCGCCGCCGATGCGCTCGCTCTCGGCAACCTTGCCGGCGCGCACCCGCAGGGCGGCGCGCTTGTCGTCATCGGCGACGATCCATGGAGCGACTCGACGCAGGTGCCCGCCGACTCGCGTTATCTGTGCAAACATCTTTTCATGCCGGTGCTCGAACCGGCGACCAATCAGGAAATCAAAGACTGGGTTGACCTCGGCTACAAACTCTCCCGCGAAGCCGGCCTTTACCTCGGCTGCATCATCACAACCAATCAGGCCGACGGCGGCGGCAGCGTCACCGTCCGCCCGAACCAGTATCCCGACGTCAACGCCACGCGCCGCTACGCGCTCGACACTGCCGCGATTGATCTCGACCGCACCGTGCTGTTGCCGCCGCGAACGTGGATTCGCGAAAAAGATTTTCCGCGCCGGTTCGACCTGCTCTACACCGCCGCCCGCCGGCTCGGCGTCAATCGCATCGTCAACCCGCGCGCCAACGCGCGTTGGCGCGCCGAGATCGGCTTTGTCGCCACCGGCCTCGGCTACAGCTATCTCGTCCACGCCTTGCGCGAACTCGGCGTCGGCGGACAGGTTCCGATCCTCAAGCTTGGCGTCAGCTATCCGATTGACCCGCAGCTCGTCGCCGAATTCACGCGGCAAGTCCGCAACATCTTCGTCGTCGAAGAACGCCGCGGCTTCATGGAAGAGCAAATCACCGCCATCGTCCACAAGCTCAACCAAGCCGACACCAGCGCGGCCAACCGCACCAACGTCTGGGGCAAACGCTTTCCCGCCGACCTGCCCGGCATTCCGTCCACACGCGGCTTGAATCCGAGCATCATCATCGAGCACCTCGCCCCGCTCGCCGACATCTTCAACGATCCCGACCTCAAGATTGACCGCCGACAAGTCGAACGCGCCGCGTCGTTCGTCCGGAACAACGCCGCCGCGCAGACCGGTCTTGTCCCGCGCACGCCGACGTTCTGCCCCGGCTGCCCGCACCGCGACTCGGCCAGCCTGCTCGTTCAGATCAAGAAAGATTTCATGGATGCCGAGTATATGCGGCGCATCCACCGACGCGATCCCATTGATCTAGTCTTCCACGGCGACACCGGCTGCTACACGATGTTGATGTTCGAGCCGACCAGCGATCTCATGCACAACTACAGCGGCATGGGCCTCGGCGGCGGCACAGGAGCCGGCATTGACCCGTTCGTCACGAACAAGCAGGTCACGTTCATCGGCGACTCGACGTTTTTCCACAGCGGCATGCTCGGCATCTCCAACGCGCTGGAACAAGGTCAGGACATCACCTTTGTCGTCCTCGACAACCAGACCACCGCGATGACCGGCCACCAGCCGACGCCGCAAACCGGCGCCGACATCACCGGCGCGCCCGCCTACCGGCAGAACATTGACCGCATCGTCAACGCGTTGCTCGGCCAGCAAATTTCCGTCACCCGCACCGACCCCGGCGACCGCGACGCTTGGCGCGCCGTGCTTGAAGACACCATCCTCCGCGACGGCGTGAAGGTCGTGATTGCCGACAAGGAATGCGGCATCACGCGGCACCGGCGCGAGACGCGCGAGCAACGCCGGGAGATCAAGGAACACGGTTTCCTCCGCGAGAAACGCTTCGTCAACATCAACCACGATGTCTGCGAGTTCTGCCTCGAATGCACCAAGGTCACCGGCTGCCCCGGCCTCACCATCACCGACACGCCGTTCGGATCCAAGATGCAGACCGACATCTCCTGGTGCGTTGCCGACACTGCTTGCACGAAGATTTACGCCTGCCCGGCGTTTGAGCAGATCACCATCGTCCGCAAACAAAGACCGCCCGCGCCGGTTGACCAGATTGACCTCACCAGCATTCCGTTGCCCGCACAACACAGTTTCGACGACGTCTGGCATTGTTACCTTGCCGGCGTCGGCGGCATGGGCATCGGCGTCTGCACCGCCACGTTGGTGCGCGCCGGGTTCAAACAGGGTTACCACATCCAATTCTGTGACAAGAAAGGCCTCGCTGTTCGCAATGGCGCCGTCTATTCGCATGTCAGTTTCACGAAAGGCGACGATGACATCTGCAACGTCATTCCGTACGGCCAAGCCGACCTGCTGATCGGCGTGGACCCGCTCGAAGCGGCGCGCAGTCTCGACGCGACCGGCAACCAGCGTTGCGGCAGCACCGAACGCACCTCAGCCATCGTCAACACTTACAAGACGCCGACCATTCTCACCTTGCTCGGCAAGCACGACTTCAGCGTCGCCGAGTGCGAGGACTACATTCGCAGTCGCACGCGCGCCAACGATTACTTCGGACTGAACGTCAGCGGCATCAGCGAACATTTCTTCGGCACCAAACTCTACGCCAACGTCGTCATGCTCGGCATCGCCTTCCAGCGCGGCCTGCTGCCCGTGTCGCTGGAGAACATCGAGTGGGCGCTCGGCGAAACGATGGGCGCCGCCGCCGCCGACAACATCAAGGCGTTCCGCCTCGGCCGCAAACTCGTGCTCGACCCGCCGCTCGCGCACCGGCACGAGTTCCACGAGACCTACGAGCAGTTCATCGCCGAGCGCATCGAGGTCATGAAACGCAACCACCGGGCCCGCGACCGTTGGGTCGAGGAGTTCAAGGAGTTGATCCGCCGCAGCGAACAGAGCATCCACCTCGGCGAACAAACCGAGCGCGACATCGTCTGGCGGCTGTACAACCTCCTCGAATACGGTGGCACCGACGCGTATGCCCGCCGGTATCTTGATTTGGTGGAACGCGTGTATCGCTTCGACAACATTGACCGCGAATACGCCGCCACCAAAGCCGTCATCTGGAACCTCTACAAAGCGATGGCGATCAAGGATGAGGTGTACGTCGCGCATTTGATGACCAGCGAAGAAAAATTCCGGCGCGACAACCACCGGTACCACATTGACGCCAAACGCGGCGACAAGATCCACTACCATCATCTCAACCGCCCCGAGTTCGTCATCTTCGGCAAGCGCATTCGGTTCAAGATCAGCCCCCAACGCTGGCAGCTCAACATCCTCAAACACATGCGCTGGCTCCGCGCCGTCCTGCCCGGCTGGCACCGGCCCGAACGCGAGTTCCGCGACTGGTACATCCGTCTCGTCGAGGATTTCTACCACGTGTTGCCCAGCCTCGGCCCCGACCGCGCCGCCTACAACCGCTGGGTCGAAGCTCTCCGCTGCGTCGAGACCCTTCGCGGCTACCGCGAAGTCCGCTACCCGAAGATGGACGGAGCTTGCCGTCGCGCTGAGGAACTCGTCCGACACGGTTCCCGCCCTGCCGGCCGCGCCCCACAACAGGAACGGAAACCCAAACGCGCTGAGCCGTGAACAAGATCGTTCCCGTCGCCGGCCTCACCAATCAGCAGTTCTTCGAGCGTTACGCCACGCCCGGCCGCGTCGGTCTCGTTGGCGGCATCACGTTGATCGAGAAAGCCATCCAGATGGCCGAGCGCCACCTCGACGAACAAAAACACTGGAGCCTCTGGTCGCACGCCATGCTCTTCGAGGGCGCGCGCGCCGACGGTCACCAATGGATCGTCGAGTCCGACCTCGACATCCACCACAAACACATCCGCCTCGGCGTTCAGGAAAACCGCGTTGCCAAATACCACGACGAGAAAACATTTCCGAACCTCGCCGTCCTCGACTTCAATCTCACCGACGCTCAAGTCGCCGCGCTGTTACGCGAGGCGCTGGAAATCGTCGCCAACCACGCCACCTACTCGTTGCGCGAGCTGGTCGGCACGGCCGTCGCCTTGCACAATCCGTGGTTCCGTTCCCGGAAAAACCTTCTTGCCCGGAAGACCTCGATGTACTGCTCCGGTTTCGTCCAATACATCTTCAACCAAGCCGGAATTGACCTCGCCCCCGGCATCCATCCGTCGCACGGCACGCCGGAAGATATTTCGCGCACGCCGCAGCCGCACACCACGTACCTCCTCCAGCGCCAGACAAAATGAAACGCGCCGCACTCTGTGTCCTGTGGCTCGTACTCGGCACGGGGATTTTTGCCGAGGATGCGACCGACGTTGCCTACATCCGCGAGGCGCTCACCAAGCTTCGCATGACCCTGCACGACCTTGATTTCAAGAAAGACGTTGTCGAAAGTGAATTCGTCTTTCCCGAAGCGAGGCGTTTTCTCCATGACCCGCTCGCGCTGCCAACGTACGCCGGCGAATTGATGGACAAGCTGCGTAGGGCACGCTATTGCGTGCCACAAACAAACACCATCCAACAGATTTACGAAGCCGCCCTCGCCATCCAGTCGTTGTTGCCGAAACCGAACCGCGCGGCGTTCGAGGCGTGGGCGATGGAGTTTATCAGCGACAAAGCCGACCGCCGTTGTCTTGTTCCGGATTTGTTCCGGCGGGACGAGGCTCTCGAATTGCAGGACGACGAACTCGCCAACGCTGTCCTCGACGTTCCACTCGACCGCACGGCCTTGCTGACGGCATTCGACAGACTCTCTCGCGCCGTCGAACAAGCCGCCACCAAACTCGGCACCAACGATTTCACCACTGACACACCTCTTGGAAAAATCATCTGCACCAGCGAGTCGCGCCAGACGTTCACCGACGAAGCGTTTCTCATCATCGCCACGGGCAACGACAATCTCTTCCTCAACTCTGCCGGCGGCGCGAACGGGCTTGCAGGTCGTCCCATCTCCATCGTCATCGCCACCGGACACGGCAACCGCTACGTCTCCACCAACATCGTCGCGCAGGGCGCCGGCCTTTTCGGCATCGGCATCCTCGCCGATTTCGGCTCCAACTCGACGTTCACCGCGCGACATATCGCGCAAGGCGCGGGCCTGTTCGGCTGCGGCGCGCTCATCACCGGCAAGGGACGGCAGAAGTTCGAGGCGGACTCGTTTTGTCAGGGCGCCGGCATGTTCGGCGCGGGCATTCTCTGGCAACGCGGCGGCGACACGATTTATCACGCCGCCGACAAGTCGCAAGGATTCGGCGGCGTCAACGGCTACGGCGTTCTTTTCGACGCCGGCGGCGACGATTCGTATTTCGCTGGCGGAAAGTATCCGTGTTCGTGGACGCCGGGGCAGAACTTTTCGCTTTCGCAAGGATTCGGGTTCGGGATGCGACCGTTTGCCGGCGGCGGCATCGGCGTGCTCTGCGACCTCGCGGGCAACGACCGTTACGAAGCCGGCGTGTACGGGCAGGGCGCGAGCTATTGGTACTCGCTCGGACTGTTACTGGACCGCGAAGGCAACGACACTTACAAAGCCTACCAGTATTGTCAGGGCGCCGGCATCCACCTGAGCAACGGCGCGCTGATTGATTGGAGCGGCAACGATACCTACAACGCGCACGCGATCTGTCAGGGCGCGGCGCACGATTACAGCGTCGGCATGTTGATTGATCGCGCCGGCAACGACAGCTACACCGGCGACAGCACGGCGCAAGGCGCGGCGCTTTACAATTCATTTGCCATGTTGTTCGACCGTGGTGGCGATGACCGCTACGTCGGCACTGACCCGAAACAATCGCAAGCGTCGGGCCACGACGGTGCCCGTCGCGAGTACGGCTCGATTGCGCTGCTGCTCGATCTCGGCGGAAACGATTTTTACTCGCAAGGCCAGACGAACAATACGATGTGGACAAAACCATTTTACGGCGTCGGGATGGATTGCGAGGCGCGCCCGGTTTTCTGGACGCAGCCGGAACAAAATCCGGCGCCGGATTTTGTTCCGGTGCGCGTGCGTTGCGATCCGGTAGACGTGCGCAACCCGGTGGAACGGCTGGTGCGCCGGGCGATCAGCGACGAGAACTCGGAACCGGCGAACAAGAAGTTGAAGGCGCGTGCGGCGGAGATGCTACCATACTTGCTGACACGCGTGGACAGCCCCAACGTGTCGCTGCGCTCGAAGGTCGAGGAGTTGGTGGACATCGTCGGCACGAACGCGGCGCCGATGTTGGTGGCGGCGATTCGCGCGGCGAAAAACGACGAGATGGCCCGTATCTGTTGTTCTTTCCTCGCGCGGTTTGAGACGGCGACGAATGCGATCCCGTCGGTGCTGCCGTTGCTGGCGCTGGAGAAGACACGGGCGACGGCGTTGTACACGCTGGGCCATTTGCGGGCGCGCGAAGCGCTTGACGCGGCGCTGGCGGGGCTGGACGACAAGAACGAATTGGTCCGGTTGCGCGCCGCGCAGGCACTCGGTCGGATCGGTGATGTGCGGGCGGTTCCGAAGTTGAAGGCAGCGTTGCGCGACGAGTGGTGGCACGTGCGCTTCGCGGCAGAAGAGGCGTTGAAACGAATTCCAAGAGGTAGAAAATGAAATTAGCCATCCTGTTCCTTGCCGTTAATACTGTTGCTGCGCCGTTTGACTGGCCGCCCATCACGCGCGAAACAAAACCGTGGGCCTATAACTGGTGGCTCGGCAGCGCCGTTGACAAGGACAACCTCACCAAGGAACTCGCACGCTACCGCGACGCCGGCCTCGGCGGCGTCCACATCATCCCGATTTACGGCGCCAAGGGTGCCGAGTCCCGCTACATCGAGTATCTCAGCCCGCAATGGATGGACATGCTCCGCCACACCGTGACCGAGGCCAACCGACTCGGCCTCGGCGTGGACATGACCACCGGCACCGGCTGGTGTTTCGGCGGCCCCAACGTCGCTGAGCTTGACGCCGGCGTCACCACCAAGGACGGCGTCACCATGACGCCGGGACGAAAGGTCAAACGCGCCGCGCCCGGCGGCGAAGGCTGGATGCTGAATCCCTTTTACGCTGACGCCATGCAGCGTTACCTCCAGCGTTTCACCGACGCCTTCGCCAAATACGACGGCCCGAAACCGCGCACGATGTATCACGACTCCTACGAGTACAACTGCAACTGGTCGCCCAATCTTCCCGCCGAGTTTGAGAAGCGTCGCGGCTACAAACTTCCCGTCGCCGAATTGTTCCGCACGAAAGACAACGCCCAACTCAAGTCCGACTACCGCGAGACCATCTCCGACATGATGATCGAGCAAGTCTGGCCGCTCTGGAACAAATGGTGCCGCGACCACGGCTTCATCACGCGCGACCAAGCCCACGGCTCGCCGGCGAACCTCCTCGACCTCTACGCGCTCGCTGACATTCCCGAAACGGAAATGTTCCACACCGACCGCGACAAGTTCATCTCGAAATTCGCCTCGTCCGCCGCCCATGTCGCCGGGCGCAAACTCGTCGCCGCCGAGACCGGCACATGGCTCGACGAACATTTCAACGAGACGCTCGCCGAACTCAAAATCCTCGTGGACGACCTTTTCCTCAGCGGCGTCAACCACGTCATCTACCACGGTTGCTGTTACTCGCCCGACGATGCCGCGTGGCCCGGCTGGCTGTTCTACGCCTCCACCGAGATGAACCCGCGCAACGCTTTCTGGCGCGACGTGCCAACGTTGAATCAGTACATCGCCCGCTGCCAATCCGTCCTCCAAGCCGGCCAACCTGACAATGACGTTCTCCTCTACTGGCCGATCTACGACCTCTGGCACGACGCGAGAGGTCTGACGCAAAATCTCACTGTCCACGCGCGCGAGTGGTTCCACGGCCAGCCAATCAGCGCCGTCGCCAAGAAACTCTGGGAACGCGGCTACAGCTTCGACTACATCTCTGACCGCCAACTTGCCGCCCTGACCGGCCGTCACACCATCGTCATCCCGCCCAATAAACACATGCCCGCCGCAACCAAACGAGCCTTGGAGAAACTCGCCGCTGCCGGCAGCACCGTTCTCTACGAAGGCGAACTTCCTGCTGAATCTCTGCGCGAATCGTTGGTGGACATTCCCGGCCTGCAATTCATCCGACGCGCCACCGGCGATGGCCGTTACTACTTCATCGCCAACCAAGGCACCAACTCCGTTAACGGCTGGGTGATTCTCACCACGGAGTTCGCCTCCGTCGCCATCATGGATCCCATGACCAGCCGCATCGGCATGGCAGAAACCTGCAGAGGGAACGTGCGCCTTCAACTCGCTCCCGGTCAATCCATCATCCTCCGCACCTTCAAGACCAAAGTCACCGGCGAACCGTGGCGCTACAATGAACCCGGCGAAACCGTCACCGAAATCAAAGGCACGTGGCAAGTGAAGTTCATCCAAGGAGGCCCCGAATTGCCAGCGTCGTTTCGGACCGACAAGCTCGCTTCGTGGACGGCGCAAGGTGGCGAAGCCGAGCGTTTCGCCGGCACAGCGCTTTACTCGACGACGTTCGACGCACCCGCCGGCAAAGGCCCGTGGCTGCTTGATCTTGGCGAGGTTTGCCACAGCGCGCGTGTCCGCATCAACGGCAGCGACCTCGGCACACTCATCATGCCGCCGTATCGGGTGCGCGTCGAGCAACTCAAACCGACCGGCAACGTGTTGGAAGTGGAAGTCACCAATCTGTCTGCCAATCGTCTTCGCGATCTCGACCGGCGCAAAGCCCAGTGGCGAATCTTCAACGACATCAACTTCGTCAGCATCAATTACAAAGGCTTCGACGCGTCCGCGTGGCCCGTTCGGAACTCCGGGCTGCTTGGGCCTGTCACTTTCCGCTGACAAGCACGCGCGTCTCGCCGCGTTTGATGGGCAGCGTGAACCGCGGGCCTTCACCAAGCACCGCGCCGGTTAACATGTCCTTCACCGGGCCTGCGACGCCGGTGTCAACGGCCAGCGGGCCGTCCTGCGAAGCGTGCAGAGTGAGGTAACGACCGTTCGCATAGACGTTGCAGTCGGTTTCGGTGAACAGATGCACGCCCGCCGCGCGCGCCGCTTTCCGCAAGGCCTCGCTCGTTAGTCCGTTCTCGTCCACGAACAGCGAGACGCCGTGTCCGCTTTCACGTGCGACGCGCGCCAGCCGCGCCCGTTCACCGGACGAGAAACACCAAGCGTTGACGAACACAAACAGCTTCGCCTGCACTTTACCAGTCAGCACGTCGTCGAGCAGGTACTGGCCGTACGGCGCGCCCATCCGGCCAAGCGGTGCGCGCACTTCGTAAACTGTCTTGCGCGACACGCGGACTCCGCCGGGAGCGACGCGCAACATGGCTTGCTCGTCAATCACCACCGCCACTTCGGGACGGAACGACGCCGGGTTCTTCAGGAAAAACTCGTCGAGTTGTTCGAGCCGTTTCATCTCCGCCCACATCCCGGCGTCGTTGAACCAGCCGGTCGCAGTGAGGTCCATCCACCACGTCCCGAAATTGCGGAACGCCTCCTGCGCGACGTTGCGAACCAACTCGGCGTTTGTTTCCGCCAACGTACTCAC
This sequence comes from uncultured Verrucomicrobiota bacterium, assembly GCA_964574605.1. GTDB lineage: Bacteria > Verrucomicrobiota > Verrucomicrobiia > Palsa-1439 > Palsa-1439 > CAIKAP01. The sequence goes on from CAZNOK010000128.1 coordinate 10,113, forward strand.
GTGGTCGCGCCAACCCGGCGGGTCGCCGGTGGCGAGGTACGTGTGGGTGTCGTCTTCGTTCAGCCAGAGCTTGCCGGTCAGCGCCACGCTTTCCGCCGCTGTCATCGAGGGCGCGCGCTGGCCGAGGCCCCGGTCGAAATACGAAATCGGCGAGCACAACACGTCAATGTCCGGACAATCCAGCACGCGCCGCAACGCGTAGTGTCCCGATGTCGCCGGGCCGTTGGCCACGGGAGCAAACTCAAACACGTAGCCGTAAAAGAACACGACCAGCTTTCGCCCGCGAGACGCCTTCCGTGCGGCATGCGCCAGTTCAATGACGCAATCAGCCATCGCCTGTTGCTGAAACTTTGCCCACTCGACGACCATGGCCGACGCAAACATATTCGTCGAACGCCGCTCCGCCGGCGTCGGCACAGGAACTTTTGCGCCACGCCAACGTTGCCACGCGGCGAGGTCGGCGGGCGCATAGCCGTTGAGCGGGCGTTTCCAAGTGTCGAGGTAGAACCATTCGGCGGTGTTCTGTCCGGTGGGATGGTAACCGGCCATGTGGTCGCCGAACTTCTCTTCGAGATGTTCAATCAACGCCGTCAGCCGTTCTGACGCGTCGCGACGGAATTGCGGCGACGCCGGCACGGCGTTGTCGCGATGGCCGTCGTCCCACTGCATCACGTCGCCGGGATGCGCTTCGCGCCACCACTTGGGCGGATACAAACCGATGCGCGGCAGCAGCAGCGCCTTCGGATTCGCGCGCAGCACCGTCTCGCACGCCGCATCCACGCCTTTCCAATCCACCGTCTCGCCCGGCTTCGGCCACGGCGTAGCGACGGGGAAACTGACGAAGTCCACGCCCACATTCGCCGCGAGTTTGATTTGCGACTCGAACACATCCGCCGGGCCGCCGAGCCGTACGAACGGTTGTCCGGGCCGGTAGAACGCGACGTTGAGTGAGCGTGCCGGCGTGGCGCGCACGCGGAAACCGACGCGATAGCGCTGGCCGGCTGTGATCGTGAGGTTGGGCTGTGAGTAAATGTGAAAACCGTTCTTCTCGCTGCCCGTCGCGACTTTGATGCGAAGCGTCCCGTCGCCCTTTTGGAGTGCGCTTTTCGTGCTGGCCGGCCAGACGACCCAGTCGCCAAGGTTCAGGTCGTTGAGTTTGATGTCGCGGAGTTCAACTTCGCCGGGTTGGTTGCCAAAACGAAAATGCATCGTGCCGGTGGTGGCGTTGTCGGTGGCGATGAACTCGAAGTTGATCTGTTGCCAGTCGCTCGACACCGGAATCGGGGCCGCGCCCGGCGCACCCCAAAACATTCGGGCGCGGACCGGCTTGCCGTCCACGACAATCCGTGGCGCGCCGTGGGGCGATTCAACGCGAACAGTCAGGGCGAACGCGGTGTTGACCGAAAGGAGCAAAAGGAGGAAACGCTTCATCGTTTCAGTCTGATGAGCCTTTTGCGGGCTTGTTTGTATTCCGGTGAGCCTGGCATCACATCAAGGTGGTTGTCCTCAAGTTTCACCAGCGGCAACGCTTTTTTCTCGATGTTGTCCCACTTGCCGCGGACACAGGTGTTGCGAGCGATGACGTTGCCTTTCGGCGCGGCAGGTTCGTCGTCGAGGATGTTCACCAGTTGCGGGTAGCGCGTGCTCCACGGCGGCTGTTTGTAGGGCATCGCGTTGAGGCGTTGGGTCATCGTCGTCGGAACGCTCTTCGCTGCCCAGCCAAGTGCGCGCGCGTCCACGTGAACGGAGGGTTTGCAGTCTATGAAGAGATTGTCCGCGATGACATTGTCGCGCCCGCCGCCGATGAATGCAGCGCGGGTGACGTTTGAGAAGAGGTTGCCGGAAATGGTGATGCCGCAAAGCATGTCATCGAGATAGACGCCCATGCAGCCGCGGTCTTGAAATCCGCTGATGTCGTGGAGGTAGTTGTGGCGGATGACGGTGCCGCGGGCGGTCCAGTCGCGGCCGTTGTAGATCGCGCCGGCGTCGTTGGACTCGGTGCAGACGTGGTGGATTTCGTTGAACTCGATGATGTGGTCGTTGCCGCCGAACGACATCGCTTCGTGCGGCGCGTCATGGATGAGGTTGTGGGCGGCGCGGTTGCCGACGCCGCTGAGCGCGATGGCGGGCCGGTACATCCGGTTCCAGCGCGCGTAGTGGTGGATGTGGTTGTTCTCTGCAACGTGCCCGGCGGGCGTGAGCGTCTTGCGGTCGCCACCGGTCAACCCGATGCCGCCGTTGCCAGTAGCGTAGATGTCGCAATCCGCGACGCGATGCGCGGTGCCGCCGGTCATGCTTAGCGCTCGACCGCCGACGTTGCGGATAGTGCAGCCGATGATTTGGTTGTGCTGACCGTCTTTGCTGCTGATGGCTGTGCCTTGTGTCGCTTCGAAGATCAGTCCGCGCACGGTCACATTCGTCGCATTCTGAATCGTCACCAAATTGCTCAACAGTGAAGTAACTGCCGTTCCTTGTTCGATGGGCGCTGGCGGCAGGAAATAGAGGCGGCCTGCCGCGCGGTCGAGATACCATTCGCCGGGGGCGTCGAGTTCGCTGAGCGCGTTGAAGGCGTAATACCATTGTCCTTTCCGATACCCGTAGCTGTGCGCCGGCGGCGCGAGAGTGATGATACGTTTCTCGGTGTCAATCGAGGCGATCTTCTGGCGTTGGTCCGACCAGTCGTGAAACCAGTAACCGTGCAACGCGACGTCCTTCTCACCGACCCAGCGGGCGGGGCGGTCGCCATCGTAGTAGAACTTCGGCGTCTTGCTGCCTTTGCGGCCGCGGACTTCATAGTTCTGCTCGACCACATCCACGATCTTGACGAAACCGGTGTTCGGCCAGCGCGCGATGGTCATCGGCTGGTCCTGAAAGAACAACTCCAACCGGTCTCCCGCGACGGCGCCGACGTCGGCCTGCAGCACTTTGCCTCGTACCGATTCGTCCAGTCGCGCCAACACCGACGGGTCGCTGACCGGTTTCCAGCCCGTGACGCGCTGGCCACCGCTGATGATTGGTTTCTCGTTGCGGTGCGCGGTCAGCGTCAGCCCGGAATGTTCGGGGCCGAGCACGATTGGTTTGTCGAGAAAGTAGGTGCCGGCGCGCAGCTCGATGGTGAGCGGTTTCGGCGCGGTGCGGGCAGTTTCGATGTTCTTCTCCAACGAAGCGGTGTCGGAGACAATGAGGACGGCGGCAAGCAGAAGATTCATGCCATTCAGTTGTTGCGCGGGGTGTGGCGGTCGGCC
>CAZNOK010000128.1:13367-14661 GCA_964574605.1 uncultured Verrucomicrobiota bacterium
TGGCGTCGAGGCCGAGGCCGAGCAGTTTTTTCTTCGCTTTGTGTTTCTTCGCTGGCATTGCGCGGCAACGTATCAGACGCCGGCGTGCGTCACAAGCTCGTGATGCACGACACTGAGCGCGTAGAGCGCCGCCGTGTCGGCGCGCAACACGAGCGGGCCGAGTGTGATTGGACGGAATCCAGCCGCGGCGATGGCCGCGTATTCCGCCGGGGTGAAATCGCCTTCGGGACCGATCAACACGCAGACCGAGCGGGCGGCGCGGATGACATTCTTCGCCGGCGTGGCGTCGGGATGAAGCGCGGCGACGAGTTTCAAATCGAAGTGGTTGGGTGCGCGGAGAAAATCGTCGAGCGATTGCGCCGGCACAATCGCGGGGAGCCAGTTGTTGCCGCATTGTTTGCAGGCTTCGAGCGCGATCTCGGTCCAGCGCGGCGTTTTGTCGGCGCGGACGATGGTGCGTTCGGTGATGAGCGGCGCGATGCCGGTGACGCCAAGCTCAGTCGCTTTCTGGATGATGAAATCGAAGTTCTTTTTGATGACGGCGGCGGCGAGCGTAATGCGGCACGGCAGCGGCGGCACGCTACGTTGTTCGAGCGCGGCGAGCCGGACTTCGCGTTTTGTCAGCGACTCGATCCGGCAACGGGCGGCGTTGCCGCGTCCGTCGAACGCTTCGATGATGTCGCCGGAACAAAGCCGGAACACATCGCGGCAATGATGCGCCTCCTCGTCGGTCAACAGCAACGAATCAAGGTTGGGCAGGAAGAATCGGTGCATGGTGGTGTGAAATCAATCGAACTTCAGTTCCGGGGACTCGACGCGCGTCATTTTCCAACCGTCGCTCGTCTTGCGGAAGAAGAGGCGGATCCGCTCGGCGTTCAACTCCGTGCTGCCACCGCCGGCGCGCTTGGTGAGGACTTTGGCGACGATCGTGGCCTGCGCTTTCTGATTGTCATCGGCGATCTCGACGGCCGTGTCGCTGATGATGATGAACATCGCGTCGTATTGTGAACGCGTGCTTCGCACGATGCCGAGCAGGGTGGCTTTGTCCATCCCCCGGTCGTCGCCGTAATCGCCGGCGATGCAGTCAGCCAACGTGAGAATTTTATTCTGTTTGACGGCGCTCGCCATGGTGGTGATAAGCCGTCTGATGCGCGTTTCGTCGGTCACGAAGAACCGTTGCCAGCCCTGCCACAGGAGCCAGACCAGCAACGCTGCCACTACGATTCGCAACAGCCATTTCATTTTTTCCACCTCCAATGCCAGATGAGTTTGCCGACGACAAGTCGCGTGGCGA
>CAZNOK010000129.1:0-14634 GCA_964574605.1 uncultured Verrucomicrobiota bacterium
ATCATCTGCCGGTAATCCGCCGCCGACAAAATCTGATCGTTCGCCCCGATGGCGTAGGATTGGCGCGCGCCGTCGAAGCTGCCCTTCGGCGCGTTGATGTTGTTTTGCGCCAGCGCCGTGCGGACGTCTTCGAGACTGAGACCGAGCGACGCGAGCGACGCCGGGTTGATGCGGACGCGGACGGCCGGCTTCTGGTTGCCTTCGATGGTGACGAGACCGACGCCGGTCACCTGACTGAGTTTTTGCGCGAGCACGGTGTCGGCGAGGTCGTTGACTTTTTCCAGCGGCAACGTGTCGGACGTGACCTGCAACGTCAGAATCGGCGTGTCGGCCGGGTTGACTTTGTTGTAGGTGGGCGGATTCGGCATGTTCCTCGGCAACACGCCGCCGGCGGCGTTGATGGCCGCCTGCACGTCCTGCGCCGCGGCGTCAATGTCGCGGTCGAGATTGAACTGCAAAATGATCGTCGTGTTGCCAAACGAGCTTTGCGACGTCATCTGCGCCAACCCGCTGATCTGGCCGAACTGCCGTTCCAGCGGCGTCGTGACAGAAGAGGCCATCACGTCCGGACTGGCGCCGGGATATTGGGCGGTGACCTGAATCGTCGGGAAATCCACCGGCGGCAAGGCCGAGATCGGCAAGAGGAAATAGCCGAGCAACCCCATCATCACGATGCCCGCCATCAACAGCGACGTGGCCACCGGGCGGTGTATGAATGGCTCGGAGACGTTCACTTGATTATTCCGACGCGCCCGTCTTGCCGGGTTGCACCGTCTTCACTTTCGAGCCGGGCTGGAGACGATACTGCCCGTCCACGACGACCGTCTGGCCCACTCGCAATCCCTCTTCGATCAACGCCTCGCCGTTTTCAATCTGCACGACTCTTACCTGCTGCACGGCGACGGTGTGGTCGTCCTTGATCACAAACGCATACGGGCCTTCCGGCCCGCGCTGCACCACCGACGCCGGCACGACGAGGCCGCCTTTGTGCGTCGTCAACAACAAGCGCGCGTTCACAAACTGCCCCGGCCACAGCCGCAGGTCGTCGTTGGGGAACGTCGCCTTCAAACGGATCGTGCCGGTGTTCTGGTCAATCTGGTTGTCAATCACTGCGAGTTTGCCGGTGCTGAGGATCGTCCGATTGTCGCGGTCAACAGCGAGCACACGGATTTCGCCAGCGGCGTGTTCTTTTTGGATTGATGGGAGCGTCTGCTCCGGCAAGGTGAACACGACGGAGATCGGTTTCAGTTGTGTCACGACCACCAGACCGTTCGCGTCGCTGGCGCGAACGATGTTGCCTTGATCCACGAGCCGCACACCGGTCCGCCCGTCAATCGGGGAGGCAATCGTTGTGTAACCGAGTTGGATTCGGGCGAGCCTGATGGCAGCTTCATCCGCCTTGACGGCGGCGGTGAGCTGGTTGACGAGCGTGGCTTGCGTGTCGAACACCTGTTGGGCAATGATCTTATCAGCAAGCTGTTGGGCCAGCCGCTTCAGGTCGAGCTTGGCGTTGGCCAGTTGCGCTTCATCCTCCGCCTTCTTCGCCTCGGCTTGCGCGAGCTGGGCGTGGAATGGATCGGGATCAATCTGCGCCAACAGGTCACCGGCTCGAACGTCCTGTCCCTCGGTGAACGCAACCTTCTTCAACTCGCCATCCACCCGAACGCGCACCGTGACTGCGTTGAATGCCTGCACCGTGCCGAGTCCATCGAGGTAAATCGGCACGTCCTTTTGCGCCACCCGCCCCGCCACGACCGGCACCGGCATCTGCCCGGCCGACGGAGCTTTGCTGGCGCGCTCCCGGCAGCCGCAAATGCCTCCGACCAAGACCAACAAGCAAACCATCGTTTGTCTATTCGACATGCTCAACGTTCCTTATTCTTTGCCAGCGCCTTGATGGCTCTGAGCGAAAACTGCGCAATGTGCGACGCAAACCGTTCCACGTCCGACATCTCAAACCTTTCGCCCGGATCCAGCCGTTCGATGACTGGCCGCGCGTGCCGGTAGAACAGGCATTGCCCCAAGATGCTGCGCATGCAAAGCTGAACTTCCGACTTGCTGAGCCGTCCGCCGCTGAGTTCCTTGACGATTTGACGGAGCCGTTCATTCATTGGCCGGTAAACACTCTCCACCAAATCATCGAGCGCCGCCGTCGGTTCGACCATCTCGCGCGTCATCAATTTCCCGTGCCAACCGGGACGGCTCTTGTCGAGAATACGGAACAGGAGCGACCGGATAAACGCCTCCAGCCGTTGCTCGGCTGTCGCGTTCGCACCGAGGTCGAGATCCGGCGGGTATTTTTGACGACTGATCTTCGACCAGTGTTTGATGGCCTCGCGGTACAGCCCTTCCTTGTCACGAAAATAGTAATTGATTGCCGCAACGTTCGCCCCTGCCCGGTCACAAATCTCGCGCACTGTCGCTTTGGCAAATCCCTTCTCGGCAAACACCTCCCCGGCGGCATCCAGCAGATCCTGCCGCGCCTGCAGACTTCTCTTGAGGTTGGTCATAAAATCAAACGCGTGTTTGAAACACGGGCTTAATATCCTTCTTGCCCCGTTCTGTCAACCGGTCCGTGAGCAACGTTTCAATGTCCGATGATGACGCACAAAAAGTCTTGCGGTGTGGCACGCCCCAGGTTCACGATGCCGCCATGTTTCTACCAGCACTGTTGGCAACGGCTCTTGAACTGCACGATCCTGCCGGGGTGCCCACCGAACCGCCGGTCACCTACGTGCTCGACTACGGCACCAACCACCTCGACCGCGCCGACTGCATCGCCACCAACCGCGCCGCGCCGCCGGAGTTGCTTCATCTTGGCAGCGATGTCCCGATGACATCAAACTGGGGTCCCGTGCGCAAGATCGGCGGCGAGAACCAAGCCTATGGCACGGGAGATTTCACGCAAGCGATTTCTCCCATTGCGGTTGCTGAACGGATGACGAAGCTCACCGCGATGGTGCGCGAACTCCACCGCGCCGGCGTCAAGATGGTCATGCCCTATGTCTGCACAATGACCGTCGCCGGCCATCACGAACGGCGGGCGGGATTCTGGAGCTTCTACGATCATTGGAACGACTACGCTGCGCGCTTCGAATTGGGGCCGCGTCCCGCCACCGATCCGTTCACGTGGCTCCAGAGAAAGCCTGACGGGGAACTGCATCGTTTCTACGCATACACCGGTGATTGCTATCCCGCGTACCAGCCAAACCATCGGTATGCGGCCTGCGTGAACAATCCAGCATGGCAACAGTGGATGACGCGCGAGGTCGCAATGGTGGCCCGGTGCGGCTACGACGGCGTGTTCACCGACAACGGCGGCTCGCAACGCTGCTACTGCGAACTTTGCCAGAAACTGTTCCGGGACTGGGCGCGCAAACGCGGCCTGAAGGACCACAACCTCCTGCACGCGCAAACCAAGACCGGCGACCCTCTCTACGCCGAGGCACAACGGTTCTGGTTGGAGAACATCCACAGTTATCAAGCGCTGTTGCGTTCGGCAGCGACGAAGATCAATCCCGCTTTCAAGATGTTCCCAAACGGAGGCCACAAGCGTCCGCAGAACGTCAAGCTGGCGTTTGCCGACAGCGATTACATCATGTTCGAGAAATCGTTCGGGCCGCTCGGCACGCATCCGGGCTTGGCGGCCGGAACAAACGTCAACCACAGCATCGTCGAGTTGAAGTTCGTCCAATGCCTGCGCCGGCTTGTGAAACCGATCATCCTCACCCGCAGCGGTTATCCGAAATCGCAGCCGCAATTCGAGATCAACAAGGCGTCGGCGTCATTGGGCTGCGCCGAGATGGCCGCCTTCGGCAACGGCGGCGGTTTCCTCATTCGTCCCAACTGGCCGGCTGGCGCGGAAGTGATCCGGCAGTGGAACGCATTTCATCAGCGCCATGCCGATCTGTTGCGCGGCAACGACTCGCTCGCGTCAGTCGGCGTCGCCTACTGGAGCGAACAAACGTTCCTGAACACGAAGCACATGACCAGCGTCACTGCGCTCAGCGATATGCTGCTGGCAGCGCACATCCCGTTCGATTTCTTGATGGAAGAGAACTTCAACGAAAAGTTCCTGTCCCGCTATTCCGCCATCATCATGCCAGAGATCGCGCACGCCGATGCGGCGCGGCTGGCCGCTGTCGCAGCATGGGCGCGCGCTGGCGGTCGCTTGCTGTTGGCCGGGGCGCATCCCGCAGACTCACCACTGCTCGCGATGACCGGCGTCACGAAGATGGAGAAGCTCCCGGACGTGAGCGTTCTCGGTTCGTGGCTGCGCGATGCCGCCGCCATTGTGGACGATGGACGGCCGGAATTGCGGCGCGTGTATATCAACCTGTTTGCGCGACGCGATCCCGCCCGGATCGTTGCGCACGTGCTCAACTACAACACGCCACTCGGCGTCAACGCGCCGCCGCCTGCGCCGATTGAGAACATCTCGCTGCGCATCCCATTGCCGCGTGGACTGGAGCCGAGACGGTTGACAGCGTTCGATGCCGACAGCGACGCAGCGGAGACGTTGAACTGGAAGCGAGCCGGCGACACGCTGGCAGTAAGCTTGCCGCGCTTGTTGATCAGCAAAATGATCGTCGTGGAGTTTTAGCGGTCACGGCTTCGCGAACGGGCCGCTCATCTTGTCCGGAAGAACGCGGACGTCGCCGGCCTTGTTGCAGAAATAAAGCCGGCAGGTGGCAAACTTGTTGCTTCCGTGGCCGTCCGCCCAAAACCCGTAAAAGTCGGGATGGGCGTTCACAGGGCATCGCACGTAACAGTGGTTGTGCTGGCTACTTTGCGTGAGTTGCTTGTGTTTCTTCCATGTCTTGCCTTCGTCGTGGCTGGTCCACATGACGACTTCGCCACCGCTTCGCCAGAGTTGTGGGCCGGGTTCGGTCGGACCGATGATCCGCCAAGTCCCGTCCTCCTCGATGTAAAGCGAGCCGCAATCGAAGTTGTGGCCGGAGGTGGTGACTGGATGGAACGTCCAGCGGTCGCCCACCCAATGCGCCACCGTCCATGTCCGCGGTTTACCGGGGCCTTCGTTGGTTTGGCCGGCAGGCGAGGTCAGAAACAGAATTGCGGGCCGCCCCTCCTCGTCGAACGTCAGGTGCTGGATATACACTTGCAGATGCTCGGCCCAAAAGTCGCGCACCAGCGCCCGACACTTGACCTCGCGAATCGGGGGCGTGAAATCCTTGCCGTCGGCGGTCTGCCAGGTCTTGCCCATGTCGTCGCTCTGTAAGTAGAAGAGATTCGAGCGATCCCTCGTTCGTCCGATCCAGTTGTTGATGGCTGTAGCGACGCGGCTGCCACGCGCGGCAGTAAACTGGTAAAGGCCGTGGCCGGGCTTGTCGCCTTCGCGGCCAACCGTCCACGCGCTCAGTTGGCCGGGCGACTTCCATGTCTCGGCGTCGGCCAGACCCTTGCCATCGGGACTGGCCAGCCAAAACGATTCACGGTTGTGGTCGTACTTCGTGAAAAAGACGACGAAACCCTTGTTCGGAATCCACCACGCGTTGGGATACGTCATCGTCGTTTTGATGACCTGTTCAAAGCTCTCGACGCTGTGAGGTTTCTTGGCGCGATAGATGTAACCCGCATCGCCGTGACCGCTCACGAACACCCACACGTGACCGTCGCCGTCAACACAGATGGTCGGATTCCTGTGAGCGTCCTTCTCCTGCCCCGGTTTGAGCTTCCACTCGTCCCAATCATGGACGATTGTGGGGCGCGGCACCACGTCGCGCTTGTGGTCGTAGTACGAGGCCATCGCCTGCAATTGCAGCTTGCCCGTAACGGTGCCGCCGTAAACGAAGAAAGTCTTCTTGGCCTTCGCACAGTAAACTGCCATGGGTGAGTGTTGAGACGGGAAAAAGGCATAGCCGCCGCCGTATTCCTTGAGGCCATACCAGATGCCGCGATAGCCGTCCGCCGTGGGATTGGTTGCTGCGGACAAGACGCCAAAAAGCGACATCAGCATGAGCATGGACAAGATCGTTCTCATCAATCGTCATCGTAGCTGCGGCCTCTGCGAACGCAAGCACAGAATCCCAACAGCGATTTCGACGGGCGCATCTCGGCACTGCCACCCGATGTTCTTTGTGGCCGCGAGCCTGCTCTCGGCACTGCTGATTTTGTGCTGGTTGCCTCTTGCCGCGAGCCTGCTCGCGGCTACCGTTCCCGCAAAGATGTGGTAGCTGTACCCGATTTCGGCTGGAACTGGACTTTGAGAAGCGTAGGATAACAGCGCTATGCGAAACTCATGTTCCCGTTGGCTACTCGTTGTGCTCGCGTTGGCTGCGACCGCGTCCGTCCCGGCAGCTTCGCCTGCCAAAACAAAGACACTGCCGGCAGTGGTGATTACCAGCCGACCGCAGCACGCGATGATTCCTACCGGCGCGAGCGTTGAACTAGCCATCTCGTTGGCTGACAGAGAAGGTCGCCCTCTCGCCGGTGAACTGACAGCCTTGCTTGACGCCAAGAAGGGCACACCGTTACCTCCGTCTGCCACGGTTGTGCTGGACGCTTCCGGCAACGGTCGTCATCGCTTTGCCGCCGCCAACATGGAGCCGGGCATCCACACCGTCGAGCTGCGTCATGCAGCCTTGAAGACCTCGCAAACGTTTCATATTGACGTGCTCGACACGTCCACATACTCGACCTTCGAGCAAACGGCGGCTAATCTCAGTTTCCCGGCCTTGCCGGTGCACCTGCTGTTCTTGGGCGACAGCCTGACCGACATGAATCGCGGCCAGAACTACGTTGACAAGGTGGCTTTCTGGCTGTGGAAACGATTCGGCGATCAAGCCACCGTGCGGAACGCCGGCGTGGGCGGCGACTACATCCTCCGGGTCTGGGACCGGCTGAACCGTCAGCCGGGAAGTTACCGTCAGGAGATGTATGAGGATCTGTTTCAACCGCCACCGACGCACGTCTTCTTCTTCCTCGGTCACAACGACAGCAAACTGAAGAGCGCCTCCGACTACAAGGAAGCTGTGGTGCCGCTCGATCAGTTCGAGGAGAAGTACCGCCTGACGATCCAGAAGGTTCAAGCGGAGACCAAGGGAAAGGCGCGGATGATCGTGCTCTCGGCCACTTCGTCGGTGTACGAGATCACGAAGGCCACCGCCGAGAAACGACGCACAGCCGGCAAGGCCCACAACCTCTTCGGCAAACCCGATGCCTTGGAACAATTCAACGCCATTGCCCGTCGCGTGGCCGGTCAGTGCGGAGCCGAGTGGCTGGACGTGTACGAGCCAACCCGCCGATGCCCGGACAAACCGAGTTTGTTCACCGCCGACGGCGTGCACGTCAGCAATCTGGGCAACCGGCTTTTGGCGCTGGAGATTCTCCGCCACCTGGAGAATGTGAAGAAATGAAATATCGGGTTCTGTTCGGCTGCTGTCTCTTTTTCCTGATGGTCTGCTGTGCACACGGCCAGGAGATTCGATTGACATCAGGTGACACGCTTGCTTTTGCGCCGAACGGCACGTGGCGATCCGTGACCATCGGCGAACGACAACTACCCATCACGGCTGGCGCGCCGGTCGTCAGCGTCTGCGACGTTGAGCGCGGCGGCGCTTACACGCCGTTGCTGGGAACCGTGCGCGCTGCAGGTGGCAACTTGCACATGGCGCTCGCCTCGGAGCCGCTCGATCTGAAAGCCATCCTGATAATTTCGCCTGCAAAGTTCACACTTCACATTGAGGATACCACGGGCAGGGATCGCGGTTTGCTCGTGCGGGTCAGCGTGCCGGTCAACGCGGTTGGCTGGCAATGGTGGGACGACATTGAGCGGCGGCGTGCCATCGAGCCGGACCGCCTCTACGAGAACGTGAAACCGTTGCGCGCGTTCGCGGCGTTGCCGGAATGGAAGGACAAGCCCGACCTCCGGATGGGATTCAACAGCCCGAACTTCTGCACGGTCATCTCCGGTCCGGTCGGGTTGTGTCTTGCCGTGCCGCTCGACCAACCGCGCATCTTCCGCACCGGGTACGACAGCAAACAGAAGCTGTTCAGCATCACCTACGATGTCGCGCTCTGTCGCGAAACCGCACCGCCATCGCAGGCCACGTTCGAGTTGGAACTGTTCGGCTGCCATCCGCAGTGGGGCATGCGCGGCGCGCTCGACGCCTATTACCAACGGCACTCGGGATTCTTCACCAAGAACCTGAAGGACGAAGGAATGTGGATTGCCTTCTCGCGGCTCAACGAAATTGACAATGTCACCGAGTTCGGTGTCGCAATCCAGGAGGGCGCAGCTTCGTTCACCTACGACGACCAGATTGGCGTCCAGAGTTTCAGCTACTACACCCACGCCGGCATCTACGCCAACGTGCCGGAACATAACCGAAACACCGACCCGACGCCGTCACTGGAGCGACGCATCGCCGCCGTCGAGGCCGTTCTCAAACGGACCACCGACCGCGACGCTGTGTACGCCGAGTGCGGCCTCCACGACGCCGGCGGAAATCTCTCCGCGCAACCCGGTTCGGTCTATGGCGACGTGCTCGCGCAGTTCTGTCTGGAGCCGGAACTGTTTTACGGCAGGTTTCTGCTCGACCGCATTGACAGTTTCTTCGACAGCTACCGCAAACGCGGCGGCGAGTTGGACGGTTTCTATTACGACGGCCTGACAACCGGCATCAACTACCGCCGCGAACATTTCCGTCACGCGAGTTATCCGCCCTCGTGGGATCCGGTTGCGAAGAAGCCGTACCTCTACAATTACTTCTCGTCGGTCGAGTGGGCGCGTCAGGTTGCTGACAAACTTCACACGACGGGCAAGCTGACGATGATGAACGGCGCGATGGGCGCCAGCCCTTTTTGCTCGCCGTATCTCGACGTCATGGGAGCCGAGACCGGGCTGAACATCCCGCGGACCGATTTCAACTTCGTGAAGACCATTTGCCGTCACAAACCGTTCGTCACGCTGTTGAAAGGCAACTACGCGAAACTCACCACCGGGCAAATCGAGCTGTTCATGAAACGGTGCCTCGCCTACGGCGTGTTCCCCGGCTACTTCGATTGGCCGCCGAGCGGACTTGGTCCCGGCGGACGCTACTGGGACCACCCTGAATACTACGAGCGCGACCGGCTCCTGTTCCGCAAATACCAACCGCTCGTCAAGATGATCGCGACCGCCGGGTGGGAGCCGGTGACGTTTGCCCGCGCTGACGACTCGCGCTTGCAGGTGGAACGGTTCGGTCGCGAGTTCTTCACGGTGTTGAACGACTCCACCGATCCCATCCGGAGTTCGCTGGCCATCGCCACCGACAAACTCAATCTGCCGTCAAGAGACCTCATGGTGTTCGACGAGGTTGCCCGTCGTTGGATCGCCGCAAACAGGAAGGACGGCGCGCTTGTTGTGCCACTCGAATTGCCGCCGGAATCCGTCGCGTTGATTCACGTCGCCGCAAAGGAGGATTTCGTTGCACACCACCTCGATGCCGCGCGACAACTTTTCGAGGTTGCAGACGCTCAACGCAAAGCCGACGCAGGTCGTCCGCCGCTGCCGATGTACTGGGCTGTCACCGAAGAGCGATGTTTCCGTGACAGCGGCGCGCTGTTGTTGCGGAACGAAAGCGACAAGCAAACCGCCACGGCATCGCAGTGGGCAATGCTTTTCCAGACCGAACCGAAGCCGATCACGATTCGCGCGCGGGTGAAGACGCAGGATATCAACGGTAAGAAGAGCGACAGCTTCGCGTTGCACGCCATCGTCTGTTACGTGGACAACCGATTCACCACACGCAGCCCGCAAATGCTGCCGTTGGAGCCGGGCACGAGTGATTGGCGCGACATTGAGTGGACCATCCAACCAACGCGACCAGTGCGCAGCGTCCAACTCACCTTGCGTCTCGCCCGCCGCTGCGGCAGCGCATGGTTCGACAACGTCTCCGTGCGCTCCGCCGACGCGGAGCATGTCGTGGATGGCGGTTTTGACACGTGGTATGAGCGGCTGACACCGGAACAGGCGACCAAGCTCGCGCCAAAACTTGCCGCCAGCCGACCTCCGACGGCCAAACACCTGGCCGACGCGCTCGGCGCCGTTCAATCCGCGTCTGCGGCAATCAGCGAACATCATTGGAACAATCCTGCTCGTCGTGAACGGCGTGACCTCAACGATGCATGGTCTCATCTCACGATGTGTTGCCAAGCGTTGCTCAACATAAGCGATCTGGATTTGGTCGTGCCTGACAAGGTTGCGCCGGGCGAAACGGTGATGGTCACAGGAAACGCTTCCCTGCAATCGGAACCGCCACTACCCATCACGACCCAACACAGCGGTCATGAAACGACATTTCAGGTGCACATCCCCGCAGACGCAAAACCCGGCACAGTGTTCGCGCTGCGCGCCGAGGCGACTGTGGAACTCGCTGCGGGCTGCAAAGCGCCACTGCGCGTAGAACGGAAGATCACTGTCGTGCAGCCGTTCGAGGCGGAGGTCACCCTCGAAGGCGAGAGCACGCTTGCCGTGCGGTTGGCCAACAACTTATCTCGACCGCAGCGATTCAACATCGCGGTGGCAACGCCCGCGGGTTGGACGCTAAAAGAAACACAGCTTCAGCCGACGATACCGCCGCGCACGACGCAGACGATGCATTTCCATTTGAAGCCGTCGGCGACAACCAAGCCGGGCCGGCACGAGATTACCGTCACCGTGCAGAACAAATCGTTCCGTGTGGAATTGAACCACTTGCCAGCAACGGCGAACCGGTTGAAGAACCCCGGTTTCGAGTCAACCGAAGGCTGGAGCAAATGGAACGGAGGCTACACGCTAGACTCTCGCACACCGCACTCCGGCCAGAAGAGCCTGCGCCTCCAAACGGATGCACCGCGGGCACACGTCGGCGCGTCGCAAGGCGTTTCATTGAACCAAACCAAGGTCGTACCGTTGATCGCGCGCGGCTGGTGCAAGACAGAGAACGTCAGCGGCGACCGCAGCGGTTGCTGTCTCTATGTGGACATCTACTACGCCGACGGAACGAAACTCTACGGCCAGAAAGTGGTGTTCGATGGCGGCACGCACGACTGGCAGTTCCGCGAGGCGCGGATAGAGACGACGAAACCGGCTCGCAGCGCGAACGTGTACCTCATGTTGCGCGGCACCACCGGCGCGGCGTGGTTCGACGATGTGTTCCTTGCCGAGGATTCGTCCCCCGCCGGCCATTCCATCCCAAAATCCAAGTGACACGGCAGCCGTGACCTTGCCCCTGAAACTGGAACGTTCTCAGCGTTGGGTTTTGCGATAGTTGATTGGGGACTGGCCGAAGTGGCGGCGGAAGACGCGGGAGAAATAAAACGGACTGGCGAACCCGCAGGTTTCGGCGATCTCGCTGACGGTTTCCGATGTGCTGGCAAGGAGGTGACAGGCCGTTTGGAGGCGGCGCTCGTTCAGCCATTCCATCGGACGCAGACCGGTTTCGCGTTTGAAGACGCGACCGAAATACACCGCATTCAAACCGACCGCGCGCCCCCAGTCGCCGAGGGTAATCACTTGTTGCAGACGCGCGTTCGCCCACATCTCGGCGAGCAGAATCTTGTCCACGATGCCTCGCTCCTCCATGAAACTGCGGTCCATCGGTGGACGAAGATAACCGATCACGTAGGCCAACCATTGGAGGATCGCGCCGGCGATTTCCAAGTCGCGACAGGGTGACGTGCTCGCCATTGCGACCAGCACTTTTTCAAACTCGGTAACGTATTCCTCCGGCTTGTGCCACGTGTAGCGACGCTGAAATTTCCGGCAAAGAAGCGCATTGGCCACACCGCCTTGTTCGAGGGCGAGCGACGCGCTCAGGCTGACGTGCGGACGCGACGGGTCGTGGCCAAACTCAAACTCATCTCCGCCCAACGTCACGAGAAGGTCGCCGCGCTTCAGCACCCACTGGCGACCGTTGACGACCGCCCAGCAACTGTTCCGCTCGACGAAGAAGAACGAGATCATGTCAGCGGCAAGGCGCGACCGCTCGACCGTCCAATCGGGATAGCCGGCGTAACGGCCAAACCAATGCACGCGCAGACCGATGGAGGTCTGGCAGGCGAGCCGCCAGTCATGATGGTAGGGCAGCCAAGGCATGGTTGAAATTATGCATGATTTTCCCACACTCTGTCCATGTCAAATATGGCGGCGTTCCGCCAGAATTGGAGCTATGAACTCTAACTTCACATCCCGCCGTCAATTTCTGCAAAGCTCCGCCGCCTTGCTCGCATCCAGTGTGCTGTCCTCACAAGCTGCGGAAAAACCCATCCCCGGTTTCGAGAAGGCCGCCGCCGACTCCAGCACGCACAAAGGATGGAAGCCGGTGTCCGACCGCAAGATTCGCGTCGGCATTGCGGGCTACGGCTATTGCAGGTTCGGAGCCGGGTTCGGTTTTCAGGATCATCCGAATGTCCAGATCGTGGCCGTCAGCGATCTCATTCCCGAACGCTGCGACGGACTCGCCAAGGCCTGCCGTTGCGCCAAGACGTATCCGTCACTCGAAGAGATGGTCAAAGACAAAACCATCGAGGCGATCTTCGTGGCGACCGACGCTCCGAGTCACGCGCGGCACTGCATCGAAGTTCTCAACCACGACAAACACGTTGCGTCGGCGGTGCCGGCGGTCTTCGGTTCCGTGGAAGACGCCGATCGGCTCCTCCAAGCCGTGAAATCGAGCGGCAAGAAATACATGATGTTCGAGACGTCGGCGTTCCATGCCGACGTCCACGCGATGCGGGAAATCTACAAGGCCGGCGGCTTTGGCAAATTGGTCTATGCGGAAGGCGAATACTATCACTACATGCGCGAGCCATTGCCCTCTTACAAGGACTGGCGGGTTGGTCTGCCGCCGCAGTTTTATCCCACGCACTCCAACGGCTACTATGTGTGCGTGACCGGCGGGAGTTTCACCGAGGTCTCGTGCATGGGAATGCTGAGCGCCATCGCGCAGTATCAAGCGGCGCACAACCGTTACAAGAATCCGTTCGCCACCGAGATCGCATTGTTCCGCACCAGCGAAGGCGGGATGGCGCGGATGGCGGTCAGTTGGGACACGCCCGGCGCCGGCGGCGAAATGGGGCGGATTCGCGGGCAGCGCGGCACATTCTATGAGAAGTATGCCGGTCTCGAAAAGAAGCTGCCGCCCTTGGAACGTCCGCCGCTACCGTCCGGCGTCCAGCCCGGCGGCCACGGCGGATCGCACGGACCGTTGATGAACGAGTTCGTCACGGCGATTCTTCAAGATCGCAAGCCGCTGGTGGATATTGTGGCGGCGTTGAATATGAGCGTCGCCGGCATCGTGGCGCATCAGTCCGCGCTCAAGGATGGCGAACTGCTGAAGATTCCGCAGTTCAAGTTGTGAACACCATCTGGATCGAGGAGAAGCAGCTCTGTCGGGCGCTTCAGCGCAATGAAGCGTTCTGGAAAGGTGAACTCGATCAAGGACCGTTGTTGTGGGTGACTGCGCCCGGAGCGCCGTCTGTGCCGGAGCCTGCTTCGGAAGACGAATTGTGGACGAACGTGGATTACGTGATGGCGGCGACCAACAGCGCGCTTGCCGCCACTCACTACGCCGGTGATGCGCTGCCGGTCTATTGCCCGTGGCTGGGGCCGGACCAATTCGCCGCGTGGCTTGGCGCCGACCTCCAACTACGCCCGCGCCAGAACACTTCTTGGTGTAAACCGTTCGTGCGGGATTGGGACGAACATCCGCAACTGCGGATTGATCCGCAAAACCAGTGGTGGCGACTCTACCTGCAACTGCTCCGGGAGTCGGTTCGCATCGGTGAAGGCAAATGGGTGACCGGTTATCCCGACCTGCACACGGGCATTGACGCCTTGAGCGCCATCCGTGGCCCCGAAAACCTCGCTACGGACTTGGTGAACAATCCCGATGCCATCCACCGCGCCATGCGACAAATGACCGACTTGTGGAAGTTCATCGTGGACACGGTTTCGGAAATCGTCCTGCCCTGCGGGCAGGGCACGTCGAACTGGACGATGGGCTGGAGCAAAGATCGTTTTCTGTGCATCGGCCAAAACGATTTTTCGTGTATGATCAGTCCGGCCATGTTCGAGACGTTCTGCGCGCAGGATAACTTGGAGTGTTGCGCCCACGTGGACCACACGCTCTATCACCTCGACGGTCCCGGAGCCGTGCGTCATGTTCCATTGTTGTTGCAATGGGAACGACTCGATTGCATCCAATGGATTCAAGGCGCCGGTAATCCCCTGCCTTCGCAATGGCTTGAGCTTTTGCGGCAAATCCAAGCCGGTGGAAAGTCAGCCCAACTTTACTACGACGGCAACGCCGACCTGAAACATGAACTGGACATCCTCTGTGGCACACTGGACCCGGCGCGGCTGTTCATCTGGGCAACGGTGAATTCGGCGGAGACGGCAGAGGACATCGTCCGCTACAGTTTACGACTATGAAACACCTAGTAACTATCCTAGTTGGCTTTCTCGTTTCCTCGGCGTCGGCGGCCACTGTTCAGCCGCGTTATTACGGACACGAGGCCGTCCACGACGCGCACGGCGTCATTGCGCCGTGGTATCAGGGGCTGAACGGCCAGTGCGACCTGCGCGTGCGCATCGCGGCGGAGACGTTGAAGCGGTATCCGTGGACGGCGACGACCAATGCCATCGCAACG
>CAZNOK010000130.1:0-14511 GCA_964574605.1 uncultured Verrucomicrobiota bacterium
CTCATCGGCAAGGCCCCGCACCAAGGCGTCAACCCCGACGAAGTCGTTGCCGTCGGCGCCGCGATCCAAGGCGGCGTCCTCACCGGGCAGGTCAAGCAGGACATCGTGTTGCTCGACGTGACGCCGCTCACGCTCGGTGTCGAGACGCTCGGCGGCGTCCGCACGCCGTTGATTTCGCGGAACACCACCATCCCGACCCGCAAGAGCGAAATCTTCTCCACCGCCGCCGACAGTCAGACCAGCGTCGAGATTCACGTGTTGCAGGGCGAACGCGAGATGGCGCGCGATTGCAAGTCGCTTGGGCGTTTCCATCTCACCGAAATTCCACCCGCGCCGCGTGGAATGCCGCAGATCGAAGTCACGTTCGACATTGACGCCAATGGCATCCTTCACGTCAGCGCGAAGGACCTCGGCACTGGGAAGTCCCAGAAGATTACCATCACGGCATCGAGCGGCCTTTCGAAGGAAGAAGTCGCGAAGATGCAACAGGAAGCCGAAGCGCACGCCGAGGAGGACAAGAAGGCGCGCGAGAAGACCGAGACGCGCAACCGTTGCGACTCGCTGGTCTATAACACCGAGAAGCAGATCAAGGATTTGAAGGACACGCTCAACGCGGAGCAAAAGTCGAAGCTCGAAGAGGCCATCGGAACGGTGCGCGAGGCGCTCAAGAGCGACGAGTACGACGCGATGAAGAGCGCGGAGGAGAAATTGACGCAGGCGTGGCATGGGGTTTCCTCGGAGATCTACGCCAAGGTCCGCGAGAAATCGGAGTCCGCCAAAGCCGAGCCACAAGCTGAAACGGCCGCCGAAGAGCCGAAGAAGGAAGGCAAGGAAGCCAAGGTTGTGGACGCTGATTTCGAGGTCGTTGACGACAACGACAAGAAGGCATAACCAGAAAACCAAAACCCAAAAGGAGCAGAGAGAAGCATGAACATAAAACCGTTGGCTGATCGGGTAATCGTACAGCCGATCGAAGCAGAAGAAGTGAAGAAGGGCGGCATCATCATTCCGGATACCGCCAAGGAAAAACCCCAAGAGGGCAAGATTGTCGCCGTCGGCGCCGGCAAGCGCGACGAGAACGGCAAGCTGATCCTAATGGGCGTCAAGAAGGGTGATCGCGTGCTTTACGGCAAGTACAGCGGCACGGAGATCAAAGTGGAAGGCAAAGAGTACATGATCATGCGCGAGGACGACATCCTCGGCATCATCGAATAACGAATACAAAAGGAGTTACACTACCATGGCAGCAAAACAACTCGTTTTCAATGAAGACGCCCGCAAGGCATTGTTGCGCGGTGTCGAACAACTCAGCAGAGCCGTCAAGGCCACGCTCGGACCGAAAGGCCGCAATGTCGTCCTCGACAAGAAATACGGCTCCCCCACGATCACCAAGGACGGCGTCACCGTCGCCAAGGAGATCGAGCTGAAGGATCCGTGGGAAAACATGGGCGCCCAGTTGATCCGCGAAGTCGCCAGCAAGACCAGCGACACCGCCGGCGACGGCACCACCACCGCCACTGTCCTCGCGGAAGCCATCTACAAGGAAGGCCTCCGCAACGTGACCGCGGGCGCGAACCCGATGGCGTTGCAGCGCGGCATCACCAAGGCCGTGGACGCCGCCGTCGAGCAGCTCGTCAAGATCAGCAAGAAGGTCAAAGACCGCAGCGAGGTCATGCAGGTCGCGACGATCTCCGCCAATGGCGACAAGACCATCGGCAGCATCATCGCCGACGCGATGGACAAAGTCGGCAAAGACGGCACGATTACCGTTGAGGAAGCCAAGTCCATCGAGACCACGCTGGAAGTCGTTGAAGGCATGCAGTTCGACAAGGGCTATCTCAGCCCCTACTTCGTGACCAACGCCGAGACGATGGAAGCGAACCTCGAAGACTGCTACATCCTCATCCACGAAAAGAAAATCAGCAGCCTCAAGGACATGCTCCCGCTGTTGGAGAAGGTTGCCAAGGTTGGCAAGCCCCTGCTCATCATCGCCGAGGAAGTCGAAGGCGAAGCGCTCGCGACCCTCGTCGTGAACAAACTGCGCGGCACCATCCAAGTCGCGGCCGTCAAGGCCCCCGGCTTCGGCGACCGCCGCAAAGCCATGTGCGAAGACATTGCCATCCTTACCGGCGGCAAGTTCCTCAGCGAAGACCTCGGCATCAAGCTCGAGAACGTCGGCATTGACGACCTCGGCAAGGCCAAGAAGATCGTCATTGACAAGGAAAACACCACGATCGTCGAAGGCGCCGGCAAGCAAGCCGACGTCCAGGGCCGGATCAACCAGATCCGCAAGGGCATCGAGGAAACCACCAGCGACTACGACCGCGAGAAACTCCAGGAGCGTCTCGCCAAGTTGGCCGGTGGCGTCGCGGTCGTCCGCGTCGGCGCTGCGACCGAGACCGAGATGAAGGAAAAGAAGGCGCGCGTCGAGGACGCGTTGCACGCGACCCGCGCGGCCGTCGAGGAAGGCATCGTCCCCGGTGGCGGCGTGGCGTTGATCCGCTGCATCCCGGTGCTGGCCGACACGAAGCTCAAAGGCGACGAAGCGATTGGCGTTGACATCGTCAAGCGCGCCATCGAAGAGCCGCTCCGCATGCTTGCCATCAACGCGGGCGAAGAAGGCTCGCTCGTGGTCAAGGAAGTCGCGGCCCGCAAGGGTTGGGAAGGCTTCGACTGCGAAAAGATGGAGTACTGCGACATGGGCAAGGCCGGCATCATTGACCCGACCAAGGTCGCCCGTTCCGCCCTCCAGAATGCCTCCAGCATCGCCGGTCTGTTGCTCACGACCGAGTGCTGCGTCACCGAAGTGCCCGAGAAGGAAAAACCGGCTCCGGCCGGCCCTCCGGGCGGCGGCATGGATTACTAAGCCGTATTGACTGAAACTGAGTGGGGGCGGACTCCTGACCGGTCCGCCCCCCACTTTCACGCTTGCGTTTCGAGAAGAATCATGGACAATCGCGCCTCGCCACGGATGAACAGCAAATATCTCACTGCCGCCCAACAACAAGTTCCCAACCCGGAACTTCTCATAAACCTCGTTTCCCGGCGTGTCCGCCAGCTCGCGCAGGGTCATCGCCCGTTGACGATCACCGATCCGCGCATGGATTTCGCCGACATCGCCCTGAAGGAAATCGGCGAAGGCAAGTTCAGCTACGAAATCGAGCCGCAGACAAAGACTGGCGACGAGTCGGAAACCTAGCTGTGACGACAGCCTGCCGTGCCACCCGGTAAACCGTCACCGGAGTGTTCTCTCAGGCGTACCAACACGTCGAAAGACGGAGATGTTATTCCTCGCAAACACCAACCGATAGTCAGGATGGTGGGAGAAGAAGTGAAACAGTTTTTGCTGCATCGCTATCTCGCCGGATAAGCCGGCGTAGTTGCCGTCGAAGATGACATACTCGTAATCCAGCACACGGTTGTTGTCTTGGTTGTGGAAGCGAAGTGCAACGACCGAATTAATGGCTGGATGATCGGCGAACGCTGGCAGCATGTGATCGCCACAGAACACACTGGCCGTCCGTGGAACTGCCGCAATCGCGCCCAACTGCGCTTGATGCGCTTGGTTCCGTTGGTATTCGGCCGGGTTTAACCACCGATGATGCTGCGTCAGGCAAACCACGAGCACGATGACGCACAGGCTGCGGTTGTAATTGTGAGCGCCGAACCACGCCGAGATCCGCCGGCTCCAAGACGGCAGCGCCAAGACAAAACTGGCCCATATCTGGGCACCCAACAGCAGCCCATACCAGTGCGTGGACGCCCGCAAGAATGGAGAATCGCTCATCAGGTTGACGCTCATTGCCGGCAAGCCGGTGATCCACGCCCAGTTCCCAAACGGAAGCACAAGCAGAAACGGCTGCAGGAAGTTCACCAAGTAGCTGATGCGATCCCCCTTGGTTAATGTTTGGAACACTTGACAGGGATGAGTAACCATGTTGCACAGTGCTTCACTGTTCGTACTGCCCCAACTCGAGAAGTACTCAGCCTGCGAATAAAGCCGACCGGCCCACCAGTCGCCGAACATGGGCATGATGATACGGCGGACAAACAAGAAATACCCGATACTCCACACCGCCGGAAACACAACCCATCGCCAGTCGCGTCGCCGCAACAGGGCGTACACGCTGAACAGAATCGTGTTCAGCACGAGAGTCTCTTTGGCGAGCAGGCTCGTCGCGAGAAACACCACAAACCACTTGAGATTGCCCTTCTCGAAAAAGAGGAATGCAAACAACAATGGCACCAAACCGAGCGCGTCATCGTGCAGTTCCGCCACATGCACCCGCGCCACTGGCGGAAAGAGCATCAACGCCGCGGCGGCGATCAACGCGGTGGTCCGGTTCCCGGTCACCTGCCGGGCCAGCAGGTAGGCCGGCCATGCAGCGAGGCAAATCGTCAACGATTGCAGGAACAACAACGTGTTGATACTCCGCACTAACCAGAACACCGGCAGCCATAACAACAACAGGAAATTCGGGTGTGAGCCGAACAAAGAGTAGTCTGCTGCAAAAGAAGGGAACCAACGGCCGTGGATTGTTTGGAAGAACGCGT
Source organism: uncultured Verrucomicrobiota bacterium (assembly GCA_964574605.1). Taxonomy (GTDB): domain Bacteria; phylum Verrucomicrobiota; class Verrucomicrobiia; order Palsa-1439; family Palsa-1439; genus CAIKAP01. The sequence goes on from CAZNOK010000130.1 coordinate 4,555, forward strand.
AACCGACCTCCGCGGTGTCCTGACCATAGCTGGTGAAACTGGCGTTCTTGTACGACGCCAGCAGCCAGAAACCCAATGTCGAAACTGTAACAAGCCCAGCCAATATCCAGTTCGCTTGTCGCTCGGACAAGTCGTCCGCTATTGGCTGCTGCTGGGTGATTCCGTTTGTGTTCGTCATCTTTGAGGTGAATGCTGGTTGAAGAAAAACGTGGGTGCCGCCCCCGACCGGTAGCCATAGATCGTCCATCCAGACTCATCCCGCTTCTCTAACGCAAATCCCGGCAAGTAACGCATTGTTTCCTGGTGCGTTTCCGTTTCCGTGGGTGACCACAAGCTGCCGAACAACACGGCCTTGATGTTCGGTGGCACGTTCGCGCGGAATTGTTGTTCCCCCACCGGATATCCGCCATACCTCCGGTCAATCACTCCCCACGACAGATGATACACCTTGTGCTCCACCAGCAGATGCGCCAACGGATTGTTCGGGAAATACACCAGCCCCGGATTCTGTCGCAACGTCTGGCAGGCCACCTCCTGCTGGTTTAGCCGAAACACCTTCGCGATTTGGTAAACATTCTGTAACCGCAGCGGCACGCCGCCGAGCAGTCCGATCAACAACACCGCCAGCACCGCCTTCACCGTCTGCGACACGCCTTTCCCCTCTGTCTCCTCCGTGGCCGCCGCCTCCACCAACAGCAGCAGCGCGCCGATCAGCCAGAAGTACAACGACAGATTGAACGCATTCATGTCGCCGCCCACCTTCACCCGGTTCAAGACCGCCGCCGGCGCGTTCAACGTCCCGACCAACACAAACACCAGCCAGCGCCCGACGCGCCGCCCCGTGGTGGCGCACACCAGCAATCCCACCGCGATGATCGCCAGCGGAAACAGCGACTCTGTCACCAATTCCTGCAAGGCCTGTTGCAGCCACTCCAGTTTCCCGCCCTGCCATGGATGATGAGCCGGCACCTGCACTAGGTTGAAAAACATCGCCGACGGATCGAACACCAACACAAAGACCAGAGACAACACCAGCCCCACGCCGCCGAGCACCAGCAAATACCGTTTCAACGACGCCGTGCCGAACAGCCGCCACACGCACACCGCCAACGCCACCGGCAACAACACCATCGTCTGCTTCGACCACACGCTCAGCACCGCCGCAACCGCCGACGCCGACAACAGCGTCCAGTCTTCGTTGCGTCGCCGCAGATAAATCGCTGCACACGCCAGCCCGCCCAACCCCAACGCCGGCGCATCAGCGTGAACGCAAAATGCGCCGTACTTCAGCGGATACGAACGCATCACCAGAAACCCAAAACACAACAGCGCCGCCAGCATCGCAATCCAACGCGACCGCGTCTCGCCGCGCGTCGCGAGCCAGACCATCGGCCCGAAAAACAGCGTCACGCTCACCACGCTGGCAATCACCAGCGCCACGCTCGGCGACTTTGCCAACGCCGCCGGCAGATAGACCAACGCCGTCACCGGCCCATAAATCGTGTTCAACACTGGTCCGACGCCATTGGGATAATACAGCCGGTAGCCGTTCAGCAGCGCGAACGTCGGCGCCAGCCGCGCCGCGTTCCAGCCGAAGAACGGCGCTTGCAACACGCTGCTGACGATCATCCCCAGCAGCGTGAGGAATCCCACTGCCAGCAACGACGCCACCAAACGATCCAGCAGCAGCCACTTCTTCTTCCATTTCAGGAACCAGATACCAAGCGCCGCCGCGCCCACAAACAGCACAGCCAACGTCACATTGTAGCCAGTTGGTTGCATGGCCGTGAATCTAGCTTGTATGATTCGCAAAGTCGCGCGAATAATACGCGCAATGCCGCCGACCATTCAAAATCACAAAGTCCGCCGCGACTATTTCATCAGCGAAACGCTCGAAGCCGGCATCGAGTTGAAAGGCACCGAGGTCAAAAGTCTCCGCGCCGCACGCGCCTCCATTGACGACGCCTTCTGCAAGATTGAGCGCAGCGAGTGCTGGCTCTACAACGCCCACATCGCCGCCTACGAAGCCGGGAACCGCTGGAACGTTGACCCACTTCGTCCGCGCCGCCTTCTCCTCCACAAAAAAGAAATCGACCATCTGGCCGGCAAACTTCAAGCGAAAGGCGCCGCACTATTGCCGTTGCGGATTTACTTCACCAAGAGCTACGCCAAAGTCTTGCTCGGTCTCGGCAAAGGCAAGAGCCAATACGACAAACGCGAAGCCCTCAAGCGCAAGGAATCCGACCGCGAAACCCGTCGCGCCCTAGCCGACGCCCGGCGCGGTGGCCGCGGCGACCAACGCGCCCGCGGCCGAGGTCGAACAGTAAACGGCGCAGGCGGAAATCAAGAATCAGAGGAACCATCGTGAAACACTTCCTGCTATGGGCCATTGGCTGTCTCGTCAGCGCGCAACTGCTGGCAGCTTCGCCGGCCAAAACCGGTTTCCGCGCCGGGGCGGCTACGAGCAACATCACGCCTTTCCTGGGCGGCAAAATCGTCGGCAACTTCGTTCAACCCGCCGCCGCCAACGTCCACGACGAATTGCACGCCCGCTGTCTGGTCGTGGACGATGGCAAGACAAAACTCGCTCTCGTCGTTTGCGACCTGCTGGGAGTCAGTCGCGACGTGAGCATCGAGGCCCGCAAGCTGATCCAGCAGAACACAGGCATTCCGCCGGAGCATGTGCTGATTTCGGCTGTGCACACTCACTCGGCGTGCGATGCCAGGGGCAAAGCGCCGCTGAACGAATACTGCACATTCGTGGCCCGGCGGATTGCCGACGGGGTACAAACCGCCCTCGGCACGCTGCGACCGGCTCAGATGGCGTTTGTGACTGCCGAGGCCCCGGAGCACGTGTTCAATCGCCGCTGGTTCATGAAACCCGGCACGGCTCCGCCCAGTCCCTTCGGGGGCATTGACCAGGTGAAGATGAATCCTCCCGGCGGCAGTCCCAACCTGGTCGAGCCGGCAGGCCCCACCGATCCGACCGTCTCGATCCTGGCCCTCCGCGAACCGGAGGGCCGTCCCATCGCAGTCTATTCGGCCTATTCACTGCATTATGTGGGCGGAGTGAAAACCGGCGACATCTCGGCCGATTACTACGGAATGTATTGCGATGAATTGAAGCGGTTGCTCGGCGCCAAGGATCAGGATCCGCCTTTCGTCGCCATGATGGCCAACGGCACCAGCGGCGACATCAACAGCGTCAATTTCCGCAAGCCCCGGCCCACGCTGCCGCCGTATGCCAAGATGCGCACCATTGCCGACGACATCGCGCGCAAGGTTCACGCCGCGCTGGCCAAAGCCGAATATCGCGACGGCGTAACGCTGGCTGCGCGCTACCGGGAACCGATGATCGCCATGCGCCGGCCCACCGCGGAACAACTCGCTTGGGCGAAGCAGACAATCGCGCAACCGGTCCCGAAGTCTGAGAAGGTCAACATGCCGGCGATTTACGCCCGCAAGATGGTCGGTGTGGCTGAGCGGCCCAAAACAGTTCTTGTTCCGCTGCAAGTCCTCCGCATCGGTTCCGTGTGCATCGGGACAATGCCGACCGAGGTGTTCTGCGAGATTGGGTTGGAGTTCAGGAAACGAAGCCCCGTCCAACCGGCATTCCTGGTCTCGCTGTCACACGATTACTTGGGATACCTGCCCACACCGCGACACTTCCCGTTGGGCGGCTACGAGACGTGGTTCGGCACCAACCGGCTTGAACCACAGGCTTCGGAGAAGATGCTCGCCGCGCTTCTGGAAATGGCAGCGGAGGTCAAGGACTGACGGGACTCATTGTTGCATTGTGGCGTATGAGGTTTCCGGCTTGTTTGGCCAACGGGCACCGGCGTAATCTGTGAACCATCGGCCATGAGAAGAAATGCAACACGAGGACCCGGTATGCTTGCATCCATGCTGCTGGTGGCAACCGCGGCTTTTGCGGATGGGGATTTTGAGCGGGTCGCCATTTTCCAAGCTCCGGCTGGACAGAGCGCAATGTACGCGCAGTTCACGCCGCTGCGCGATGGCCAGTTGCTTTGCACGTTCCGTCTCTCGCTGAAGGACGGTAACAATCCTTGGACGGTGCCGGGCAGCAAGATCGTCTGCGTTCGCAGCGCCGACGGCGGACGCACTTGGTTCAAGAAGCCGGTGTTGATTTATCAGGACAAAGACAGTTCCTCATACACGTCGCAATGCGGGTTGGGTTATCAGGCGCGCGATGGCACGATTCTGGTGCCGTTCTACGTGGTCACCATGACCGGCGAAGGCCGGCCGGAACACATTCATTGGAACTTCATGGCCGTCAGCCGCGACGGCGGCGAAACTTGGCATTGTCGCAACCTGCCGAGCGAACCGTTCCTGACCAATCCCGCGTACGGCGGCTTGCACCGCTCCCGCGACGGACATCTCTGGATGGTCGAGCGATGCCGGGGCTACGGACTGGACTTGGCCGACGCCTATCTCCGCAAGAAATCCTGGCTCGACGTGCGCGCTTGTGTGCGGATCGTCGAGTCTCGCGACGAAGGACGCAGTTGGTTGCCGTTGTGTTACGTCGGTTACGACCCGACGCGCGCCGCGCAGACATCGCGCTTCCCCGTCGAGTTCAAAGAGGACGAACCCGCGCTGGCACACTTGCCTTCCGGCAAAATCCTGCTGGTGGCGCGGCCGTATCTCTATCAAGCGGTCTCGACCGACGGCGGCAAGGACTGGCAGATCGGCCCCAGCAACCTCACCCGCTCGCCGCAGAAATCGAAGGACTATTCCGGCTTGAGTCCCGTGCTCTGGCACAGCCCGGCAGGACCACCCGGCGGCACGACGTTGCTGGCGTATCACGACCGTTGGGGCGAGCACGCAAAGGAAGGCGGCATTTATGTCAGCGCCAGTCACGACGAAGGCAAGACGTGGGGACGGCCGGTCTTTCTGGCGCCGGGAGCGTATCCGTGTCTCTACGAGCCAAGCCCCGGCAAAATCATTTGCGGTCATTACAGGTCGAACGCGTTGTTGGAGGCTACATTCTTTTCCGTGCCACTTCCCATCGCCCCAAAATGAACTCATTACACTCGATTTTCCTCATGACGTTTTGGCTGGCTGCTGCATCAGGCCAAACCAACGCGTGGCTCAACGTCCATGACTTCGGTGCATCCGGTTCGACGTTCGAGACGACCGCCGCGACCACCGCTGGCTCGAAGCAGATCGCCGTCACCAACGTCGGCGATTTCAAGGTCGGCCACGGCGTGATGATCTCGAAGTGCCACCCGCATTTCACGCGCTGCATCCTGAAATCACCGGAGAATCCATACGCCACAACACCGCTCGGCGACGCGGCGGAACTGCGCGGCTACGACGGCAGCAGCGGCAGTTGGTTGGTGTTCCTCGTCGAGATCAACAACGCCGACCCGATCACATTCCGTTGGAGCGATGACATGGCGCGGACGTGGAAGGGGACGAAAGTTCCCGTCACGCACGACTGGCAGCCGCTCAGCGGCGGCGTGGACATCAAACTCAAGAAGCGCGACTGGCAACCGGGCCACATCATCACGTTCCAAGCGCGCGACCTGTTGGTCAGCAAGATCGAGAAGATCGAAGGCAACGTGCTGACACTTGCCGACGCAGCGACGCGAACGGCAAAAGACGTGGTCGTGCGGCATTGTGACAGCCGCGCACTGCAAGCGACTGTCGCGCAAGCGGTGAAAGAGAAACGAAACGTCTTCATCCCCGCAGGCCATTACCGGCTGACGAGCGGCTTGTCGGTGTCGAATCCAAGCGGAACTGTCATCGAAGGCGTCGGAGGCGAGACGGTGCTCGATATCTCGGAAGGCGCCGGCACGTGCGTGAGCCTGCGGGGCGGCACGGATGTGACTATCCGCAACTTGCGGATGGTTGGTCACACCGGATTGGGTGAGGGGCCGGGTTGGCACAGTTTCAAGACGAGCAGTGGCAAAGCCTGCTGGCCGGTTGGATTGAAATCGTGTTCAGCCATGCACATCACGAACACCGAGCGGGTGCTCGTCGAGAATTGCTACGCCAGCAAGATGAATTGCGAGGCGTTCTACTGCCAAGGCAAATCACGCAGCGGCACCAACGAGCCGCCGGCCTACACGAAGTCGTTGACCTACCTCCGATGCTCGGCGACCAACTGCGACGGCAACGGTTTCAACAACAACGATTTCGCTGAGAACACCAGCGTGTTACACTGCCGCATCGTGGATGTCGGCGGCTGCACGTGGGAAGGCGCGTCGCGATTTGTGCGGTTCATCGGCAACTACGTTCGCAACGCCGGCACCGTCGCGATGGGCAACATCCGCAGCCGGGCCGAGCACTTTGAACAACTCGGCTCCGGCCAGCACATCGTCGCCGACAACGTCTTCGAAGGCCGCACGTTCTACAACGGTCGCCCCGGCGGCTACATCATCCGCGCGTGCGACGGCGCCACACAAGTGATCGTTCGCAACAATATTTTTGTGAACTACAACTCCTGCGGCATCGAAATCATTCCCAACCCCGATCCGCGCAGCCTGCCCACAAGCCACTGCACCATCAGCGGTAACATCATGGACATGACCGCCATCGGCGAGCCGTCGCGCCCCCGCACCGCCATCCACGTCGGCGCATCCAGTGTCATCATCAGCGACAACCAGATTTACACGCGCGGTGAGTGCGACCGCAACGTGACCGCCATCCGTCTCACGAAACCAGCCATCAATCTCCTCGTCCACGACAACCTCGTGAGCAACTGCGGCACCGGCATCGTGAGCGATACGGCCTCTTCCGTCGTCGGCGAGATCGTGGACGCGACGACCTTCAAGGCCGGCCGCGGCGCGATCTCGATGGAGCGTCGGCAATCGCATCGTTATCGTAGCTGGAAACTCGCGTGGTTTCGCGGCGCGAAAGCTGACGGTTTTTCCGTTATCGAGTCATTCGACCCGGAGACGTTACACTTCAAACTCAAACAGCCGCACGCGATGAAAGTCGGCGACCGCTTCGAAGTCGTTGCGCCTTCAGAGAACTGGAACCTCCACGACAACATCATCACCGGCTGCACGCAAGAATAAGCCATGAACTCTTACTCACGGAGGAAACGATGAAGAAAGACATTGGAATCGGTCTGGTGGGAATCGGCATGGGACTCGACCTTTGCGCGCTGAACGCGGACCCGAACTCGCGTTTCGAGGTGCGTGGCCTGTGCGCGGGCACGCGGGAGAAGCTCGAACGGGCGCAGAAGAAGACAGGCGTCGAGTTCATCACCACGGACTACCACGACCTGCTCAAGCGCAGCGACATTCACGTCATTGCCCTTTTCACTCCCGACCATTTGCACGGGCGGCAGTGCGTCGAGTCGCTGGAGGCCGGTAAGCACGTGGTCGTCACCAAGCCATTCACAACCGGCCTCGATGAGGCTGTCCAAGTTGCCCGCCTCGCGGACGCGAAGCATCTCAAGGTGCTCGTGGGCGAGACGTGCCGGTTCTACACGTCGTTCATGGCGGCGAAGAAACTCCTCGACGAGGGCCGACTCGGCGACTTGGTGTGGGCCGAGGCATGGTATGTGCATCAACTCGGCGACGCGCTCTTCGACATCACGCCGTGGCGGCTCACCGTGCCGCAGGATTTTCTCTACGGCGGCGTCTGTCATCCGATGGACTCGCTCGTCTGGTTCATGGGCGAGGTCGAGGAAGTGCACGCCTACGCAACCAAGAGCACGCTCGTGCCGCGTTACCCGTTGCCCGAGAACTTCATCATCAACGCCCGGTTCCGCACCGGAAAAATGGCGCGTCTGGTCGGCTCGTATGGCATCGTGCAACCGCCGTATCCGATGATGGGACTCGCGTTCTACGGCACGCGCGGAAGCGCAGTCGCGGACTTCACCGATTTCGAGCCGACATCGTTGAAGGTGCGGTTGGACGAGTCGCAGTCCGCCGGCTCCGCCGACACGGACGTCGGTCGCACGCAGCAAAAGGCTGCGCGCATCGAGTACACCTACCCGGCGGACATGCTCGGCGCGTATGGGCAGGGGCTTGCCGTGCAACGCTACATGGTTGACTTCGAGGCTGCTATTGTAAACGACCGCCGCCCCGCGATTGACGCTTGGGAAGGAGTGAAAACCATCGCCGCGCTCGCAGCCTGTTGGGAGTCCATCCGGTCGGGCAAGCCGGTGAAAGTGCAGAATAAGTTCTGATTCTTGTTAAAACTTCAGCGAGGAGCACACACCATGACACGACGAGAGTTTCTAGGCCGGGCGGCGACCGCAGCGGTTGGCGGCTGGTTTGCGGCGCGGCAGAACGCGCTGAGCGCGCCGCCGGCCACAGGCTGGCAGATCGGCTGTTACACGCGGCCTTGGGCGGCGTGCGAATATGGCGAAGCATTCGATGCCATCGCCGAGGCGGGGTTCAAATACATCGGTTTCTCAGGAATCAAGTCGGCCACTAAACGGGTGATCGGCCCGGCGACGCCACTGGAAGAAGCCGCGAAGATGGGCGAGGAAGCTCGACGGCGCGGCCTGCAAATCCCCAACGCCTACGGCGGCGCCTTCCCCAGCGACCGCTCAGTGCAGGATGGCGTCGCCAGCTTGCGGCGGATGATTGACAACTGCGCCGCCGCCGGCGTCTGGTCAATGATGGTAGCCAGCTTGGGCACGGAGAAGACTTACCAGAACCACTGCAAGGCGATTGCCGAAGTGTGCGACTACGCCGCGGAGAAAAAGCTGGGCATCGTGTTGAAACCGCACGGAGGACTGACCGGCCCCGGTCCGCTGCTCCGCAAAGCGGTCAACGCTGTGCGACACAAAACTTTCTCCGTGATGTATGACCCCGGAAACATCTACTTCTACTCCGACGGTGCGGTTGATCCCGTTGAGGACGCCGCCGTGCTCGACGGCATTGTCAGCGGCATGTGCGTGAAGGATTACCAGCATCCCAAGAACGTGGCCGTCACGCCCGGCACCGGCCAAGTCAAGTTCCCGGCGCTGATGGCGCGACTGGCCAAGGGAGGGTTCACCCACGGACCGTTGCTCATCGAGACGCTGGCTCCCGGCGATCCCGCGCAGTTGATTCGCGAGGCCCGCAAAGGCCGCCTGTTCGTCGAGCAGTTGGTAAAAGGACGAAGCAAATGAAAACGATCCTCGCGCTTCTCATCCTCGTGGCGGCGGTTACGTCGCGCGGCGAACACGACGGCGGATTGCAAATCCTCCTTCTCGGCGACAGCACGGCGGAGGGGAGTATCCCGCGCAAACTTGTGCCGCAAGGGCCACACTTGGAGGACGTGATTCGTCTGATGCTCGCGGCGGAAGGCGATTTACCGCCGTGCAAGGTCATCAATCTCGCCTTGAGCGGTGAATACATTCGCCGGCTGATTGATACCGGGCGATACGAGAAACTGGCGTCGAAGTTGCCGGGACTCGATTACATCCTTGTCCGTTACGGCCTCAACGACGTGGCCAAGCGCGAAAACTTCGATGCAAACTTTCCGAAAGATTTCCAAGAACTGATCGCGCGACTCCGCAAGGATCATCCCGCGGCGACCATCATTCCGATGACGGTCATCCCGATGGCGTTCAAGCCTGAAGGCGAAGACACCGCCAGCAAACGCATCAACGATCTTGTCTGCCGTGTCGCCAGCGAGGAGAAGCTACCGATCTTCGACATCTATCCTCGTTACTATCAGGAGTTGAAAAAGGGGCCGAATATGCTGAATTACCGGCGGTTCCCCTTGGCGAAGATTCCGGAAAAATATCGCGAGTTCGTCAAGCCGTTCGTCATGGAAGGCAAAGACCCCAGAGTGGTCGTCCTCGACAACCGGTTGGACGCGCATTTTGGCCATCTGCCGGGCTGGTTTGATGACCGGCACCCGAATCTCGCCGGCTATCACGTCATCGGCGACGAAACGGCGAAGTTCCTCGCACCGATGATCCGTGCGAAGCACAGCAAATCCACCACGAAACCTTGACGCACATCGAGCTATGAAAAACAACAG
>CAZNOK010000131.1:0-14402 GCA_964574605.1 uncultured Verrucomicrobiota bacterium
TTCCCGCAGCCTCATTCAAAACTTACAAGCGAATTCTTGGACAGACTCCTAGTGTTTAAGGGAAGCTTGGGTGGTTTTCTTGACGCAGTGAAGGCGATGGAAGTGAGGGTTGTGTTCTTTTCTGCCCTGACCTTGGAGGAGGAGCACTTTAAATACGTGCCGAAACCCGATGACGACTTTAACGATCCAGATTACCCGGAGGAAACAGACACAATTAAGGATGAAGAGAGTTTTGACCTCACCGTTGCCTTACCCACATTGGCGAAATTTCGGGAACATATTGGCAAAGAGGGGATGTTTCATTTGATTGCAAAGAGTCCCCGTGAGATGTTGAATTTGTATCTGACCGAAGCTTGGTGGGATGAGTTTGGCGAACAACGGTCCATAGCTGCCGATAAGGTTGACCAAAACCAAGAGGAAGTTCGGGAGCGGATGGAGAAACAGCAGGCAGAGAGAGAGGAGCAGCTATTCAAACAAGTTCGTGCATTGCTAAGCGACCCGGAGTTCTGCCGTATTCCAACGCAACGCGGGATGCGTGCGTACGCCTTAGAGAGATTTCCTGACTTGAAAGACGTGAGTGCTTTTCGGTTTACAGAAGAAATTCAGAAGCTGAGTGATAAGATCGGGGGCAGAAAACGGAAATAGGTTTGATAGGCTCTTTTTTCTCCGGAACAAAACCGGAACATTTTCCGACAACCGAAAATGGCTGGAACCGCACTGACGTTAGTGCCAAACTCGCGCCATGAACAAGTTCATCTGTGCCGGTTTGATTGCCACGAGAGCCATTGCGCTGGAAGATTGGCAGAACCCGAAACTCGCCGGCCTCAACAACGAGCCGATGCACGCCACGATGGTCGTTTGTCCCGACGTCGCCACGGCTCGCCGCATCGGACCAGTCTGCAACGCTGAGCGCATTAAGTCGCCATTCTACCGTTCGCTCAACGGCGACTGGAAATATCACTATTCGAAAAACCGGACCGCGCGCATCGCGGATTTCTGGAAGCCCGACTTCAATGATGCCGCTTGGAAGACGATCCCCGTCCCGTCCAACGTCGAGATCGAAGGCTACGGCATTCCGATCTACGTCAACATTCCATACCCGTGGCCGAAACCGTGGACGCCGCCGTTCACGCCCGACGATGACCCGAACAACACCGTCAATAGTTACCGCCGCACCTTTGACCTGCCTGCCAACTGGAACGGTCGCCGCGTCTTCATCACCTTTGACGGTGTGAACTCCTTCTTCTACTTGTGGATCAACGGCCAGAAAGTTGGCATGGGCAAGGACGCGCGCACGCCCGTCGAGTTCGATGTCACCAAGTTCGTCAAGCCGGGCAAGAACCTGATCGCCGTCGAGAACTTCCGCTACAGCGACGGCGCGTATCTGGAGTGCCAGGATTTTTGGCGGCTGAGCGGCATCTACCGCGACGTTTATCTCTGGAGCGCGCCACCAGTTCACATCCGCGACTTCGAGGTGAAAGCAGACCCAAGCGGCAGGATTACCATCGTTGCCCCCGTCCCGGTTGAGGCGTCGCTTGAAGATGCGGATGGTCGCGTTGTCGCGACCGGTACAACCACGATTACCGTCGCGAACCCGCATCTCTGGTCCGCCGAGTCACCGTATCTCTACAAACTGTTTCTCACGGTCAAAGGCGGGGAAGTCATCCCTGTCAACGTTGGTTTTCGCAAAGTGGAAATCCGCGACGGCAACCTTCTCGTCAACGGCAAGCGCGTCCTCTTCAAGGGCGTCAACCGCCACGAGATTGACCCCGACCGCGGCCAAGCCATCACCGTTGAGAGCATGGTCAAGGACATCCTCGTGATGAAGCAGCACAACATCAATGCTGTCCGCACCTGTCATTATCCCGACCAGCCGGCGTGGTATGACCTCTGCGACAAGTACGGCCTCTACCTCATTGACGAAGCGAACATCGAAAGTCACGGCATGGGTTACGGCAGAGAATCGCTCGCCAAGAACCCTGACTGGCTCGACGCGCACATGAACCGCACCATCCGCATGGTCGAGCGCGACAAGAATCATCCGTCCGTCATCATCTGGTCGCTCGGCAACGAAGCCGGCGACGGCCCGAATTTCGAGGCCACCTCCGCATGGATCAAGAAGCGCGACGCCAGTCGTCCCGTCCACTACGAACGCGCCGAGCAACGTCCGCACACCGACATCGTCTGCCCCATGTATGCGCGCCCGAAAGCCCTTGCCGACTACGCCAGCAAACCGCAGACGCGCCCTTACATCCTTTGCGAGTACGCCCATGCGATGGGCAACAGCAGCGGCGACATCTGGTCATACTGGAAGTTGATCTACGAGAAACCCCACCTCCAAGGCGCATTCGTCTGGGATTGGGTTGACCAAGGTCTCCGCCAGAAACAAGGCCCGTTGCCGCTCGCCCGCTTCGAGAAAGTCAAACCCGGCGACAAAACCTTCTGGGCTTACGGCGGCGGCTTCGGTCCCGCCGGCACGCCGAGCGACGACAACTTTTGTTGCAACGGCCTCGTCAGCCCCGACCGCAAACCGCACCCCGGTCTGCTCCAAGTCAAACACGTCTATCAATACATCCACTGCAAGCTGGACGGACACAATCTTGAAATCAAGAACTGGCACGACTTCACCAACCTCAAAGACATTGCCACCGGGCACTGGCGATTGAAGGCTGACGGCAAGCAAATCCAAGTCGGAACATTACCGGAACTTGATGTTGCGCCGGGCAAGACGATGCAGGTTGCCATTCCTCTCAAGTCCCAGCCCGGCGCCGAGCGTTTCCTCGAAGTCAACTTCACGCTGAAACACCGCACGCTCTGGGCGAAAAAAGGTCACGAACTTGCGTGGGACGAATTCAAGATCGAGGCCACTCCTGCAACTCCGATTGCCGATGGCGGGCCGCTCAAACTCGCCGGCGCGACCGTCTCCGGCAAGGGCTTCACCGTTGTCTTTGACAAGCAAACCGGCACGCTGAAATCGTGGCGTGCGAACGGCGTCGAGTTGATCGCCTCGCCGTTGCGTCCCGATTTCTGGCGTGCGCCTACTGACAACGATCGCGGCCGGAAGATGGAGAAGTCACAAGGAATTTGGCGCGACGCTCACAAGGACGCCACAGTCACCAGTTTCAAAATCGAGCAGGCTGCGGAGAACAGAGTTGTCGCGAAGGTTGCGCTTTCATTGCCGAAGGTGAAAGCGGCGTGGCAGACGACGTACACCGTTCTCGGCAGTGGTGACATCATCGTTGCCGCCGAATTCAAACCGTCGGACACGAAGCAGCCGAAGCCAGTTCGGCTCGGTATGCAGATGACGATGCCGGCCGGTTTCGAGCGGATCACGTGGCTCGGCCCCGGACCGCAGGAAACTTACTCGGATCGCAAGGACGCGCGCGTCGGCGTCTATAGCGGCACGGTGCGCGAGCAGTTCTTCGCCGACTACACCGAACCGGGCGAGAGCGGCAACAAGGCGGACGTCCGTTGGGTCTCGCTGACGAACAAGAACGGCGTCGGCCTCCAAGTGGTCGGTATGCCGTTGCTCAGTGTGAACGCGTTGAACCACACCACCGATGATCTCCAGAACGCCAAGCACGCCTTCCAGTTGCCGCACCGCGACGAGGTGACGTTGAACCTCGACCTCGTCCAGCAAGGCGTCGGCGGCGATGACAGTTGGGGCGCCTGGCCGCATGACGAATTCATGATCAAGTGCCAGCCTGCCAGCTATCGTTTCCGTCTTCGTCCGATTGTTCGAGCCAAATAAGGAGGTCTCATGTTACGCACAATTACGCGCATGTTTGTTTGCATGACAGTTGTTCTGTTGAGCAACCCACTCGAAGCAGCGAAGCCGATGGTCATGCCAAAGATGAAGTTGCACGCGGATGACCCGTCGGTCCTGTTGTCTCTCGCGAATCTGCCGAGTCAGACCGAGATGTGGATTCAAACGGGTGGCGGCGAATTCATCAAACGGGTCAACCAATACGAGATGGACTGGCAATGCACCGACCAGAAACTGATGTTGGGCTGGTCCACGAAAGCATCGAATATTGTGTCGGGCATCTGGCAGGTGGCGACATTCCGTTTTCCACAACACGGCGCAAACTACCAACAAGCACCGGGATTGGTTGCCAGTGGCGGCAGTGTGGCGCCCTCAAAAAGCGGCGCAATAACGCTCTTCTACATTGATTTTGCGAAGCTCGGCACCAAACCGGCAATGGCAGAGATCGGACTCGCCAGCAAATTGCGTCCATCCAGCGGAACCGCCACCTGCAAAGTGACGCCGGTCCACGTGCACGGAGTCAAACTCAACGAGTTTCCCCTCAGCCGCATGACCTATTACGTCCGTCTCGTGCCGGTGGACCGGCAGGGACGATGTGTCGGTTTGCCGTCAGCGCCCGTGAAAGTCTTCTACGGAGAGAAACGCCCCCCGACGGAGATGGACATCTCTCACAAGGACGCCAAGCCGTTGGATCATCGTCCGGAAATGGTTCATCCCGCGGTTCGTCTGTTGAAGTATGAGCCGATTCGCTGGCAGGACCCGCACTGGTGCTACAAATACGTTGTCGTTCGCGATTTCCCGATGATGGGTTGGAAGAAGGGGCAGAAACTCGATCTCACACCGCACCAGCACGACAAGAGTTGGTGGGACAAACTCACCGGCTGGGTGGGCGACGCCCTCAGTTTCGCCAGCGGCGCCATCAACTGGGTCGCCGACGCCTACAACGACATCAAACAACGCATCATCGGTCTGGCCCCCGAATGGGCGCAAGGTCCGCTCTCGGTCGGGATGGACATCGCGTTGACCTCGATGGGCGTCCCGCCGACGTTGCCGAACTTCGACGATTTTGTGAACCTCGGCGAAGACTACATGGTCAATTATCTTGCGGACGTGTCCGGCGTGCCGCCCGATGTCGCAAAAGCCGGCGTCAACAAGTTGAAATCGGAAGCTCGCAACGCCTCGCAAGGCAGTGGCAACTCCGCGATCTTCATGGTGCCGGACCCCGACGCGTTGTATCGGCCCGCGTATGTCGAAGTCGAAGTCACCAATCCCGGCAAGAAACCCACCGACCGCTGTTTCATTGACGTGCGCGCCCGACCGGTGGGCGACGCGGACGCCGACAAATACGCCGAAGACCTCTTTGACACCGAGTATGCCTACCTGCCGGGCCTCAAGCCAGGCCAGCGGTTTGTGTTGCCGATGATGTTGAAGGAGTGCACGGCAAATCGCCAGCTCGACACCAACCTGAATGCCGGTCGAACGCGCTTCTTGGAGCGTTACGCCCGGTTGCCGGGTCGTTTCAGCGTCTCCACCCGCGCGGGTGACCAGTGGAAGAACAACTCCCAACTCCAACAGAGCGTTATCGTCAACCGATGCCAGTACGCGCAGAAATTCTGAAACGCTGTCTCGCGCAAGTCCTGGCTGTGGGTTTCCTGGCGACAGCCGTTGCTGTTGAGCGTCCGAACATAGTATTCATCCTCACCGACGACATGGGCTACGGCGATGTTGGCTGTTACGGCGGGAAGTTTGTGCCGACGCCGAACATTGACCGGCTGGCAAGTGAGGGAACCCGGTTCACGCAGTTCAGTGTCGCGTCGCCGATTTGTTCGCCATCGCGCACCGGTGCGACTACTGGGATGTTCCCGGCACGTTGGCGGATCACAAGTTATCTCCAGACACGCACCGGCAATCGCGCGTGCGGACAGGCGGACTTCCTCGACCCGAAGGCGCCGTCGGTGGCGCGTCGTTTAAAGCTGGGCGGATACGTGACCGGGCATTTCGGCAAGTGGCACATGGGCGGCGGCCGCGACGTGTCGAACGCGCCGCCGATCACCGCGTACGGCTTCGATGAGTATGCCAGCACGTGGGAAAGCCCCGACCCGCATCCGGATATCACAGCGACGAACTGGATTTGGTCGCCACACGACAAAGTGAAACGCTGGGATCGCACGGCGTTCTTCGTGGACAAGGCGCTCGATTTCCTTCGTCGGCACAAAGAGCAGCCGTGTTACATCAACCTCTGGCCCGACGATATGCACACGCCGTGGGTGCCGGCTGACGACGTGCCGAAGGGCGACAAGATGGAAAACTTCCGTCGCGTGCTCGCTGAGTATGATCGTCAGCTTGGACGATTGATGGCCGGGTTGAAAGAGTTGGGAATTGACGATAAGACGTTGGTGGTTTTCACAAGCGACAACGGTCCGTTGCCGACATTCGGCGGCGAGCGCGCCGGTGGATTGCGCGGGAGCAAGTTGAGTTTGTACGAAGGCGGCGTGCGGGAGCCGTTCATCGTGCGCTGGCCTGGTCATGTGCCGGCAGGACGAGCGGACGAACAGTCGGTTATCAACGCCGTGGATTTGTTTCCGTCGTTCTGCGCGCTGGCTGGCGTTGGTGTACCGCCTTCAGGCGGAAGCGGACCGTCTAAAGACGGGACACCAACTCTCGACGGCGAGAACATGAGCGCGGGGTGGCTCGGCAAACCGGTCGCGCGGAAGAAACCGTTGTTCTGGGAGTATGGCCGCAACAACAAATCCTTCCACTACCCGCAAGGCCGCGACCGCAGCCCGAACCTCGCTGTCCGCGAAGGCAACTGGAAACTGCTCGTCAACACCGACGGCACCGGCGCGGAATTGTACGACTTGGCCACCGACCCGAAGGAGACGACAAACATTGCCGCGCGTTACCCGGAAATCACAGAGCGTTTAACAAAGTCTTGCCGTAGCTTCAGCGTTGTGGTTGGCTGTCGGCCATGAGAACGGTTCTGTTCCTTCTGTTGGCGGCCGCAGTCGCTTGGTCCGCCGAGCCACGCAAACAAGCTCCAAGGGCTTCTGTCCCGCCCGGTGTTGAAGCCATTCACGATGTCGAGATCGGCAAGGGCGGCGACAAGACGTTACACGCCGAGATCGCGCGCCCGAAAGATCCACCCGCGACGCCGATGCCGGCGGTGTTGTGGATTCACGGCGGCGGCTGGAGCGGCGGCTCGCACAAAGGCAACCGGGCGGCGACGCTGGCGACAAAAGGCTATTTCACCGCCAGCATCGAGTATCGGCTCAGCGGTGAAGCCCCGTGGCCGGTGCAGATCGAGGATTGCAAACTTGGTGTGCGTTGGCTTCGTGCCAACGCGAAGAAGTATAACGTCAATCCTGACCGCATTGGTTGTTGGGGATCGAGCGCGGGCGGCCATCTCGTCGCTTGTCTCGGCACGATGGATGATGCGCGGTTCGAGGGGAAGGGCGGCTACGTTGGCGTCAGCAGCCGCGTGCAGGCGGTGGTGGATTATTGCGGTCCGACCGATTTCACGAACGGCAGCGGCGGCGTTCAGAATGCGAAGGAAGGCGAGGACTCAAAGGCGGTGCTCGGTCTGTTCGGCGCACCGTTCAAGGAGAAACCGGCCCTTTGGAAGGACGGTAGCCCGCTTGTTTACGTTAAGCGAAGCAACCCGCCGTTCCTGATTGTTCACGGCGACAAAGACAGAACTGTGCCGGTTGCTCACGGGCAGAAGCTCGCGGCTGCGCTGAAGAAGGCCGGTGCGCCGGTCGAATTGATCATCGTGAAAGGCGGCGGCCATGGCATGACTGCCAGCGCCGGTGAGCCGCCTGCGGAACCAAGCCGCGAATCGCTCGACGCAGCAGTGGTGGCGTTCTTCGATAAGGTTTTGAAAAAATGAACAGGCGCACCTTCCTGAAATCGTCGGCTCTCGGCGCGCTGGCGTTCGCCGACACCTCTAACGCGTCCGACGGCAAAACGTTCCGTTTGACACGCGACGTCCCGGTCGAGGATGGATTTGACCTTGTCGTGGCCGGCGGCGGCCCGGCGGGCGCGGCGGCGGCGATTTGCGCGGCGCGGCTCGGCGCGAAGGTGCTGTTGGTCGAGGGGCTCGGCAGCCTCGGTGGCATGGGAACGAATGCCATCGTCGCGAACTGGTATTCACTCACCGACGGCACGCGAAGCGTCATCGGCGGATTGATCCTCGAACTGGTCAATGCGCTCTGTCGCGAAAAGGCGGCCTCGCCGCACGCGCTGGAAAAATTCGAGAAGGGTCTGCCCGTCGGTTCCATCGGCTACCAGCCGGAATCGCTCAAGATGCTGCTGGATAAACTCTGCCACGACGCGGGCGTCGAGGTGCGTTTCTTCACGCGGGTGATTGATGCCGACGTGGACTCGCAAGCGCGGCGCGTTCGCGGCGTCATCACCAACAGCGTCGAGGGGTATCGTTATCTTCGCGCGAAAGCGTTCGTTGACGGGACTGGGGACGCCGTCCTCGCTGAGTTGTGCGGCGCGCCGGCGCGCGCGGCGGGACGCGACACGCCGAAGATCATGCCGCCGACGCTTTGTGCGGCGATCAGCGGCATTGACTTTGACCAGTTCACAAAGAAGAGCCAACAGGCTATGGTGGAACAGGCGATTGCCGACGGATTCTTCTCGCAAGCCGACCGTCATGTGCCGGGTGTGATCCGCATCAGCCCCACCAACACGGCGATGATGAACGCCGGCCATCTTTTCCACACCGACGCTTTGAAGACACGCAGTCTCTCCGACGCCATGGCGCGGGGCCGGCGGCTCGTGCAGGAATATGCCGCGTTCTATCGCAAATACATGCCCGGCTGCGAACGGATGCAGGTTGTCGCCACCGGCGCGTTGCTCGGCGTGCGCGAGTCGCGGCGGATCGTCGGCGAATACGAGTTGAACCACGCCGACTTCAAGGCGCGCCGGCATTTCCCTGACCAGATTGCTGTTTATACGAAGGCGATTGACATTCACGTCTATGATTTGACGCCCGAAGAATACAAGCGCTACCACGACGAATTCACCAAGCTGGACAATCCCAAACGTGGCGAAAGCTACGGCCTGCCCTACGGCATTCTCGTGCCGAAAGGCTGGGCGAACTTGTGGGTCGCCGGACGCTGTTGCTCCAGCGACGTGAAAGTCAATGGCGCGATCCGCGACCAGCCCGCCTGTTCGATGATGGGGCAAGCCGCCGGCACCGCCGTCGTGCAATCGCTCGCCACCGGACAGCCTGCTTGTGACTTGGACACCGCGAAGCTTGTCGAAACGCTGCGCAAGCAAGGCGCTTATCTGCCGCAGGAGAAACTCAGTCGCCAAATGACGCGAGCGTAACGCAGCCGGAACAAAACCGGAACATAAGGTTCGCTTTTGGCGAATATGTCTCGCTTTCCGTCTTGACCTTGTTTCTACCGTCTCCTATTTATACGCACTATGAAAAGACTCTGGTGGGGGTTGTGGGCAGGGTTCAAATTTACCAACCTAGGCATTAAGAGACTTTTTATTCTTGGCCTAATTGTTCTGCCGATTGTTGGTTTCTTTGGCATGCACCTAGAGAATGAGTACAACTCAATCGGAGATTGTCTCATAGGGGCTGCCATGTCACTTGCCGCATACTTGGCCATTATTCGCGTCATCCGATGGGTGTATGATGGGTTCAGATTGCAGAGGGAACTGGCCAATCAGATTCCGTCCCGAGCAACAGACGAGCCCCGTGTCGTAGTAACAGAAACACCCTATAGTGTTGTTTCTAGCAAGATGCGCTTCTACCATTACCCATCCAGCGGGAGAACAGTACAATCTTGGATGTTTGCCCTTATAGGAGGGTGCTTAACTCTCGGTGGCACATTGTTTCTATTCTCGCTGGGAAATATGGGGAACGCTATTGGGTGGGCGGCGGGAATTGCCGTGTGTTGTTTTATTGGCGCTGTTCTTCTGGACGTAGT
This sequence comes from uncultured Verrucomicrobiota bacterium, assembly GCA_964574605.1. GTDB lineage: Bacteria > Verrucomicrobiota > Verrucomicrobiia > Palsa-1439 > Palsa-1439 > CAIKAP01. Next base: position 9,715 of record CAZNOK010000131.1, read on the forward strand.
TCGGTACATATCTTCTCCGCTTAGCAAAAGTCGCTACCTCTCGTCGGTATCTTATGTGTTGTTTTGGATCTTCTGCATATTCCTCTGGCTGATTTGGTGGGGGACCCGTAGGGAGGAAACTATCTACAATGTCTCGATACCTTACCAGAAATCACACTGGAACCTTTACTCAAGCGTTGTCGCGACTGGGATTGCGATTAGTATGTGGGTCGTACGCAAAACTGGCTACAGGACAAAGAGAAGAAGACGTCAACTGGTTAATCGCATTATATCTGCAGGCGGAGTCGCAGGATTTTTCATAGTATTTGGGATACTTCCAATGAGGGACTATGAACGGAGTCGTATGAAATCAACAGAGCCTGTTAGAACCTTCTCAGAGGACATAAGGAGCAGGTCATCTGCCCCTCAGTCGAGTGCGGTTGATCTAGTTCGTAACGCTGCCGAGAACCAGCAGGAGATTATAAAAGTGACCGTAGGCGAACAACTGATTGTGCTTCCCCCTCCTGCCGGTGTTTTCCGCTATGATGGGAAGAGTGCTAAGGTGGATCGTTTCGGACAAGAACTCCTTGGTCCACGATCTCGTTTACTTGCGGCTTTCGGCTCTGAAGGTAATTTGGCGGATGTTGAAAAAGACAAATTTCCAAATTTAGAACGACGTTTTATGGCATGCGTAGACCGTAAATGTGAGGATGAAACAGTTACTCTCCAGTCTTTTGCTTCCCTAAAGGAGGCGATGCGAAATAAGGAAGACAAGTCCGCAAAGTTGAACAAAGACATTCTTGGGGAAATTGAAAAGAGAAGCACAAAAGCACTGACAGAAATGCTGCACAACTCAGTCTTCTTTAAATACACCAAATTTGTTCCACTTGGTTGTTTTGATGAAAGTCCTGAATCGCTTCTCATGACGGTTTTGGAGAAGACGAAGATGCCGGCTACTGATGCAAACTCATCGCCGGTAGAAATGATTGAGATTACTTCTGCAGCTTGGGTACTTGTTCGCCAGCATCTTGTACAACTCTTTTGTGGTTCACAATTAAAGTCTGTTGAGGATGTGGAATGGACTCGAACACAACTCAAAACATGGCGAGATGCAGTCGTTGCGGCAAACTCCTCAACGCGCTAAAAGAGTCTGAAAACCAAACAGCTTTGTTCCTTGACTCGTTTTACTCTTTTGCGGTAATTGCCCAATGACAATCACGGCAAAACTGTGGTCGAAGACATATTAGGTCTCTTTAATTGTCGCACCTCAGATAGATTGGACCAGCATGAACGATCTTGATCGGCTCAAGGCTTTTGACGAGTTTGTTGGAAGTCGAGATGCTTTGTTTCACTATACCAAACTGACTACCGCCATAGAGAGAATCTTGGCCGAGAAGCGGCTTAGGCTTGGTTTGTTGAAGGACACAAACGACCCGAGAGAGTACCAGTTCAAGTTGCTGGGAATGACCGGAGGGCGGTTACCACCAGAAGCGCAGGAACTGTACGATCAATGCCACACTGTCTTGGATAGCATAAGCAGATTCGAATGTAGGATGTTGTGCTTCTGTACGAACGAGAGGGCTAGGATTCGGCAGAAGAATGGTGGCCTCCTTGAAGATCCTATCCAATCAGTCAGTGGTTGGGCGAAGTCAAGAATGTGGTCTCAATACGGAGAGAGTCAACGTGGCATTTGTCTCGTCTTTTCACGTTCATCAATGGAGGCGGAGTTTGAGAAACGCATTGGATCCATCGCGTGGAAGCGCTGCGGGCCGGTTGAATACACGATTGAGGAGCGAATGGATTGCCACAGCCTGAATGTTGATGGAAACAGCCTTGTTCAGGAGGGAGTGGCACACTACTGCGCCAGACATGTTAAGGAGAACACGCATGATCTGTTTTTCACCAAGCACGTGGACTACCGTGACGAATCGGAGTACAGACTGGTGGTTCGCGATCCCGCAAACGCTGTTGAGTATATCGACGTATCGAGTTCAATCAGGGGGATAATAGCCGGAGACAGAACACCCGAAGTGTACTTCCCAATACTGAAGGCCTTCTCTCGAAATCTTCAGGTGGAGGCTAGGCAGGCGCACTGGGACAGAGGCAAATCCCACCTACTTCTTTTGAGGAGAAAAGAGGAGATGTAACAATGGGCAGGGTGGACCGGCTTGCGCCGGCCGCTTATCCTTAAGCGTTCGGTGTAAATCTTCTGGTTGTCTTTCCCGCCGGAACAAAACCGGAACACGACGCCGGTCAGCGTTTCGGGAGTTGGAAGGCGAAGAGCCAGGTTTGGGTGGCGATGTAAAGGACGCCGTTGGCGGCAACCGGCGTCGAGTGGATGGCGGCGCCAAGACGAATCTCGTTAATCAGCTTCTTTTCCTTGCTGGCGGCGAGGATGGTCACTTTGCCGTTAACATTGCCGAAATAGACTTTGCCGTCGGCAACGTACGTCGAACTCATGGTGAGTATGCCTTTGGTGTCGTGCGTCCAGTGGACTTTGCCGGTGTCAGCGTCGAGACAGTGAATCGTGCCGGTCACGTCGGCGACAAAGATAATGCCGTTGGTGATCGAGGGCGTGGAAAAACTGCGGTGTAGGTCTTTGTACCGCCAGAGGAGTTTGCCGGTCACAGCATCCATGCAGGTGAGCGCGCCGGGACCATCGCCGTGGCGCGTGTCCTGGCCGATGGCGACATAGACGCGGTTGTTGTAGAAAACGGGCGTGGCGATGACTTCGCTGGGACCTTCGTGGTTTTTGTTGTAGGGAAGCTTCTCGCCGTTGCGTTCCCAGTACTCGGGCGGATTGCAGTCGCAACGCCAGACGGTTTTGAGAACTTTGCCTTGCGGCTTCGCGTCGAACGCGTAGCAGAAACCGTCGCCGCCACCGAAGAGGATGAGTTTCCGTTTGTTGACAGTGACGAGGCTGGGCGAGGACCAATTACCGTGGAGGGTACGCGTTCCGATCAGCGCGTCGTCGGTGGCGATGAGTTTGCCGGTGCGGCGGTCGAGGACGACGAGCGTGGGGCCATTGGGGAAGGGGAGTTTCTTGTGCCCTTTGTCAACACCGTTGGAGGTGCCGACGTAAATGTAGTCGCCGTCTACAACCGGCGAACAATCGGTGGCGTCCTGCGGCCAGACGTCAAGCTGGGTCAGGAACTCGTAACGCCAGATGATGTCGGCGTCGGTGGGTTTCAGGTCGAGCGGCGGTGGCGTGGGAATGTTCCGGAATTGTTCCGGGTAGCCGCCGTCGGGCTGGAGGCCGGGCTTGGGGAGTATTTGCTGCGCGATGTAGGCGCCTTCGTCTTTGAACGGGCCGTCGTTGCCGTTGCTGAGGCCGAGTGCGTCGAGGCAGACGGCTTCGCATCGCATGGTGGTGAGGTAAACGCGGTTGTCTTTGACGGTCGGGGTAGAGCAAATGCCGAGCTTGGGGTAGTCGCCGTTGAAGTTCGAGTGGTAACGGAGCTTGGAACTGACGAGTTGCCAGAGAAACTTGCCGGTGGATTCCTCGAAACACATCAGGACGCTGCGGTCGCCGGTGAGGCGCGGGTCGCGCGGCGAATCGTTGTTGGTGCCGATGTAGATGCGGCCATTGGCGATGACGGGCGTGCCGCAGGTCTGGCCGCCGAGCTTGGCGGCCCATTTGAGGTTCTTCCCGCTGGCGATGTTCATGATGTTGCCGGTGGTGTCTCTTTCACCGGGGGCAAAATCGTCGGGGAGATTCCGTTCGGCGGAGACCATATTCCGGCAGTCGTTACCGCCCCACTGGGGGGAGTCAGCCGCCACTGCTACGAGACAGAGGCAAATCAAAAGTCGTTGCATAAAGGGACGCAATGTATATAGCGTGGACGGCATGAGCAAGATTCTTTTGGCGTTGATGTGTGTGTCGGCGATGTCGAGCAATGCGATGGAACTGAAATCCCCGGATGGGCAGTTTGTCCTGACCTCCAATGTGAAGGGCGGAGAACCGGTGTACAGCGTGACGTGGAATGGGAAACAGGTTGTTGCGGAGTCGCGGCTCGGACTGGAGCTTGAACGGACGCCGCTGAGTGGATTGGCGGTCGTCGGCCAGAAGACTAGCGCTCACGACGAGACTTGGAAGCCAGTGTGCGGCGAGCGCAGTTCGATTCGCGACCACTACAACCAACTCATCGTTGATCTCGGCAAACTCCAGTTGACCTTTCGTGCGTACAACGAGGGGGTGGCGTTTTGTTACACGCTCCCGATGGGTGCCGGCAAAGTCACCATCACCCGCGAGAACACCGAATTTCGGTTTCCCTCGGACCATGCGGCGTGGGCTGTGTATTCGGCGCAGGGTAAGTACGAGAAGGTGACTGTCAGCAAGATCAAGAAAGGTTGCGAGCGGCCACTGGTGTTGCAGGCGGCGGACGATTTGTTCATCGCGCTAGGCGAGGCGAAGCTGGTGGATTACGCGCGAATCAAGTTTGCGCCGCTGGACGGTAATGGTGTCGTGAGCGATCTCAGCGGTCCGGTAACCGGCGCGTTGCCACTGACAACTCCGTGGCGGTTTATCATAGTCGCGGATTCGCCGGGGCGACTGCTGGAAAACAACTTCCTCGTACTGAATCTCAACGCCCCTTGTGTGCTCGCCGACACGTCGTGGATTAAACCGGGTAAGGTCATCCGCGAAGTCACCCTGACGACCGTCGGTGGCAAGGCGTGTGTGGATTTCGCTGCCAGACGCGGCCTTCAGT
>CAZNOK010000132.1:0-14303 GCA_964574605.1 uncultured Verrucomicrobiota bacterium
AGGGGACATTCTCACTGTGGTAAGGAAGGGGACATTCTCATCGAGGTTTGACAGGCGCCCAGCTTGCGACTTGCTGTTTCGAGGCCGCTCTGTTAGAATTTGCGCAGGTAGGCACCATGATTGGTCGCAAGAAGATCCAGGAGACGAGTGAAAGAGAACCTGATGGTTGATCTGAGCGGCCTTTTGTTCCCTGTCGAATGGACGAGAGCCGCATTGGTCTTGGCGTTGATGAGCAGTTGGGTGGTGATCGCGCTCTTTGTTTATCTCAACCGCCACACGCGCAAAACGTATTTCAGCCTGTGGACAGTCGCTTGGGTTGTCTATTCGGTGTATCTCGCCGCCGCGATCGGGCTTGCGGAGGTGCCGCAGTTGTCAATCCTAGTCACGATACGCCGGGCCTGCATCGGAGTCGCGGCGCTGTTCATGTTCTGGGGAAGCTTCCAACTGGCGCTGATGCCGCGCAGTTTTCGCGAGTTGGAGCTGGGAACGGTGATGATCGTGATCTGGAGTGTGGCGGCGACCTTGTTTGTGGCCGACCGGTTGTGGCTCACGGTCCCCATGTTTCTCCTGTTGGGCGGCGCGGGTGTGTACACGGGGCTGGTGTACTGGCAGCGTCGCAAGGGATATCACGGCGCCAAGATTCTGGCAGCCGGGTTCCTGTTGTGGGGCTTGAATTTGATCGCGTTCCCGTTTGTGGAAACGTCGTTGATTGGGCTGACGCTCAGTTACATCGGCTCCGCGTTGTTGGCGGTGATGATCGCCATCGGGATGGTCGTGGAGGAACAGGTCACGACCGCGGAGGAGGGTTTTCGGACGGTGTTTGATTCGGCCAAGGACGCCGTGTTTCTGGTGGATCTGTGGACGCTGCGAGTCGCCGATGCCAACCGGACGGCGCAACTGCTGACAAAACGTTCTCTGGTGGAATTGGTGGGGTCCTGGTTCCCGGATCTCTGTCCCAGCCTGCGGGACAAGTGCACCAACAACGACGTGGACCGGTTGAAGTTGTGCGGCGCCGTCTTCCGGCCGTTCAATGAATTCGCCATCCAGCGGGCCAACGGCGAACAGATTCTCTGTGAAGGACAAGTCCTGCTGGTGCAGTGGCTTCGGCAACACATGCTGCAGATCACGGTGCGCGACGTCAGCGAGCGCAAGAAGATCGGGCCGCAACTGCAGCGGGCGGAGAAACTGTCCGCGCTCGGCCTGTTGGTGGCCGGGGTGGCCAACCGCTTGAACAATCCCCTCAGCATCATCATGGCGCAAGCCCAGATGCTGGAGCTTCGGAAGAACGTGGACGACAAGACCCGTCACGAACTCATGCGGATTCGCAAGGAAGCCGAACAGGTGGCGAACACGATCCGTGATTTGCTGGGCTTCGCGCAGGCAGGCGACCCGCAACGAACAGCATGCAACATCAATGAGTTGATCGAGAGCGTCCTCCAGATGCGCGAACCGGACCTGCGAATGGCCAATATCCGGCTGGACAAGAACCTGGATCCGACGTTGCCGCAAACCAAGCTTGATCCGTCCCAGTTGGAGCAGGTCCTGGTCAATCTGCTCTCCAATGCGATGGAAGCCATGATGGGAAGTTCGGAAGCGCGTGTGCTCACCATCACCACCCGCGACAATGGCAGCGCCATTTCCATCACAATCAGCGACACGGGCCGGGGCATCGCCGAGAAAAACATGGATCGCATCTTCGAACCGTTCTTCACGACCAAGCCTTTTGGCAAGGCAGTGGGTTTGGGACTGTCCGTTTCCAACAGCATCGTGGAGGAGCACGGAGGGCGAATCCTTGTCGAAAGCCAGGAGGGACACGGAGCCAAGTTCACCGTCGAACTGCCTATTCTGCCCTGCGCGGTCGAGGAACACGCGCCAACAAAGGCGCCGGAGCGCGCGGCGATTCCGCCCGACGGGGGACGACGGCTGCTGGTGGTGGATGATGAAGCCGGAATCATCGAGGTCTTGACCGAGATATTTGTGGCGGAAGGGTACACGGTGGACGCCGCGCTGGGTGGCATGGACGGGATGAAACGATTGTTCGCGGAGCCGCACGATGTTGTCATTCTGGACCTGAACATGCCGGACCTGGACGGCAGGAGTTTCTACGAGAAGGTGCATGCCACCAAACGCGAGATGGCGAAACGCATTGTCTTTGTCACGGGCGACACGGTAAGCCCCGACCTGCGATCGTTCCTGATCAGCACAGGCAACCAGTGGGTCGCCAAACCATTCAGCATCAAAACCATTACGGAAGTGGTGGGCAGCGTCCTGCGGCGCGAAGACGAAAACGCCCGCGGCAAACAACACTAATCCCCGGACCGGGTTTTTCCTCTTGATTGCGGTGCGGATTCTGGGAGAATCCGCGCGCTCGCCTGCGGGCGGGCGCAACTTTCAGGAGACTAAACACCATGCCTGTTGATACCACGAAGGTCCGAACCGTCGCCATTGTCGGCCACGCCAGCGCCGGCAAAACGTCGCTGGTGGACGCGCTGCTGTTTCTCGCCAAGGCCGTGCCGGCCCGCGGCAGCACCGCGCGCGGCAACAGCGCCGCCGACAACCTGCCGGAGGAAGTCGAACGCAAAATCACCATCAACGCCAAACCGCTCTGGCTCCAGGCCGATGGTTGCGCGGTGACGCTGCTCGACACGCCGGGCTTCGCGGATTTTCTCGGCCAGACCGCTGCGGCCATCCGCGCGGCGGACTCGGCCATCGTCGTCGTGGACGCCGTCAACGGCATCGAAGTCGGCACGCGCCGGCTTTGGAAATGGCTCGACGACCGGCAAATGGCCCGCGCCATCTTCGTCACCAAGCTCGACAAGGAAGGCGCCGATTTCGCGAAGGTCGTCGAACAGATTCAGTCCGTGTTCGGCAAGAAGTGCGTGCCATTCGCCGTGCCGGTCGGCAAGGAAGCATCTTTCTCGAAAACGGTCAACCTGTTGACGTGCGCCGACGGCGACGTGCCGGCGGACTTCGGCGGCGCGAAGGACGCGTTGCAGGAGGCAGCGGCGGCGGACGAGGAGAAGTTGATCGAAAAATATTTCGGCGGCGAGAAGTTGACGGCACAGGAGATTGCGGTCTCGGTCGCGAAGGGCGCGGTGGTGCCGGTCCTGTGCGGGTTTGCCGACAAGGACATCGGCGTGGCTGATGTGCTCGGCACGATCACCGGACTGTTGCCGTCCCCGGCGCAGCGCGGCGTTGTTCCTGCGGAAGGCGACGTGAAAGTCGAGCCGAAAACCGGCGCGTCGTTCAGCGGGTTGGTGTTCAAGGTCATCGTGGACCCGTACGCGGGCGCGCTCGCATATCTGCGCGTCGAGTCCGGGACCTTGAAGGCTGACCTCGACGTTGTCAACGGCACGCGGGGCGGCAAGGAACGCATCCCTCAGTTGCTCCGGATCATGGGCAAGACACAGACGCCGGTCGCCGATGCCGGGCCGGGCGAGATCGTGGCGCTGGCCAAGCTCAAGGACACGCAGATCAACGACACGCTCTGCGACGCGACGAAGCAGGTGAAGTTCCCGGCGATCCATTTTCCGAAGCCGATCGCATTTGCGGCGGCGCATCCGCACACACAGAAGGACGAGGAGAAAATCAGCACCGCCATTCACCGCACCGAGGCGGAGGACAAGACGTTCCACGCCGAGCGAAACCCGAACACGAAGGAACTGGTCATCGCCGGCATGGGCGACGCGCATCTGACGGTCATAGTGGACGGTTGGAAACGCAAGATCGGCGTCAACGTGGACTTGTCGGTGCCGAAAGTGGATTACAAGGAGACGATCACCGCGCGCGCCGAGGGCCACTACAAGCACAAGAAACAATCCGGCGGTCGTGGCCAGTACGGCGAAGCGTACCTGAAGCTCGCGCCACGCGAGCGCGGCGTTGGATTCGAGTTCGTGGACGAAGTCGTCGGCGGTTCCATTCCGCGCAATTTCATTCCCGCAGTCGAGAAGGGCTGCGTCGAGGCGTTGCTCGGCGGCACGGTGGCCGGGTATCCGGTCGTGGACGTGCAGGCGACGGTCTACGACGGTTCCTATCACGACGTGGATTCGAATGAACTGAGCTTCAAGATTTCCGGGTTGCAGGCGTTCAAGGACGCGATGCAGAAGGCGCGGCCGGTGTTGCTGGAGCCGGTCATGAACGTCGCCGTCTCGGTGCCCGACCAGTACATGGGCGACATCACCGGCGACCTCAACCACCGGCGTGGACGGATCATGGGCGTCGAACCGGCGGACGGTCTCCAGTGCATCAAGGCACAGGTGCCGCAGTCGGAGATGTTCAAGTATTGCAGCGAACTGCGTTCGATGACCGGTGGGCGCGGCACCTTTGAGATGGAGTTCAGCCACTTCGAGACCGTGCCGTCGCACATTGCGCAGAAGGTCATTGCCGAGGCGCAGGCGGCGAAGAAGGCCGAACAGGAATCGTGAAGAAGCAGTCGCCCTTCGGCGTCTGTATGATAACGAGAAGAACAACACAGGCTCGGAATATGAAAACAGCTTTGGTCATCATCACACTGATGGGACTTGCCGCGAGTGTCTTCGGGCAGTCTGTATACCTGAAAGTAACTCCCGTGGAGAGCAAGGTGAAAACCTCTCCCAACGAGCAGCACAAGATCTACGGTTCCGCCGGATCGTTCAGCCGTAAGATCGAGCGCGAAGAAGTGTTCAACATCATGGTCAAGAACATGGCGCCGGCCGCCCATGAATACACAGTCGAATGGATGTTCATGGCCTCGCCCGCGGGCGGCGGCAGCAAGGTCGAGCCGTTCCACGCCGAGGAAAAAAAAGTTTCGCTGGACAAGAACGCCGGCACGACATTCGAGGTTCGTTCGCCGAAACTGGAGTCCACGCACACCCACCTCAGCTTCCACAGCGGTCCCGATACGTTTACTGGCTCGAAGTTTGCAGGTTATGTTGTGCGCGTCAAACTTGGCGATAGAATCCTCGCCGTCGAAGCCAGCGATGTGTTCTTGAAGCGCAAATTCCAGGATCCGAAAGCCAAATGGGGCGTGACCGAGGAACCAGACGCCACCAAGAAAAAGAGTTCCCGCTAGCGGAACCCCGGCCTGAATAGCCGTTCGGCATAAGGCGTCCAAGCGACGGCTCTCAATGCAAACGGTTTCCACCATCCTGATGCCTCCGCCGCCGGCGCCCGATCGCGTCCGCGTGGATGGCAAGTTCTTCCGCATCGGCATGGAGAAGTTCTACCCGAAAGGCGTCACCTACGGCCCGTTCGAACCGGATGCCAACGGCAGCGCGTTTCCATCGCCCGAAGAAGTCGCGCGCGACTTCGCGTTGATGCGCCGGCTCAACGCCAACTGCGTGCGCGTGTATCACGTGCCGCCGCGCTGGATGCTCGACCTTGCGCGCGAACACGGCCTGAAACTGCTCGTGGATTTCCCGTGGCCGAAACACACCTGTTTCCTCGACGATCCCAAGACGATGGACGAAATCCGCCGGGCCACGCGCGCGGCAGCGGAGGCGCTGGCCAAACATCCCGCCGTGTTCGCGCTGGTGCTGGCCAACGAAATCCCGCCCGACATCGCCCGCTGGTACGGCGCACGGCGCATCGAGAAATTCCTCGACGAACTTGCCAGTATCGTCAAGACGGTGGACCGCGACCGGCTCGTCACGTTCGTCAATTTCCCGACCACCGAATTTCTCCAGCCGGCGAGCGTGGACTTTGTCAGCTTCAACGTCTATCTGCACGACCTCAAGCCGTTCTCCAACTACCTCGACCGGCTCCAGAGCATCGCCGGCGACAAACCGCTGTTGCTCGCTGAAATCGGCATGGACTCGCAACGCGAAGGCGAGGAGGCCAAGTGCCGGTTCCTGCGCGGCCACATCGAAGCCGCGTTCCGCGCCGGGCTGGCCGGCGTGGTGTTGTTCTCCTTCACCGACGAGTGGCACACCGGCGGACATGCCATCCAAAACTGGTTCTTCGGCCTGACCGACCACGACCGGAATCCGAAACCGTCGTTCGACGCCGTGGCGGAAGTGTTCGCGCTGGCGCCGCGGTTCCCGCTGCCGATGTATCCGAAAGTCAGCGTCGTCGTCGCCAGCTACAACGGCGGACGGACACTGACAGCTTGTTTGGATTCGCTCCTTCATCTGAACTACCCGAACTACGAGGTCGTTCTCGTGGACGACGGCTCGACGGACGACACCGTGCGCATTGCCGCGCATTATCCGACGGTGCGCGCCGTTCACGAACCGAACCTTGGTCTCAGCGCCGCCCGCAACACCGGCATCCTCGCCTCGATGGGCGAGATCGTGGCGTTCACCGACAGCGATTGTCGGGCGGACGAGGACTGGCTCTACTACGTCGTCGGCGATTTGCTCAAAACCGACGCGTGCGGCATCGGCGGCCACAACTTCCCGCCGCCTGAGGACAACTGGATTGCCGGCGTCGTCGCCGTCTCGCCCGGCGCCCCGGCGCACGTCATGTTGACCGACCGCGAGGCCGAACACATTCCCGGCTGCAACATGGCGTTTTGGAAATGGGCGCTTGAAGCCATCAACGGTTTCGACCCGATCTACCGCGCCGCCGGTGACGACGTGGATGTCTGCTGGCGACTGTTGCAGCGCGGATGGAAAATCGGATTCTCCCATGCCGGTTTTGTCTGGCATTATCGCCGGAACACAACCGGAGCTTATCTCAAACAGCAGCGCGGCTACGGCGTCGCCGAAGCGCTGCTGCGGCACAAACATCCCGAATACTTCAACAGCCTCGGCGGGATGCGCTGGCGCGGACGCATCTACAATCCGTTGCGCGGCGCCGAGGGATTTGGCCGGTTCGTGATTTACCACGGCGTGTTCGGCAGTGGATTGTTCCAAACGTTGTATGCGCCCGAACAGGTCGGCTTCCTCGCGCTGTTGACGAGCCTCGAATGGCACGTGCTGTTCACGTTCGGCGGCATCCTGCTGGCGTTGATCTGGCCCGCGCTCTGGCCGTTGCCGGCGCTGACGTTCCTCGCGAGCCTCGCGGTGGCTGTCACCGCCGCGGCGCGCGTGAACGTGCCGTCGTGGCAACGCCATCGCTGGTCGCGTCCGCTCGTGGCGCTGTTGTATTTGCTTCAACCGATCGTGCGCGGCTGGCCCCGGTACGCCTACCGCCTGCAACGTCCGCCGACACCGAGCGCGGCGCGCGCCGCCGTGACCGCGTTCGCGGCGCAATACCGCGGCGTCGGAAGCATTCACACATTGAACTTCTGGAACGAGCAAGGCACTGAGCGCGTGGCGTTCCTGCAAAAGCTGGTCGAGATTCTGGAGCGCGACGGCTGGCAGGCCAGCGCCGACAGCGGCTGGGACGAGTTTGACGTGACGATTTACGGCGACCGTTTCACCGAGGTCGTCGTCCACACCGTCAGCGAAAACCACGGCGGCCCGAAACGGCTCCTGCGCGCGCGCCTCAGCGGGCACTGGACGCTTCTGGCCAAGGTCTGGCTCTGGGCGGCGGTGGCGCTCGTGGCATTTTTCGTCGCGGTGACCTCGCGTGTTGAGTGGGCGCACTACGCATGGTTGTTGGTGGTGCTGGTCACGCTCTCGCTGCACTTGCGCGCCCGGCGAACCATGCGGCTCGGCCTCGGTCTCGTGGATCTCGCCGCCCAACAAACCGGTTTGTCCAAACTCAAATAATATTGGACAAGCACCCAAACCCGTGGCAAATCCGCTTTGCAGTTGTGTCAGACCAAACCAATAACTCACGCACTGTGCTCGTAGCCGCGACGCTCGCTGCCAGCGTTCTCGGCCTCGGCGCGCTTTATCTTCTTATCCAGACCAGCCGCATGCCGCTCGACTCGCTTCAGGAACGCAAACCCGGCCTCGACCGTCCCGCCGGCCTCGCGCTCGCCTCGGAAAAAAATCCATTCGAGTCCGCCAAGCTCATTCCCGGCGACGGCAAGCCAGCGGACCTGCCCGGCGCGTGGCCGCAGTTCCGTGGCAGCAAGCGCGACAACATCGCCGCCGACGGCGTCGCGCTCGCGCACCAGTGGAAACAAGCGCCGCGACATCTCTGGAGCGTTGACCTCGGCGAAGGTTACGCCGGCGCGGCGGTCCGCGACGGGCGCGTTTATATTCTCGACTACGACCCCGATGCGAAAAGCGACGCACTGCGCTGCCTCTCGCTGGCCGACGGCAAGGAGATCTGGCGCTTTACTTACCCGGTCAAAACCAAACGCAACCACGGCATGAGCCGCACCGTGCCGACGCTCGCCGAAAAATACGTCGTCACCTTCGGCCCGAAATGTCATGTCGGCTGTGTCGAAGCCGACACCGGCAAGTTCGTCTGGGGACTCGACCTCGTGAAAGATTTCGGCGCGACGGCGCCGGAATGGTACGCGGGACAATGCCCGCTCGTGGACGGCGACCGTGTCATTCTCGCGGTCGGCGGCGATCAACTGCTGATGGCCGTCGAGCTTGCCACTGGCAAAGTCGTCTGGAAGTCTCCGAACCAAAACGACTGGAAGATGACGCACTCCAGCATCGTGCCGTTCGAGTTCGCCGGCAAACGCCAGTACGTTTACGTTGCCAGTGGCGGCGTCGTTGGCGTCAACGCCGCCGACGGCGCGTTGCTCTGGGAGACCGACGCGTGGAGGATTTCCATCGCCGCCGTGCCGACGTCCGTGCCCGTTGGTAGCGACCGGCTCTTCCTCTCCGGCGGCTACAATTCCGGCGCGATGATGCTCCGCTTGAAGGAAGACGCCGGCAAGATCGTCCCTGAAACTGTGTTCCGCCTCAAACCAACCGACTTCGGCGCCGCGCAGCAGACACCGATTCTGTTCGACGGCAACTTGTACGGCATCCGTCCCGATGGACAGCTTGCCTGCCTCGATCTCGACGGCAAAATCCGCTGGACCAGCGGCGTGACGGCGAAGTTCGGCCTCGGCCCGTTTGTCATTGGCGGCGGTCTGATTTACGCGCTCAACGACGACGGGATGCTGACGCTTGCGGAGGCCAGTCCGTCGGGCTATCGTGCGCTCGCCAAGGCCCGCGTCTTGGAGGGGCATGACTGCTGGGCGCCGATGGCGCTCGTGAACGGACGATTGTTGGCGCGCGACTTGACGAAAATGGTTTGCCTCGACGTAAAACAATGAACCAGAAACTTCCACGCCGCGAATTCCTCGGTGCCGGTCTGGCGGGCGCTTTGCTCGCTGGGTGCGACCGGCAGGAACGCGCCGATCGGCCGCCGCTCGACGCGCGGTTCACCTACGACATCAGCAAGTACGAGCGCATTGACCCGGCGCTGTTGCTCTACGACGAGAAGACGCGCTTCGCTACCGGCTTCGACAAACCGAAGTGCCTCGCTGTCGCTGGCGACCTGATCCTTGTCGGCGGCGACAAATCCCTCAGAACTTTCGACAGCGCCGGCAAACTTCTCCGCACGCGCGAACTGCCTGCCCTCCCCCACGCCGTCACTACCGGCGGGCGCGTCGCTTTCAAGGATCGCTTCGAAGGAAGCGAATCCTTCGGCGAACGTGCTCATCTCACCGCCATCGCCCAAACCAGCAACGCCATCTATGTCGCCGACGCCGGCAACCGCGAAGTGTTGCGTTGCGATCTGTCGGGTAAAGTCGTGTCGCGCATCAAAGGCTTCATCGTGCCGAGTCCATACTTCGACCTCACCGTCGGTTCCGACGGCCTCCTTTGGATCACGAACCCCGGCAAGCATCGCATCGAAGCCTACACCTTCGACGGTGAATACGAAACCGGCTGGGGCGCGACCGCGATGAACGTCGAGGGATTCTGCGGCTGCTGCAATCCCGTTTACTTCACGCGTCTGCCCGACAGACGGTTCGTCACCAGCGAGAAAGGGTTGAACCGGGTCAAGGTGTACGACGTGACCGGCAAGTTCGAATGCGTCGTCGCCGGGCCGGAGCAGCTCATCAAGGACCGTGAGCTGGCGCGGAAATCCTGCGCGAACTGTCAGGTCGGTTTCGGCATGCCGGTCGCCGCCGACGCGCGCGGTCGCGTCCTCGTGCTCGACCCTTCGACGCGCGACGTCCGCATTTTCGAACGCAAGGAGAAAAAAGCATGACACGGGAATCGTTCATCCGCGTTCTTCTGTTCGGCGCGCTCGGTTGGATTGGGTTCAAGCTGATGTTCCGGAAATGCTCCGGCCGCGCTGGCTGCAACGGCTGTGGTGAGTTTGCCCGCTGTTCGCTCCCGTGGAAGGAGGCCCGGCGATGAACCGGCGCGCGTTCCTCGGCGGCGCGGCGCTCAGCCTGAGCGCGATCTTCGGCGCGTTGTTCCCGCGGCTCCGCGCCCGCGGCACGGTCTGGCAGATTGACCCGGACAAGTGCACCTTCTGCGGCCTCTGCGCGACGGAGTGCGTGTTGGACTTGTCGGCGGTGAAGTGCGTCAACGCTTACGCCATCTGCGGCTATTGCAACCTCTGCACCGGTTACTTCGAGCCGCAACCCGTCGGCCTCAACACCGGCGCGGAGAACCAAATCTGCCCCACCGGCGCGATCATCCGCAAGTTCATCGAGGACCCGTATTTCGAGTATCACATCAACGAGCCGCTCTGTGTCGGCTGCGCGAAGTGCGTGAAAGGCTGCACGCTGTTCGGCAACGGCTCGTTCTACCTCCAGATCCGACACGACCGCTGCGTCAACTGTAACGAATGTTCCATCGCCCGCGCCTGTCCCGCCGACGCCATCCACCGCGTCCCGGCGAGCCAGCCGTACTTCCAGAAAGCGCAAGTTGGGAAAGCATGACGACCTTCTTCGCTGCCCAACGTTTTCCGCCGCCGCAATTCACGGAGACCAAACATCAGTTGCCCGTGATGACGGAGCCGGCGGTGCGGTCGCTGGGGTTGGAGCGGCTCGACATCGCGGTGCTCGTCGCGGTGCTCGCGCTGGCGGCGTGGCTCGCGTTGCGGCAACGGTCGCGTCGCGGCATCGTCGGCCTCGGAATCTTCTCGGTGCTATATTTCGGTTTCTGGCGGAAAGGCTGCATCTGCTCCATCGGCAGCATCCAGAACATCGCGCAGGGACTCGCCGATTCGAGCTACGCCGTGCCGGTGGCGGCGCTCGCGTTCGGGTTGTTGCCGCTGGTGGTGGCGTTGCTCTGCGGGCGCGTGTTCTGTTCGTCGGTCTGCCCGCACGGCGCGTTGCAGGATTTGGTGCTGCTGAAGCCGGTGAAAGTGACGGAGTGGTTGGAGCACGGGCTGCGATTGCTCGCGCATGTTTATCTTGGCCTCGCCGTCGTCTTCGCCGCAACCGGCGGCGGCTACATCATCTGCCAGTACGACCCGTTCATCTCGATCTTCCGTCTGAGTGGCAGCGCGCTGACGGTCGGGCTGGGCATCGGACTGCTGGTGCTCGGCGTGTTTGTCGGGCGGCCTTACTGCCGGTTCCTGTGTCCGTACGGCGTGTTGCTCGGGCTGGCGTCATGCGTCTCGAAATGGCGCGTGCGAATCACGCCGGACCAATGCACCCAATGCCGGCTTTGCGAGCAATCCTGTCCGGTCAATGCGATCAACAAATCCACCGTGGACTCTCCCGCGCCAGCACATGCCATCGCGACGGACAAACGCCGGCTCGCGACATTCATTCTTCTGCTGCCGGTGCTGGTCGGGGTGGGATTGTGGTTCGGCGGTTTTGCCGGGACGAATTTCGCCCGCAAACACCGCGTCGTGAATCTCGCTGAGCGCGTTCACCTCGAAGAAACCGGCGCGGTAAAAGACACGACCGACGCGTCCGCCGCGTTCCGCGCGACGGGCGAGCCGCTGGAAAAACTGTTTGCCGACGCGGACGTGGTGCGGAGCCGATACGTGTTGGCGGGGCGATGGTGCGGCGCATGGGTCGGACTGGTGATCGGGTTGAAACTGATCTCGCTCGCCATCCGCCGGCGACGGACTGACTACGAAGCTGACCAGTTCCGTTGCGTCGCTTGCGCGCGTTGTTTCCGCTATTGCCCCGAGGAACTCAAACGGCTCGGCTTGCCGGTGCCGGAAACCGGGTTCGGCGCAGGTCTCCAGACCGCGCCGCGGGTTGCGACGGGAGAGCTGCGGTCTGACGGCAGTGCGCGGTCGGGAGACCGACGCACAACGGGGGTGCCGCGGCCATCATGAAACCGTTGCTTCACCAGATTGCACTCGCGCTGATGATTGCGTCGGCGGCGTTCCTGCTGGCGACGGGCGGTCTGCTCGTGTTCAACCAGACGCGTGGCAAAGTGACCGGGCTGGTCAAGTCGCGCGACCGGATCGAACTCATCGAGCAGCTTCACAAACGCCCGAAAGACGAGGCGCTGAAGCAACGCATCCGCGCGCTCGACCTTCAGCTTCGTCAGCAGACGTTCACGCAGCTTCGGCTCTCGTCCAACGGCGCCCGCGCGATGCTCGGCGCGCTGGTGGTGTTGCTGGTGAGCGCGCATTTTGTCCGCGCGCTGCGCCGTCAAATGCCGAACCCGATGGCGTGGGGCGCGCGCCATGCCGATGAGGACAAACGCACCGTCCGTGTTGCCCGCTACGCCGCGTCGGTGGTGTTCGGGTTGCTGGTCGCGGCAGCGCTCTTCCTCGGCATCAAGCCGGTGCGGTTGCCCGAACGCGCGCCTGTCGTCGTCGAGGCGCCGGAGCAGCCGATGACGGTTGCCGAATGGGAACAGAACTGGCCGGCGTTTCGCGGGCCGTGGGGCGACGGCGCGACGAAGACGCCGATAAAGTTGAACCAGCTCTGGAAGGTCGCGGTGCCGTTGCCGGGGATGGGTTCACCGGTGATTTGGGGTAACGCGCTGTTCATGAGCGGCGCGGACGAAAAGGAAGAGCGGATGTTCCGTTTCGACGCCGACATGGGCAAGCTGGTCTGGGCGTCGCCGGTGAAAATCACCGCGCCGCGTCCGCCGACGCCGCGCCTGAACGAGGACACGGGGGCCGCCGCGCCGACGCCGGTTACCGACGGACGTCGCGTCTATGCGATCTTCGCCAACGGCGACGTTGCCGCGTTCGACTTCGACGGCAAGCAAGTCTGGGCGCGGAACATCGGCCAGTTGGAGAACGCCTACGGCTACGCGTCGTCGCTCGCGCTCTGGCAAAACCGGTTGCTCATCCAACTCGATCTCGGCCAGGAAGGCGACGGCAAATCGAAGTTGCTCGCGCTCGACACGCGCACCGGCAAGGACATGTGGCAGACGCCGCGCCCGACAGGCGGTTCGTGGGCGTCGCCGATTCTCGCGATGGTCGAGGGCAAACCGCAGTTGATCACGTGCGGCGATCCGTTCATTCTCGCGTACGACCCGTCGAGCGGCGCGGAACTCTGGCGCGCCAACAGTCTCAGCAGCGACCTCGCGCCATCGCCGATTCTCGCGAGCGGTTTCATCATTGCCTGCAAAGTCAACGCTGACGTGATCGCCGTCCGCCCGAACGGCAAAGGCGACGTGACGAAGACGCACATCGCGTGGACCAGCACCGACGGCGCGCCCGACGTGCCGAGTCCTGTTGCCGTCGGCAATCGGTTGTATCTGCTCAACGGCGGCGGCCTGCTGCGTTGCTGCGACGTGGCCAACGGCAAGGAACTTTGGGCGCACGATTTCGGCGAGGAATTCTACTCGTCACCGGCGCTCGCCGGGAACACGCTGGTGATGATCACGCGCAAAGGCGTCATCTTCACCACCGAAGCGGGCGAGACATACAAGGACGCAAAGAAACTTGAACTCGGCGAGACGTGCAACGCCAGCCCGTCGTTCCGCGGCGCGCGAATGTATCTTCGCGGCAAGAACAACCTTTTCTGTTTTGGCGAATGATTCAGGAATCACAACTGCAAGAACAGCGGGCGAGCCGGCGGCTCGCCGTTGGTAGGGACGACCCGCCGGGTCGTCCGCCGGATGAATTTCTCGAAAAGCTCTTCGCCCGGACCGGACGCGGCGTGGACGCCACCATCCCCATCCTTCAAGGCATTCAGGAGGAGTATCATTATCTTCCCGACCCGGTATTGCGCCGCACAAGCGAACTGACCGGTATTGCGCTCGCGCATCTCGTCAGCGTCGGCTCGTTTTACCACCAATTCCGTTTCAACCCGACCGGCCGCCATCGGCTTCGTGTCTGCCACGGCACCGCCTGCCACGTCAAGTCCTCCGAGAACATTCAAGACGCCGTCCAACGCGCGCTCCTCATTCCTGTCGGCGAAGACACCAGCGCCGACAACGAACCACGCCCTGCGCCAGCTCCTGCAACGCCGGTTCCCAGCCAAGGCGACGGCACCCCGGTGCAAGACTTCGTCTCTTTCGTCGTCCGTGCTCTGGTTGACAATCCCGACCAAGTGGTGGTTGAGGCGGTCACGACCGACCAGAACACCACGGTGCGCGTTT
>CAZNOK010000133.1:0-14186 GCA_964574605.1 uncultured Verrucomicrobiota bacterium
CTCCTCCAGTATGGGTTTGAGTTTGTCTTCGAAAGTTCTGTAGTCCTTCATCCCGATCCAGAAATCCCGCTGTTTGCCCGCGCCATCGTAGAGCAACGTCGCCGGCAGGGAGCCGTCCCAACGCGCATCGAGGCCGTTGATGAACTCCATGTCCTTCTGTGCCTTCAAGAAGGTCGGGAACGTTACACCTTGTTTCGCCAAGAATTGTTTCACCGCTGGCATGTTGTCCTCGTCGTCGGCCGATACAAATAGCACACGCAACCCTTTGACGCGATACTTTTGTTCCAGCTTCACCAAATCGGGAAACTCCTCCCGGCACGGTTCGCACCACGTCGCATAGACGTTTACCAACACCGCCCGCGCCCCCGGCGCGCGAACCGCCTCCAGCAATTGCGCTGCCGTCACCGGCTTCACCATCTTCTCCGCCGGTTCCCGCGTGCAACCGAGCATCAAACAAACGATGGCCAACGTCCATTTCACGGCAAAATCCTACATCAGCGTCCCGCAACACGCAACTCGCCCGTCATTTGCCTTGTCAGGTGGCACGCAACGACGATAATGGCGAGCGTGTTGAGAGCGACCATCCAAGCGATATTTCTTGCCGTTGCGTTTCTCGTCCTGTGTGTTCCAGCGCAGGGGCAATTCACGTCAGATTATCAAACCAATACCATCAGCGCTGTCGTCAGCAATTGGCCCGGCGACTATCGTGTCGGCGACGCCACTTCCAGTGATCTCCTTCAAATCATCAATAGCGGCGTGCTGTCCAACGGCAACGGCTACATCGGCTATCAACTGGCTGCCACCAACAACGCCGCTTGGATCAGCGGCACCGGCTCGGTCTGGAGCAACGCGTATGGTCTCTACGTCGGTTATGGCGGCCCTAGCAACCGGTTGACCATCACCGCCGGCGGCGCCGTGGACAATGGAAGCGGCTACCTCGGCTGCCTCACCAACAGCACCGCCAACATCGCGCTCGTGACCGGCAACGGCTCGGCTTGGAGAAACAATGGCGACCTGAACGTTGGGTACCGCGGCTCCGCCAACCAGTTGATCGTCAGCAACCAGAGTTACGTCGAAAGCAGCTACTCGTACCTTGGCTACGAAGGCAGCAGCAGCAATAACTCCGTGCTCGTCACCGGTAACGGTTCAGTTTGGCACAGCCGCTTCGATCTCCAGATTGGCAACGCCGGCAGGAGCAATCAGATTACAATTACCGATGGCGGTCGGGTGGAGAACGGCATCGGCTACATTGGCTATGGGACCGGCGACCGCAATGTCGCGCTGGTCACTGGGGCCGGCTCGCTCTGGACCAACACCAGCGACCTTTATGTTGGTTACGCTGGCGCCGGCAACCAATTGAACATCACCAGTAACAGTTGGGTGCGGAACGTCAGGGGTTACATCGGCAATGACCCTACCAGCAGCAACAACAGCGTGCTGGTTACTGATAGCGGTTCCGTCTGGCACAATAGCGGCACCCTTGCCATTGGTTGGCAGGGCGCCGCCAACCAATTGACCATCACTAACAGTGGCCGGGTGGAAAGCCAGTATGGCGACATCAGCTACCATACCGGTAGCAGCAATAACATCGTCATTGTCACCGGCAACAACTCCGTTTGGGCCAATACCGGCACCCTCAGCATAGGCACCTATGGAGCCGGCAACCAGTTGGTCATTACAGACAGTGGTCGAGTGGAAAACAACAACGGTCACGTCGGTTACGACACGAGCGGCAGCAACAACGCCGTCACGGTGACTGGCACCGGTTCAGTCTGGAGCACCACGACTGAGCTTCGCATTGGCTACTACGGCGTGGGTAATCAACTGACCATCACCAACGGTGGCCGGGTGGAAAACAGTTTCGGCTGCATTGGCCGCTACGGCGGCAGCGACAGTAACGCCGTGCTGGTTACCGGGAGCGGCTCGGTCTGGAGTAATCTCACGGATCTCCATGTTGGTTCTTGGGGCAGCGGCAACCAATTGACGATCACCAACGGCGGCCAAGTAGAGAACTTTGACGGTTACCTCGGTCGTGTGATGGACAGCAGGAACAACGGCGCACTGGTCGCCGGCAGTGGCTCAGTCTGGAGCAATCGCAATAACCTCTATGTCGGCTACGATGGCGACGGCAACCAGTTGAGTATCATCGGCAGCAGTCGCGTGGAAAACGCAGTTGGCTACATTGGGTACAATGCCAGCGGCAGCAACAACAGCGCGTTGGTCGCTGGCTCCGGTTCCATCTGGAGTAACCGCTATAATCTCCACGTCGGTTACTACGGCGCCGGCAACCATTTGACCATCACTAACGGCGGTCGAGTGGAAAACGGTTATGGCTATCTCGGCTATTACGGCGGCGGCAGCAGCAATAGCGTACTGGTTGCTGGAAGTGGTTCGCTTTGGACCAACCGCTTCAACCTGTACGTCGGAACGCGTAGCGACGGTAACCAGTTGATTATCACCAATGGCGGCCGGGTAGAAAGCGGTTACGCTGATATCGGCTCCGAGGCTGGCGGCAGCAACAATTTTGTCCTTGTCACAGGCTCTGGTTCGGTCTGGAACAACCGCTACGATCTCAGTGTCGGCGCTTCGGGCGCCAACAACCAGTTGACCATCGCCGGCAGCGGCGCTGTGATTGTCTCTGGCAATGTCATCGTGGGATATGTTTCGTCCTCCACGAACAACACCCTTCGCGCCAACGGTGGAGCTTTGTCCGTGACCAACGCGCTGGGCAACGGCGTGCTGGATGTGCGTCGTGGCACGTTGCGAATGGACGGCGGGAGCGTCACCGTGGACCGGTTGTTTGCCACCAATGGCGCCAACAGCCGTGTGCAACTCTACGGCGGCGTGCTCAACACCCGTGGCACTACTGTCTCGAATACGACTACATTCGCAGTAGGTCCTGTCGCCAATACCGCGACGTTGAATCTGCTCGGAGGCAGCCATAGTTTCGCCAATGGTCTGAAAATCGCCAATCACGGCACGCTCACCGGCTCTGGCACCATCATCGGCATCGTTACCAACGAGGGCTCGGTGACGCCCGCGCCCACGTTGTCCGTCACCGGCGATTACACCGACGGCCTTACTGGCAGCAAGCTCAACATCCACATCACCGGCCCCAACACCTGCGGCCAGCTCAACGTCAGCGGCCAACTCAACATCGGTGGTACCCTGAACGTCATTCTGGACGGTTACACGCCACGTTCAGGAGAGCAGTTCCTCACCGTATACGCTCCCCTCGGGGTCAACGGCACCTTCGCCGTCACCAACCTCCCGACACTCTGGCCCGGCTTGAGTTGGAGTGTTCAATACTTGAACGGAGTCACTCTCTCCGTCAACGGATGCGCGGTGCTGACCAACTACGATCTCTACGCCAGCTACTACAACCTCGGCTCCAACAGCGAACTCGCCGACGCCAACAACAACGGCATCCCGAACCTGATGGAGTACGGCCTCGGACGCGACCCGACCAGCGGTGTTTATCGCGCCGCCACAACCCAGAATTGCAGTAACGGCTGCTTCCAGATCGGTTTCACCCGCAACACCGACGCCAGCAACATCGCCTTCCGCGTGGAAGCCGCCACTTACCTTCCCAACGGCGGCGACTGGTCGTGCATCCTCTCCAACATCAACAACACCGGCTGGCTTGGTCCGGCGCCGTACTCCGAGACTCCCGTCACTGACGGCGTCGTCCAAGTCATCGTCACCGACACCACCGCAGCGGCGACCAACCGGTTCCTCCGCCTCCGCATCACGAGGCCCTAAATCCGAAACAAATCCGAATGACCAAATTTCGAAAATTGGAATTTCGTGCTTCGAATTTACTTCCACACTGTGAGGATGCTTGCATAATCGTCCGTCCAGACGCGCATGTTCCGGTGTTGTTCCGCCTCCGCTGAAGCTACGGCGGACAAGTCCGGTTTCCTCCACCGCAAGTCCGTCAGCAGAAAACCAAGGTGCGCTTCCTCGCGGCACATCACCGCCCAACTCGACGGAAATACGCCGCACGCCCGATGCTCCCGGCTGATCGTCTCCTGCTCCTGCACCCGACACGCAAGCCCCGCATCACTCGCCAGCGCCGCGAGCACCGGCTCCAACTTCAAATGCCGGTTGCTGAAATGGAACATCAGCCAGCCGTCGCGCTTCAACCGCTCCAGATACAACCGCACCGCCTCGCGCGTCAGCAGGTGTAGTGGAATCGCGTCGGAGTTGTACGCATCCAGCACCAATGCATCGAATCGCTCTGCCGTCCGCTCCAGCGAGAGCCGCGCGTCGCCGAGCACAACCTTCACCTCGCCGCGGCAGTCCGCGAGGTACGTGAACAACCGCGGGTCGCGCGCGATCCGTTCCACCACCGGGTCAATCTCGAAGAACGTCCACGACTCGCCGGGCTCCGCATACGCTGCGACCGCGCCTGCCCCGAGGCCGACCGCGCCGACCTTGCGCAGCGGCATCTTCATCCGCCGTCGCGCCGCAAACAATTGTCCAACCGGCCCGATCCGCGAGTAATAACCGAGCGGCCCGCCGCGAAACTCCCGCCTCAAACTCTCGATGCCGTGCACCGTCGTTCCGTGTTCCAGCCGATGGAACTCGTTGACCGAATCCACGCGTACCCGATGCACGCCGAAGAAACTCCGCTCGACCGTCAGGATCCGCGAGTATTCGCCCGGCAGCCATGTCGCCACCGCAAACAACGCCGCCACCGCCAATCCGAACCGCAACGGTCGCTTCCACAAGACCAACGCCACTGCGGCCGGCACGGCGAGTTTGAACAGAACAGCGTAACCTGCCCATTTCGCCAGTATTTGGCGCACCAACTCACCCAGCAACCAACCGCCGACGCCCAGCCCCACAGGCCACGCGACGTCCGACCAGCGCGGTCGCTCGATGCGCGAGGCCAACACACAGACCAGCGCGACCGATATCGGATACTCCGCCACCCACCGGAACAAAACCGGAGCCAGAAGCGCGTTGAACACGCCGCCGAGCGCGCCGCCGACCGACACCCACCAGTAAAACTCCGTCAGCCGCGCCGCCGTCGGGCGTTCCGCGGCGAGCCGTCCGTGGCAGACCATCGCGCCGACGAATAGCATCAACAGGTTCCATCCGCCAACCAGCGCCACATGATGACTGGCGCGCATCCCGTACATCACCGTCAGCGGCAACACCACCCACGGCAACGCCGCCGTCATCCACGACAGCTTGATCCACTGGCGTTGCGCGAACACGAGGATGAACGTCACGAGGTAAATCGCCAGAGGCACCACCCACAACAGCGGCATCGCCGCCACCTCCATCGAGAGATGCGTCGTCACGCTCAACATCAAGCTCGATGGCGCCAGCGCCAGCAAGACCCAGCGCAATTTCTGTGAAGCGGGAATCGCCGGCAAATGTTCCGACTTTGTTCCGGTAACGCCGTGCCGCCACAACGCGACGGCGCACACGGCGACGAGCGCGGCCAGCGCAACGTAGCCGGCGCTCCACCACCACGATTGCGCGCGCAAGCCGGCCAGCGGCTCGATGAGCACCGGGTAGGCGAGAAGCCCGACGAGGCTGCCGGCGTTGCTGGCGGCGTAGAGCCAGTACGGGCTGCGGGCGCTGCACGACGCGAACCAGCGTTGCAACAGCGGCGACAGCGTCGAGAGCGCGAGGAACGGCAAGCCGACCGTCGCCGTCATCAACAGCAACAGCCACGGAATCGGGTTGCGTTCCGCGGGCGGCGCCCACCCGGCGCTGATGCCGAGCGGCAACAGCGCCACCGGCGCGGCGATCAACAGGATTTGCGCGAGCGCCTGCCGTCGCAGACTGAGCCGGGTGGCGACGAGGTGGGCGAGTCCGTAACCGGCGAGCAGCGTGGCTTGGTAGAAAACCATCGCCGTGTTCCAGACCGAGGGCGCGCCGCCGAGCAGCGGCAGCGCCATCCGCGCAAACATCGGCTCGACGACGAACAACAACGCTGCCGCGAGGAACACCGTGATGGCGAAGAGTGCCTGCATCAAGGCGCATCATAGGGCAGCCCGTGGCTTGAGGCGAGACGGAAGATGTCACCGTTGCGGATGACTTGGTTTGCGTGTGGCAAGATTTGGTGGTATTGGTGGGATGGCAACAGGAGGCCAATCATGGACAAAATCATCACAGGACTCGTAGTCACACTGGCAGGAGTTGTCCTGCTCTCTGGTTGTGGCAAGAAACAAGAAACACCAACAGCCGCGCCATCACCGGCACCAACGGCAGTCGCATCCCAACCCGCCGCTTCCACGGCAGCCGCATCCAAGCCCGCCGCTTCCACGGCAGCCGCGGCCGTCAAGGACATGGCGGCGAGCGCCCGGAGCGCTGTCGAGAAGGCGATGGCGTTGGCCAAGGAAGGCAAGTACCAGGAAGCGCTGGCATTGCTTCAGCAGGCGTCTGCTGAAGTGCAAGGCAACGCGGAGGGAAAGAGTTTGATTGATAACGCCATCGCGCAAATCAAGCAGATGATGGCCGACGCGGCCGCCAAGGCTGCCTCCGACAAAGTCGGTGGGACCGTCGGCAAAGCCCTCGGCGGACTGCCAAAGTAGAGTGTCGCCGGGAAACGACACGACAGTTTTTTGGCGTGAACATCGCCGAGATCAGCAGCGTGTTGCGCCCCCTCGAGACGGAAGCTCGCGGTGTGTACGCGGATCTGGCTGACCATTTCGTGGCGCAGCCGACGCTGTCGCTGTTCCTGCGCGCGCTCTCGAAGGACGAAGGCATGCACTTGGAACTGTTGGGAGCCGCTGACGAATTGTTGCGGGAGGCCGATGATGTTCCCAAGGCGAGCCTCCAGTTCGCCACCGAAGACAGCCGATGGATGATTGAAACGCTGCGCAGCTTGCGGAACCGGGCGGACGCCGGACGATTGAGCGAAACGCAACTGCTCGAGGGAATCATTGACGCCGAGTTCTCGGAGTGGAACGAGGTGTTCCTGTACATCGTGGCGCATTTCCGCGGCGCGGCGCCGAACTTCCAGTACTTTGTCTCCGTCGTCCAACAACACCGCCGCCACATCGAGGAATATCTGCTGTCGCGTCCCGCCGAGGTCCGTCCGCCGAACGCGACCCGCGCGCTGCCGCCGGTCTGGGAGGAGCGAATCCTGGTGGCCGACGATGACGCGGTGTTGCGGCTGGTCATCGGCGAGTTCCTGGCGGGGCTGGGCAACGTCAGCACCGCCGCCGACGGCGCGGCGGCGCTGGCGCTGGCGCGGGAGAAGTTTTTCGACGTGATCGTGACCGACATTGACATGCCCGGAATGACCGGCCTCGAATTGTTCGATGCCGTCACGGCTGTGACGCCGGTGGAGCAGCGCCGGTTCATCTTCATCACCGGGGTGTTCCGCCCGCAGTTGCAGGAGTTGTGCGGACAAGGCCGGGCGCAACTGCTGTTGAAACCTTTCTCGTTGAAGAAACTTCAGGAAGCCGTCGCGTCGGTGTTGAACACAGGCGATTGAGCCGCTACAGTGTGCGGCAAAGGAGACCGCGTCATGAAAACTTGGTCACTCGCATTTTGTCTGGGCGTCGCCGCCGCAGCGTTGGCTGCCACCAAGAACCAGCCCCCGCAGCCGAAACCGGAAACCATCGCGGCCATTGAGCTGTTCAAGAAGACCGATCCGAAAATGGAGGCCCTGTTCACCAACGCGACCGGCTACGCCATTTTCCCGAGCGTCGGGAAGGGCGCGTTCGGCATCGGCGCGGCGCACGGCAAGGGCGAAGTGTTCGAGCGGGGACGATTGATCGGCTCGGCGTCGCTGACGCAGATCACGATCGGGTTCCAGTTGGGCGGGCAGGAATATGCCGAGGCGATCTTCTTCGAGAACTTGGCGGCGTTGACGAAATTCACCAGCAACCAGTTTGCCATGAGCGCGCAGGCCAGCGCTGTGGCCGCCGCCGAAGGCGCTTCCAGGGACGCAAAATATCAGCAGGGCGTGTTGGTGTTCACCATCGCGAAGGGCGGGCTGATGTTTGAGGCGAGCGTCGGCGGCCAGAAGTTCAAGTTCACGCCGCTGCCGGTCCCGGTCAATCCCTTGGTGAAACCGTAGGCGGCGCGACGATCCAGTCGGCGAACGGGCTCTGACCGCCGCAGTTGATGCACTCGGTCGTTGGGAACTGGATGGAACATTTCGGGCAGGTGGCGCGCGTCTCGAAGGCGTCGAAAGCGGCGCCGCACTGGTTACAGTGCCAGAACGGGCCGCGCTGCGGTGGTTCCTTGCAGGACGGACAGGCAAACCCGTCGTGCCGCGGCAACTTGTCGAGCCGCGCCATCACGCGCGCCGTTTGCAAACCCCGCCAGCAACTGAGCAGGATGAACGCCGCCATGATGCCGATCCAGACGGAGTGCGCCGCCACTGCCAGCGCGATCACGCCGACCACACCGATCATGCCGATGACCGACGCCACCATCAGGCTCTTGGCGCGCCCGAAAAAAAACCACAACAGCGACCAAAGAATCTTGCCGCCATCCAGCGGATAGACGGGCAGCAGGTTGAACACGAGCAACCCGATATTGATGAACCACAGCGACAGGACCAACATCCGGACCTCGGAACCTTTCGGCCACCAGCCCAGCATTCCCCCCACAACGAAAAGCACCGTCAACGGCACCGCCAGCACCACATTCACCAACGGCCCCGCCGCGATGCTCCACAGCATGGCGCCCGGCCGTTGCGGCGGGCTGACGTAGGCGACGCCGCCGAGCGGCCAGAGCACGATTTGTTCAGCTCGGCCGCCGACCGAGCGGCAGGCCAGCGCGTGGCCGAACTCATGCATCAACACAATGCCGAACAACGCGATGTACTCTACCGCGTTCCACGCCAGCGAAGGGTACCGGTTCACCGGGTCCTGAATCTCGAACAGCGCAACGACAAACCACGACCAGTGCAGGAACACGGTGATCCCCGCGAGTTGGAACAGGCGAAACGAACCTTTGTTGGTCGGCGTCATCAGATGGCAATACCGCCGTAGCAGAGTCGCACCCCCGATACAAGCGTTTTAGCGACCTGTCTGCTCTTGGCCTTTCGGCTTGGTTCGGTTATTTTCTCCGTCAAAGGAAATCACGTCATGTTTCGGTCTTGTTCCGGTCGCCCAACATTGTTGAGCGCTTTTCTGTTCACGCTCATCGCCAGTGGCATTCTGCCGGCGTGTGCCGTCACCCTCAGTTGGACGAACGACCCCAGTTACAACACTACCGCGCCGACCGGCTCTCTCGCCGGCAGCGGCTGGCAGTGGCAGGGATATTGGGGTTCGTATCTTGGCACGGCAATTGCACCGCGCTATTTTCTGGCAGCCCAGCACATCGGCGGCAACATCGGTGACGGGTTCAGTCTCAATGGCGTGGAGTTCCACACCATCGCGTTCTACGATTTACCAAACAGCGATCTGCGCATTTGGAAAATCGCGGAAACGTTTGCCAATTACGCGCCGCTTTACATCAATACCAATGAAACTGGCCGCTCCCTTGTCGTGTTTGGGCGTGGCACGCAACGCGGCGAGGAGATCATCGTCAATTCCCAGCTCAAAGGTTGGCGCTGGGGGACCGGCGACGGCGTCCTGCGCTGGGGCGAGAACATTGTGACCTCGCTGGAGGATTACGACAGCGTCAGCAACTCCCTGTTGAAAGTCGAGTTCAACCGCAACAGCCTTACCAATGAAGCCCACTTGTCCGTCGGTGATTCCAGCGGCGCAGTGTTCATTCAGGAAAGCAACACGTGGAAGCTTGCGGGGATCAATTACCTTGTGGACGGCCCGTTCAGCCTAAACGGTACCACCAACACCCAGTTTGATGCCACCCTGCTGGATATGGGTGGACTCTACACCGGCAGCGGTACGAATTGGACGTTCATTGAAGACACAACGACAGACAAACCGAGCGCGTTTTACGCAACACGCGTCTCGCGGTTTGCCGACTGGATTCAGAGTGTGATTGATTACCAAGTCGGAACCGACTTCTGGCTCCAAGCGGTTCGGACATCGCCGGACAACGTGACGTTGCGTTTCCTAGCCGCCTCAAACCGCCTCTACCGCATCCAGTACAGCTCAAACCTCCAAACCAATGGTTGGCAATACTTGACCGACGCACTCACCGGCACCGGCCAAGTCATGGAAGTCCAAGACCCCGCACCGTAGACCGAACCGCGCCGGTTCTATCGCCTTCAACTCTTGCGTTAAGCGCCGAACTTGTCGAATCGGCGGGCGTTGGCCTGCATGTAGCGGATCAAATGCTTTGCCTCGAACACGCCGAGCGAACCATGGTTCGCGGCGCGCTCGGTGAACCGCTCCATGCCGTCCCAGCCGGCAATCTCGCCGGTAATCATCACCGGTTGCGGATGCCAACTGTGCCCTTTCACCGGCACCGGCGTCGAATGATCGCCGGTGACGACGAGCACGTCGGGCATGGCGGCGAGCAACGGGGCAAGCGCGGCGTCGCCTTCCTCAATGGCTTTCACTTTCGCCACGAAGTTGCCGTCCTCGCCGGCGGCGTCGGTCGGTTTGATGTGGACAAAGACGTAGTCGTAAGTCTTGAGCGCCTCGACGGCCATCTGGCATTCCTCGGCGAGCGAGTGCGCGCCTTCGATCTTGGTCATGCCGACGAGTTGGGCGAGACCTTTATACATCGGATAGATGGCGATGCAGGCCGCCTTGAGTCCGTAGCGTTCCTCGAACGTCTCAATCTTTGGCTGGTGGGCGATGCCGCGAAGCAGGAAACCGTTGGCCGGTTTGCAATTCTTCAACAGCGGCAACGCGAGCTTTTGAAATTCTGCCACCACTTGCGCTGTTTTTGCCGGGCCTTTTGCTGTCGCAATCGGCATACCCTCGCGACCGGGGTCGGTGTTGGTCAAGGGGCCTTCGAGTCCTTTGCCACGGAACACGACGACGAAACGGTGTCCCTTGCCGGCTTTGATGAGGACATCCACGTCGCCGATCTTCTTAATCGCCTTGGCGATGATGGCGCACTGGGCCTCGCAAACGCTGGTGTCAATGCGCCCCGCGCGTCGGTCGGTGACGATGCCTTTCGGGTTGAGCGAGCAGAAGTTGGCGCGGGCGGCGACGTCGCCGGCTTTGAGGTCAATGCCGACGCCAAGCGCTTCGATGACGCCGCGACCGACTTCGTACTCCAGCGGGTCGTAGCCGAACAGGCCGAGGTGGCCGGGGCCGCTGCCGGGGGTGATGCCGTGGGCGACGGGAATCATGCGTCCCATGGCGGAACGCTCGGCGAGCTTGTCGAGGTTTGGCGTCTTGGCGACTTCGAGCGGTGTCTGGAAGTTGGTGGACGCGGTGGCGATATCGCCGACTCCGTCAAAAACGACGAGGGCGAGCTTGGTTTTGTTGGCGATGGTGAGGCCTTTGTAAACGTTGTCGAGGTTCATGGTTCGTTGTCTCCTGTAAATTTGCCTTGCAAACATTTCAAGGCCGCGTCATCGTGGCACACAGTCAAGCGCGTTGTCAAAGCTGAAAACGCGCCAGCGTGACGAACTTACACAACACCATGATTCGATCATTCGTCTTCAACAACGGAAGCCTCGTCGGGCGGGACCTCGATGTGGACAGCCTGAAGCTGGTCATGTTCGACAAGGGGTTGCACGTCTGGATTGACATGGAGAATGTCACCGACGCGGAAGCGCGCCCCATTTTGGAGGGCGTCTGTAATTTTCACCCGTTGGCCATTGAAGACTGCATCCAACCCAGCGACCGCCCGAAAGTGGACGAGTATGACAAATACCTGTTCATGGTGATTCACGCGGTGGATTTTACGCGCGGCGAGGAGGAATTTCGCACGACCGAGTTGAACATCTTCATGGGCAAGGATTTCCTGGTGACCTATCACAACGATCCGTTGCGCAGCATCACGGCGACGATTGACCGTGTGCAGAAGAACTCCGTC
Organism: uncultured Verrucomicrobiota bacterium; assembly: GCA_964574605.1. Taxonomy (GTDB): domain Bacteria; phylum Verrucomicrobiota; class Verrucomicrobiia; order Palsa-1439; family Palsa-1439; genus CAIKAP01. The sequence goes on from CAZNOK010000133.1 coordinate 11,890, forward strand.
GCCGTCGCGCGCGCACCTGACCGGTTGGCGCACACGTTGTTGGATTTCCTCGTCGAGAACTACCGGCCTGTCATGGAGGAACTCTCCGCGGAGATCGAGGATTTGGAGCGCAAGGTCCTTTCGGCCAAATCGAAGGACGTCCTCGGCGGGGTCCTCAAGGTCAAGAATGAAGTCCAGACAGTCCGCCAGATCATCGCGCCCCAACGCGAGGTCATCGCCCGGTTCGCGCGCGGCGAGTTCAGCATGGTGCGGGCGCACCTGTTGCCCTACTATCGCGACCTCTACGATCATCTCATGCGGATCAGCGATTCCGCCGACAATTTCCGCGACTCGCTCACCAACGTCCTTCAGGTCCACCTGAACCTCCAGCAGACCGAGGTCAACAAAGTCATCAAAGTCCTCACGGTCATGGCAACGCTGGCCATGCCGATCTTTCTCATCACCAGTTTCTACGGGATGAACTTCGGCCATTACCCGCGCGAGATGAGCGACCCGCTGACTGCCTACGGATGGGTGTTCAGTTTGACCGCCCTCACCACGGGCGTGCTGTATTGGTTCCTGAAACGCAAGGGCTGGTTCTGAACCGATGAAGGCCACGTTCCTCGACAAGCTGATCGGCCGGCTTGACCGGATTGATCCGCAAAGCCTCCAGAGCGTCGTGCTGAAACTCTCCCGCGAGAAAGGGTTTCTCGAAACCCTTTTCAACACCATCCAGGAAGGCATCATCGTTGCCAACGCCGAGGGGCGGATCCGCTACGTCAACGCCGCCGCCTGCGACCTGCTTGGCATCCCCGCCGACTCCGCCGAGGGCGAACCGCTCACCCGTTACCTCCGCGACCTCGATTGGCAGAAAATATGGTCCGCCGACAAGGAGGAATGGAGCAAAGTCCTCGCCCACGAACTCGAAGTCTTTTACCCGCGCCAGCGGTTCCTCAGCTTCTACTTCGTCCCGCTCCTCGACGAAGAACACGCCCGCGTCACCGGCCTCGCCGTCATCCTGCGCGACGTGACGGAATCGCGGCGCCATACCGCGACGACGATTGAGTCGGAAAAATTCTCGGCGCTGACGCTGCTGGCCGCCGGCGTCGCACACGAGATTGGCAATCCGTTGAACTCGCTCAACATCCACCTTCAGTTGATGGAGCGCGAGTTGAAGAACCTGCCGGCCGCCAAGGCGAACCGGCTCCGCGAGGACATCCGCGTGGCCCGCGAAGAAGTCAGCCGGCTCGATCGGATCATTGCCCAGTTCCTCCGCGCCGTCCGCCCAACGAAGCCCGACCTCCAGCGCGCGTCCGTCAACGATGTCATCACCGAGACGCTCACGCTGCTGGAACGCGAACTGGCCAATCGCGACATCCTCGTCGAACAGGAACTCGCCGGCGACCTGCCAAAAACACTCGTGGATCGCGCCCAACTCAAGCAGGCTTTCTTCAACGTCATCAAGAACGCGCTCCAAGCCATGCGCCACGGCGGCATCCTCCGCATCCGCACCGAGGCGACCGACACGCACGTCGTCGTCTCCTTCATTGACACCGGCCACGGCATCGCGCCGGAGCAGATTGGACGGATCTTCGAGCCGTATTTCACGACGAAAAAAGAAGGCAGCGGTTTGGGCCTGATGATTGTCCAACGAATCGTGCGCGAACACGGTGGCGCCATCGAGGTCGAAAGCAACGTCGGCCGCGGCACCACGTTCCGCATCAAGCTGCCGATTTACGAGAAGAGAACACGGTTGCTCCAAGAGAAGAACAAATGAACAAACCAATCGTACTGGTGGCCGACGACGAACGCGGCACCCGCGAGGGCCTCGAACGCGCCTTGCAGGACCGCTACGAGGTGCTCGTCGCCGAGGACGGACAGAAAGCGATCCAGATGCTGGAGGCGCAACACGCCGACGTATTGATCACCGACCTCAAGATGCCCGGCCTCGACGGCATGGCGCTGTTGAAGCGGGCGCTCGCGTTGCAGAAGCCGCCCGTCTGCATCGTGATGACGGCGTACGGTTCCATCGAGAGCGCCGTCGAGGCGATGCAGGCCGGCGCGTATCATTACCTGACCAAGCCGAACATCAATCTCGATGAACTCGAACTGGTCATCCAGCGCGCCCTCGGCGCGCGCCAGATCGAAGTCGAGAACGTCAGTCTCCGCGAACAGCTCGACCGCAAATTCGGCATGGAACACATCATCGGCCAGTCCGCCGTGATGCAGCAGGTCTTCGACATCATCCAGCAAGTCGGTCCAACCCGCGCCACCGCGCTCATCACCGGCGAGACCGGCACCGGCAAGGAACTCGTCGC
>CAZNOK010000134.1:0-2649 GCA_964574605.1 uncultured Verrucomicrobiota bacterium
CGAAGGAGATGCGCGCCATTTTTGCCGAAGCCAGCGACGAGGAACAGCCCGGCGCCGTCGAGCCGTTCCGCAATGTCCGCGAGGCGCAGATCGTCGCCGCGCTGGAGGAACTCAAAGTCGAGTTGGAGACGCAGCCGCGCGCGTTCCAACTCGTCGAGATCGCCGGCGGCTGGCGCCTGATCAGCCGCGGCGAGTATGCGCCGTGGCTGAAGAAACTGCTCGACGAGGCGCGCCCGCACCGGCTCTCGCAACCGTCGCTGGAGACGCTCTCCATCATCGCGTTGCGCCAGCCGATTTCGCGCGCCGACATCGCGGCCATCCGCGGCGTCGAGGTGGACGGTGTGATCAAGACGCTGCTGGAGCGGGACCTGATCACCATTGTCGGGCGCAACGACAAGGTGCTCGGCCGTCCGCTGCTGTACGGCACGACACAGCGGTTTCTGGAACATTTCGGTTTACGCAGTCTTGACGATGTGCCGAAAGCCGCCGAACTTCGCCTGCAAGCCGCGGCGTTGCGGACGGCGGAACAGAAAGTGGAGGAAGAAGCTACTCATGAAGGACCCGAAACTCGAGACCCTGCGCAGTCAAATTGACGCCATTGACGCACGTCTGGTGGGTCTGCTCAACGAGCGGACCAAGCACGTCTTGGAGATTGGCAAGATCAAACAAGCCGTCGGCGGGGAGATTTACGCGCCGGAACGCGAGGAGGTCGTGTTGCGCCGGATCACCAGCGGCAACAAGGGGCCGTTGAAGGACGAGTCGTTGCGGGCGATCTACTGCGAGGTCATGTCCAGCGCGTTGGCGCTGGAGAAGCCGTTGACGATTGCGTATCTCGGTCCCGAGGCGAGCTACTCGCACATGGCTTCGATCAAGAAATTCGGCGCCAGCCTCCGGTACGAACCGCAGCCGAACATCGCGGACGTGTTCACCGAGGTCGCCAAGGGAAGCGCCGACTACGGGGTCGTGCCGATTGAGAACTCGACCGAGGGCGCCGTCACGCACACCTACGACATGTTCATCTACAGCGAGATGCAAGTGTGCGCGCAGATGATGTTGCCGATCCGCCACAACCTGATGTCCGCGGCGGAGCGCAGCCAGATCAAGCGTTTGTACTCGGTACCGCAAGTCTTCGGCCAGTGCCGACGGTGGCTGCAGTTGAACATGCCGCAGGTCGAGTTGCAGGAGGTTTCCAGCAGTTCCCGCGCGGCCCAGATCGCCAAGGAAGATCCCACGGCGGGCGCCATCGCCAGCGAACTGGCCGCGGAGATTTATGGCCTGACCATGCACGACCGTCACATTCAGGACTCCAGCGAGAACGTCACCCGATTCCTCGTGATCGGCCGTAAATCACCGCCGCGCACCGGCCACGACAAGACCTCGATCATGTTCACTGTGCGGGACCGGGTCGGCGCGCTGCACGATTGCATCACCTCGTTCAAGAAATTCAAGATCAACATGACCAAGATCGAGTCGCGTCCCAACCGGCAGAAGGCGTGGGAATACTGTTTCTTCGTGGATTTCCTCGGCCATGCCGACGATGCCCGCGTGAAGAAGGCGCTGGCGGAACTGGGCAAGCACACGATCTTCGTGAAAATCCTCGGCAGCTATTCCAACGCCAACGGCTGATGAACTACAACGCCATCGCCCGCCATTTCGTTTGCGACGTGCCGGTCTACGAACCGGGCCGGCCCATCGAGGAAGTCGCCCGCGAACACGGACTCGACCCGCGCCGCATCATCAAACTGGCGTCCAACGAGAACGCGCTCGGCCCCTCGCCGAAAGCCGTCGCCGCCATGCGGAAGGCGTTGAAAACGGCGCACCTCTATCCCGACGGCAGCGGGTTTTACCTGCGCCGGACGCTGGCGAAAAAGCTCGGCGTCGGGATGGACAACCTCATCCTCGGCTGCGGCTCCAACGAAGTCATCGAGTTCCTCTACCACACCTTTGTCGGGCCGGGCGACGAGGTCATCGTCGGCAACCGGGCATTTGTCATCTACGCGATCATGGCGAAGATGTTCCAGGCGAAATGCGTCGAGGTGCCGTTCCGCGACCTGCACACGCACGACCTCGACGCGATGCGCGAGGCGATCACGGCGAAAACCAAACTGGTGTTCATCGCCAACCCGAACAACCCGAGCGGCACGCGCGTCACCAACGAGGCGCTCGACAAGTTCATCAACAGCTTGCCGGTGCACGTCGTGTGCGTGCTCGACGAGGCGTACTACGAGTTCCTCGACGACCCGCCGCCGTCCATCCGCTACGCGATGAACCACAAGGTTGTCCTGCTGCGGACGTTCTCGAAGATTGCCGGGCTGGCCGGGCTTCGCATCGGTTACGGCATCGCGCACAAGGACTGCATCGTGTTGAAGCATCGCGCCCGGCAGCCGTTCAACGTCAACTCCATCGCGCTCGCCGGCGCGGAGGCCGCGCTCGGCGATCCGGAACATATCTGGAACACAAAACGGATGACGCGCGCGGGGCTGAAGTATCTCTACCGGGAGTTTGAACGGTTGAAATTGGAGTACGTGCCGAGCAGCGCCAACTTCGTGCTGGTCCGCGTCGGCGATGGCGCAGCGGTGTTCGGGGCGTTGCAACGGCGCGGCGTGATCGTGCGGCCGATGGGCGGCTACAAGTTGCCCGAATGGATTC
>CAZNOK010000134.1:2749-13949 GCA_964574605.1 uncultured Verrucomicrobiota bacterium
CGGCGCGGCGTGATCGTGCGGCCGATGGGCGGCTACAAGTTGCCCGAATGGATTCGCGTCACCGTCGGCTTGCCCGGGGAAAACCGACAGTTCATCCGCGAGCTGGCGCGATGCGTGTAGCGTGGCTCGCGCCGTATCCGGTCGAGACGCTGGCGCCGGCGTTGGCGCTGGTGCGACGGGAGATATCGCACCCGTGCAGTTGGATTGTGGCGCTGTCGGAGGCGCTGGCGAAACGGCCGGATATTGAATTGCACCTATTGACGGAAAGCCCGTGGGTTTCGAAGTCGCAAACGGTGACACGGGACAACATCACCTTTCATGTGTTGCGCGCGGCAGTGCCATTGACGAACCGCGGCTGGCCGGTGTGGCTACCGTGGAATGTGTTGACGGGTTATGCCGAGCTGATTGGAACAGTTCGACGGATCGCACCGGACATCGTGCACGCGCACGGCGTGGAGCACGTGTACGGACCGGCAGGTATACGTTGTAGGTTACCGTGTCTGATCTCGATCCAAGGGGTCATCAACGAGTACCAGAAGGTAATGCCGCAGCCCGGAGGCCAATTGGCGGCACGTTGGGAACGAGAGACAGTGCGGCGGGGCAGCTACTTCACCTGCCGTACGGCTTTCGATTCGGGTTTTGTGAGGTCGGTGAATCCACAGGCACGAGTCTTTATGATTCACGAGGCGATGAATCCGGTGTTCTTCGAGAGCCGGTGGGAATTACGGGACGAGGATTCGATTTTATACATTGGCTCGCTGGAGGCGCGCAAGGGACTGGACATGTTGCTGGAGGCGTTGGCTAGGTTACCGGCAGGGCGGTTGGCGGTGATTGGGGGCGGCGATCCTTCGCCGTGGAGGGTGATGTGCGAACGGTTGGGGATCGAACAGCGCGTGGAGTTTCTTGGATTCCGCAGTGCGAGGGAGATTGCGGAGCAGCATCGGCGGGCGCAGGCGTTTGTGTTGCCGTCGCGGATTGAGAACAGCCCGAACACGCTCGCCGAGGCGATGGTGTCGGGGATGCCGGTCGTGGCGACAGCAGTAGGTGGCGTGCCATCCATGGTTGAGGATGGGGTGACGGGAAGGCTGGTGCCGTTTGGCGACGTGACCGCTTTGGCCGAAACGTTGGCGGCGTTGCTGAAACAACCGACGGAACGGCGGAGATTGGGCGAAAATGCTCGTCACGTGGCGCGAGAGCGACATGCTCCCGCCCGCGTCGCCGAGGCCACCGAGCGGACATATCGGGAGGTTATTGAGGGACGATGAGGCTCAATCGGAATGGTTTTACCGTGACGGAGCTGCTTGTTGTCGTGGCATTGTTGGCCGTCACTGCTTTGTTATTGGTACCGGCGTTGAACTCGCATCGGGTGAAACAGCACCGCGCATTATGTGCCCGCAACCTCTACATGATTGGAGTTGGTATGCATGCATACATGGCTGATAACGGAGGACATTTGCCGACGGTTGATAAGAATCGCCGCGGTCTATGGGATGTTTCACTGGTGTTGGGGCGTTATGTGGCCGGGGAGTGGGTGTTTCGGTGTCCGGCAGACCGCATGGATCGAGGTCACAGTTTACCGCGCTCGTATAGCTACTCGATCTGCATTGAACCCGGCCATGACTGGATTGAGGGTATGCGCTTGCCGAGCCGGTATTTTCCCGAACCGGCGAGCGTCGCGCTCGTCATTGAGCGCGTCATAGGGTGCAACCGCTTTGGAGAACACTGCTGCAACTATGCCGGAGGGACGACGAACGATGTGCAGTCCCAACATGCGGCAAGGCGTTCAACAGAGACGCGGCCACCATCGAACTACCTTTTCATGGATGGACACGTGGCTTGGGCTGAATCACCACAAGTGAACTGGTTTCCCAAGCCGCCCACCAACGTGGTGTGGCAACCTGCTCCATGAGTTCATCGTGACAACGCGCTCTCAGCAACTTCGCAATGCTGGCCATTACGAACGCAGACGGGCGTCTCGTCAGCATGGCGAGCGGCATCCACACGCGCCCCGTTCATCACAGTGAAGCTTGTTTTTTGCAGATAAATCAGCAATGCTAACGTTCATTCGGCTGGCCTTATGAGCAATGCGATTATTACGGTCTGTGTCCCGGTCTATAACACCGTTCGTTACATCGAGGAGTGCGTGAAGGGTGTGTTTGCCCAGGATTACACGAACTGGTTGTTGTTGGTTTCCGACAACTGTTCCACCGACGGGACATGGGAGCTGCTGTCCGGCCTCCGCCATCCGCAGATGCAGTTATTTCGTCAGCCGAAAAACATGGGGTCTGTGGCCAATTGGAACTTCTTGCTGCATCGAGTCCAGACGGAGTTTTGTTGTTTCCTAGGGGCCGATGACTATTATTACCCGCAACACCTTTCCCACAAGATCGAATTGCTGCAGCGGACACCCACAGCGCCGTTTGTTCATGGCCCGGCTGACGTGATCGATGCGGATGGCGCGGCGTTCCAGTGGCCGCGGCCGGGATGGCGGCGCCGTGCGCGGTATCATCTGGCAACAACGATACGATCATTTTGGAACAGGCCAAAGCCTCTTTCGGATGATTTTCTGCTGCAACCGCAGGGTGAGTTGCTTTGGCGGATGTTGCGTGACAATCCCATTACTATCTCTTCGGCAGTTTTTCGCACAGCGGCGTTGGCGGAGCACAAGCTGGAATTCGACACGCGGTTGCGTTTCTTGGGCGATTGGCATTTGTACTTGGAACTGATGCTTCACTTCCCGCACTTGATACGGGACAATCAAACGACTTGCGCCTATCGGATGCATGCACAGAACGACACCTCGCAGAATTGGAATACCCCATTATGGGCGGTGGAGCGGTGCACTAATTTGTTGTTCAATCTGGAGGAACATCCAGAAGAATGGCGCCGCGCCGGTTTTCATGTGCGGGCGGAAACGGCTTTGGTTGCGAGTCGTTTGCTGCGCCTGTGGTGGGGACGTGGCCTCTGCGGAGACGGTGACGGCGCTCGCTTGGCGCAGCGGGCTTTTCAGCAGCATCAAGGCATCCATCAAATCGCAGCACTGCTTGATCCGCGTGTGTGGCCTGCACTGCTGCGCCGGTCGTCCAGGTATTTATGAGATTGCGTCACTCCATTTACACGGCCGTTTTTTCCTATTTGCAGATGGCGAGCGCAGGCTTGGTGATGCTGTTGAACATTCCGCTGGCTCTGCACTTCTTGAGCCATGAACAGTTTGGGTTGTGGTCGTTCACGTCGCAATCTTTGGGGTACTTGCTTTTGTTGGATTTTGGAGTTGTTCAATCGGTGAGCCGCCTGATGGCAGATCCGCTACACCGGGGAAATGCCGAGGAATGGGAAGGCTGGTTCAACCTGTTGCTGGTGATATTGATGATTCAAGCCGTGGTGATTCTTGTGTTCGGATTATTGCTGGTGCAACCGATTCTGGATTGGTTCAAGATTCCCGCCTCCCTGCAAAGGGAGGCACGGCAATTGTGGATCATGATGTTGATTCTCAATGTCGTATTGCTGCCCTTCCGTTTGTTCCCCGGAATCCTCAATGCGCAGAATCGTCTCTATCTGGGCACTGCGGGCTACGTGGCCGGCAGTTGGTTGGGGTTGGGTTGTTTCTACCTTTGCTTGCGCTGGGGGTGCGGCAGTTTGTCCTATGGATACGCGGCACTGGCGAGTGCTCTGGTGTATGCCACGGTGCCGTTGGTGGCGGTAATCAAAGGTCCGCATTTGTTCCGGTTGCAGTTGCGCCGGCTGCCATGGCATCATGTGCGCCACCTCTTCAGTTTCAGCTCCGCGGTGTTTGTGATTGGAATTGCGGTGCAGGTTGTTTTTCTCAGTCAGTCGCTGATCATCACCAAGTTTGCTGGGTTGTCGGCTGTCGCCGCTTTCACCGTCTGCAGCCAGCTCCCCATGCAGTTGATGCAAATGATCTGGCGGCCGTACGATGCGTTCAATCCGCGCTGGCAGATTTTCTGGTGCCGCGACGAGTTGTCCAGCCTCCACAGTGAGATTCGCCGTGGCGTGCGCTTGACCATGGGGCTGGCGTTGATGGTGGCAACGTGTTGTTTGGCGGGAAATCGGTGGTTTGTACACATCTTCGCCAAAGCCTCGTTGTATCAGGGTAAGTGGTTTGATTTTTTGTTCACGGTGTTCATGCTGGTGCAAGTGTGGAATCATTGTCTCGGTTATTTCTTCGTCTTGAGCAAACAAATGAAGCAATTTGCGCTTGTTGTCTGTTTGGATTCAGCCATTGTGCTGGTCTTGTATATTTGGGCAACTGCCCGGTTTGGTTTGATAGGGCTCATCGGCATTGCCAGTTTCTATTCGTTTGTGAGCGTGGCTTGTTGGTTTATCGCACGGCGCGCGCCGTTTGTATTGAGAATGAGTTTAGGCGATTTGGTCAGGGAAGCCGCGCCGGGCTGGCTGGCAGCGGCTGCGCTCTGGTTGGCGAGTGCGGTCCTATTGGTGATGATTTCGCCAGCCAACCACACTTTGTTGTTGGGCGCTGAAGTTGTCATCATAACTGCAGCCGTATTGCTTTTTCTCTGGGTATACCGCGAAGAATGGAAATATGTCCTGCAGCACATCGCGAAGATTCTTCCGACCAGCAATGAAGGGGCGTTCACTCCCGATCACCAACAGAATTGACAGCCGGTGAGCCGGCCTGCGAAGGCGTTCCGTTGTGGTTCATCTATTTAGCAGACTGAGTATGAGAGATTCTTAATCCCCGCATTGGGCGCGAGTGCAACTCGGATTGCCTGATACACGGCGATTTGCGCGTCGGCCTCCACGGGGCGGACAACCAACTGACCATCACCGATGGCGGGTTGGTTCAAGCGTGGACTATTCGCCTCGGCTACTACCCAGGTTCCAGCGGCACTCTCGAACTCTCCGGTATTCTGCGACTCGACGGCGACACATTCAACTCCGGGACGCTGCTGGCCATCGGTAACGGTGGTCCGTCCACGAGCGCCGTCCAACTGCTTAGCGGCACCGTTGGTATCGCAGCCAGCGGCATCCTACGGTTGGGCAACGACATTCCCAGTGGCAATGTCGCCGTCATCAACCAAGGTGCCCTCCAAGTCAGAGCCGGCGCGTTCACCAACGCCGCCAGCGCGTACTTCAAGAACACCGGCAGCGACGTTACCTTCTTCAATGCGTTCTACAACAACGGCACCTACCTCAGCGACCCGGCGATGAACACCTTCAATGGCTCCGTCGCGCTCGATGCGACCGGCGTCCTTGCCGGCGGAGCGGGGGACGTGTTCGTCATCGGCGGAGACCTCACGAGCGCCAACCCGACCGGCCTGCAACTGGCCGGCGCGAAGGTCATCTTCAACGATGGCGCGCACACGTTTACGCTGGCCGGCCCGGCGAGCATTGGGGAATTGGAATTGACCAGTGGGGCAAGCGTCTCGCTTGTCGGCGGCGACCTGTACGTGGGGTTGCTCAACGCCGACACCAACCAGTTTACCACGGCACAAACGATCTACTACGACCCGGCGCAGAATCTGTCGCTGGCTGGCCAGACGTATGCGCTGGACGGCGGCGGTACGTTGACCGCCGTGCCCGAACCGAGCAGTGTGGGACTGGTGCTCTTCGGCATAGTCGCCGTCTTCACGGCTGCACACCGTCACAGAAAGTAGGACGGGCGTCCCGTCCATTTCACTGCAACAGTTTTTCGCTAGACATCAGCCTAAGTGCGCGGTTTAATGCGGTCGCCGGCGACGGTATTGGCAGCCACAGGAGAAAGGCCATGAATCAAGAATCTTTGTGTAGTCGGTTCTTCGCAATCGGACTTTTGTCGTTTTTCCTCATTGTACAGTCTCCGCCACTCCTCCATGCTGAGGACAACACCGCCACCATCATCAGCGGCACTGTGTCGAATCATGGCGGGGCGGAATTCTACGTCGGCAACACCGGCACGAACAACTACCTCGAGATTAACAACAGCGGGGTGCTGACCAATGTCACCTTCGGTTACATCGGTTATGGCGCAAATGCCAACAACAACCGCGCGTTGATCACCGGGTCCGGCTCGACTTGGAATGTCACTACACAGTTGTTCATCGGATATTCTGGTTTTGGAAACAGATTGGTTATTTCGAACGGGGGTCGCGTTTACAACCAGCAAAGCTTCATCGGATTCAACGCCAGTGCCAGCAACAACACTGTCCTGGTCACCGGTGCCGGCTCGGTCTGGAAAAACACCAGCAGCGTTCTTATCAGCTTTTATGGCGACAACAACAATCTCACCATCAGCAACAGCGGTGTAGTAGTGAGCCTTGACGGGTATGTCGGCTACAACAGCGGCGCCGACGGCAATGCTGCTCTTGTCACCGGCTCCGGTTCCGTTTGGACTAACAATGCCCAGCTCTTTGTCGGTCCTTCGAGTGCAGAAAACACACTGACCATTGCCAACGGCGGCAAGGTGTATAACATGGGGTACGGTTCCATAGGGTACAACGCCACGGGCATCAGCAACGCCGTTCTGGTGACCGGCTCCGGCTCGGTTTGGAGTAATGGTTCCGAACTGTACATCGGCAGGGACGGTTTTGGGAACCGTCTGACGATTGCCAGCAGTGGGACTGTTTTCAACAGCGTGGGGTATGTTGGCTACAACTCCAACAATAATGTGGTGGTGGTGACCGGCTCCAGCTCGATGTGGACCAATCGAGCCGAACTGACTGTTGGGTATTCTGGCAGCGGCAACCAACTGATTATCACCAATTCCGGACAGGTCATCAATAACTCTGCCTCTGCTCTTATCAGCTACGTAGGACGGAATGTCAGCAGCAGCAACAACACGGTGCTGGTGTCTGGTAACGGTTCGACTTGGAACAATCAGTACAGTTGGGATTCCTTCCTGCGCTTTGGCTATTCTGGTGCCGGCAATCAGTTGATCATTTCGAATGGTGGACGGGTCATCAATGGCCACGGCTATCTCGGCTACAATGCCAGCAGCAGCAACAACGTGGCCGTCGTGACCGGCTCCGGCTCAGTCTGGAACAATTACGGTCATCTTTTCGTTGGTAGTAGTGGTGCGGGCAACCAACTCACGATTTCCAGCGGAGGTCAGGTCACCAATGCGCTGGGTGATGGTATTATCGGTGATAACAGCGCCAACAATGTGGTGCTGGTTACCGACCCCGGCTCCGGTTGGATTGGTGCGGGTGGTGGACACAGTCTTGTCATCGGCAGTTCTGGATCGAGCAACCGACTGACGATCACCGGCCAAGGGCAAGTCATCTGCGACAACGGGTATGTGGGTTTCGACCTCGGCAGCAGGAGCAACGTAGTCCAAGTGTCCGCCTCCGGGTCGGTTTGGAGTAACCGGTTCGACCTGAGTGTCGGTTACCGTGGCTCAGAGAATCAGATGGTCATCAGCAGCGGCGGACAGGTGTTCGATGGCGTCGGCTATGTGGGCTACGGTCAATCAGGCTTTGGGTACGTCGGCAGCAGCAACACGGTGGTGGTGACCGGTGCCAGCTCGGTCTGGAGCAATCGCTCCGATCTGTACGTCGGTCAGCACGGTCTGGGTAACCGGCTGACCATTGACAACGCCGGGAAGGTTTTCAACGCCAACGGGTATGTCGGCTACGTTGTTACCGGCAGTAACAACATGGTGGAGGTGTCTGGTAGCAACTCGATGCGGACCAGTCGAAACACCCTTTACATCGGGTACAGTGGTGCCAACAACCAGCTTCAGGTCTATGACCGCGGCACGGTGCTGGCCTCCAATCTCGTGGTGGGCTACAACGCATCGGCCCTCAACAATCAAGTCACAATCTCTGACAGCAGTTTGATTGTGACCAATGCTTCCGTCACCGGCCTGTTGGAAGTGCGACGTGGCACGTTGACGCTGGAGAGCGGGACAATCACCGCAGACAAGTTCGCGCTTCGCACCGATGGGGTCTTCGCATTCGAAACGGGGACACTCACCACCAAGGGCACAGTCGTCAGCAATGGGCAGAACTTCGTCATTGGCAACGGTGGTGACGCGGCCTTCATCGCCGTTGGTGGCGCCCATGAGTTCCAAAACGCCCTGATTATCGGCAGCAGTGCCAGCGGCAACCGGTTTGTGGTCACCAATGGCGCTCAAGTTACCAGCGACGCAGGTTATTTGGGCAGCAACTTCGTGGCCGCTGCCAACACCGTGCTGGTGACCGGCGGCGGCTCCGTTTGGAACAATCGCTCGAATCTGTATGTCGGCAGAGACGGTTCAGAAAACCAGTTGACCATCGCCGGAGGCGGTCGAGTTGACGATGAGAATGGGTATGTGGGCTACGCCAGCACCAGTGACGACAACAACGTGCTGGTGACGGGTGCCGGCTCAATCTGGAGCAACCGGGGCGATCTCGTTGTCGGTCGCTGGGGTGATGGCAACCAACTCGTCGTCACTAACAGCGGCGCTGTGTACGCCAACAATCTCACGCTCGGCCAGAACGCGGCCAGCGAAGGCTTGCTTACCGTGAGTGATGGCGGACAACTCACCGTCAAAGCGGTCGCCACCATCGGTGGCAGTGGCAGCGGACAACTGACCATCAACGGCGGAACGGCGTCCCTACGGGACATCACCGTTGGTGCGTCTGGGACATTGACTTTGGTTGGGGGCACGCTGCGTGTATCCGGCTTGTTCGCATTCGGCAGCGGTTCTGGCGGCGCGCCGGCCAGCGCTGTGCATCTCAGTGGCGGCACGGTGGTGGTCGAACCCAACGGCCAGTTACAGATGGGCAGTGATGTTCTCAGCATCGGCAGCTTTGTGACCAACCAATCCGTTGTGCTGGTGGCGGCCAACAACTTCACCTTCAGCGCCGGATTCGACAACCAAGCCACATTCATTCTCAACAACGGCCAGTCGGTGCGCGTGCAAGGCAGCGGCTTGGGCAACAGTGGCGGACTGTTCCTTCAGGCAGGAGCGGTGTTGACCGCCAATGCCGTTTATGATCAGAGAGGCAGCATTTATTTGCCGAGCGCTTCGCAATTGAGTGTCGGCAGCCCTTGGACCAACGCCGGTCCCATCAGCGTTCAAGGCGGCGGCATCAGCGGCGGTACCATCAACAATGCCGACCTCATCCAAGGCTACGGCGCCGTCAGCGCGCCGCTCGTCAATCAGGCCGGGGGCGCCGTTCGCGCCAGTGGTGGCCTGCTCTCACTGAACGGAGGCACCATCCAGAACCAGAGCGGCGGCGCGCTTGAAATCGAAAGCGGCGCCACGTTGCGTGTCGGCCGTTCGCTCGCCAACAACGGCGTCATCAACAACCTCGGCGGTGTCCTCGATATGCAGACCGTCGTCCTCACCAACAATGCCGTGATCGCTGGCAGCGGCAGTTTCAAGGCCGTCCAGATTGTGAACAACAGCCGCGCTCAATTCACCGGCGGCCAAGCCGACATCTACGGCGCGTATCTGAATGCCGCTGGTGCGACGACCACCGTGTTGCGGATCACCGCCAACTTCTTCGGTGCGTTCACCAATGCCGCCACTGCGTACTTCAAGAACACCGGCAGCGACGTTACCTTCTTCGGCAGCTTCTACAACAACGGCACTTACCTGAGCGACCCGGCGATCAACACCTTCAACGGCACCGTCGCGCTCGACGCCACCGGTGTCCTCGCCGGCGGAGCAGGGGACGTGTTCGTCATTGGCGGCGACTTGACGAGCGCCAATCCCGACGGCCTGCAATTGGCCGGCGCGACCGTCGAGTTCAATGCCGGCAGCCACACCTTCACACTCGCCGGCACGGCGACGATTGGGACGTTGCAGTTGGACAGCGGGACAAGCGTCTCGCTTGTCGGCGGGGATTTGATCGTTGGGGTATTCAACGCCCAGACTGACCAGTTGACGACGGCGCAAACCATCTACTACGATCCCGCGAAAAATTCGTCGCTCGGCGGGCAGACCTACGCCCTCAACGGCGGCGGCGCATTGTCGCCGGTGCCGGAACCGACCAGCGCATGGCTTGTCTTTTTCGGTATTGCCCTCCTTCTGCGTTCTGTGGTAAAAACAAACCGGTCATGAAGCGACTATTCATAGTTCTTCCTTCTTCCTTTTTCCTTCTGACTTGCGTCAGTTTTGCCGCCACGAACGATTTCTACGGCAACTGCGACATCGGCCCTGATGCCGCGCTCATCGGCACCACCACCACGTGGTATCGCGTCTGGGGCGACTTCAACAACCAATCCACCAACACCGCTTACGACATCTTCACCTCCACCGTCCAATTCATGGGCGGTGGCGCGCATGGCGTCGAGCAGGACAGCCTCAACCGCGGTCCACTCTACAGCGCCATCTCCAACAACTGGGCTTTCGGCACGCTCACCCTCAACGGCGGCACGCTCACCGTCCTCAACAACTACGGCAGCGGTGGCGCCATCTACGTCCAGAACCTCACCGGCAGCGGCGTCCTCAACGTCGGCCCCGGCATGGTCTTCTACTTCGCCTCCACCAACGGCTGGACCGGCGCCGTCAACCTCACCGGCAACGGCGTCTTCCGCCAGTTGCTCGCCGACAACGACGACCCCGATGGCGACGGCAAAATCAACTGGCACGAATGGCTTTGCGGCACCGAAATGCTCAGCAGCCCCTCCGTCCTTCGCATCACCCGCATCGCAAAAGAAGGCAGCGACCTCCGCGTGACGTGGACAACGGTCGGCGGCCACAGTTATATTTTGCAGACCAACGCCGCTCCCGGCATAGGTTACGCCGACTTCAGCCCGACCATCACCGTGTCCGGCACCGGCGAGAGCACGACGAACCACGTGCACACCGGTGCTGCCACCAATTCCGTCAAGTTCTTCTATCGCGTCCGCCTCGTGCCGTAGGGGCGCACTGCGTGCGCCCGCGCGGATTCTGCTTGGCGGAACCGGCCTTCCGGCGTTTTAATGCCGCCGACATGCGATGGCTATACACAATCTGTTATTCGATCGGCTTCGTGCTTCTCACGCCGCTGTTCCTCTACAAGATGTGGAAACGCGGGAAATACAAGGAGAACTTCTTCCAGCGGTTCGGGCGTTATGCTCCGGAAATGTTCCGGCGGCTCCGCGAGAAAAAGGAGAAACGTTGCTGGGTTCAAGCCGTCAGCGTCGGCGAGGTCAACCTCGCGCTGCCGTTCATCGCCGCGCTGCGGAAACGGTTCCCCGACCTGCGCGTCATCCTGACCACCACGACCTCCACCGGCTACGCGCTCGCAAAACAACGTCTGCAGGTAGG
>CAZNOK010000135.1:0-13881 GCA_964574605.1 uncultured Verrucomicrobiota bacterium
CCCCTGCTCCACGCACAGAATCGCCTCATCCTCCTAACCAAGGGCCACGATGACGAGCAACTCGGCAAGCTCCATCGCTCCGGCCTTGAACCGTACTTCCACACCACCGAGATCGTCTTCGAGAAAACCGTCGAGACCTATCGCTCGCTGATTGCCAATCACCGGTTACAACCCTCCTCGACTTGGATGATTGGCAACTCGCCCCGCTCCGACATCAACCCGGCCAAAGCCGCCGGCCTGAACACGGTCTTCATTCCCTACCACACCACATGGCAACACGAGATCGAGGAGATCAACCCCAACGGCGGCGAGACGCTCGTGTTGGAGAGCTTTGCCGAACTCGCCCAGCATTTCACCAAGGAACTACCATGAACAACATCCCCGTCCTCTGCGTCACCGAACAATCACTCGCCGCTGGCTACGAGAAGGCGCTCGTCGCGCTCTACGAACACGGCACGCGTTTCAAGACGCAATACGACAAGCCGGGCGACCCGCTCAGCCTCGATTGCACGCTCAACCTCACCGTGCTCGACCCGCTTTCTGAGCCGATGATTCACAAAGCCTTCCCCGGCGGCATCGAAGACCTCCGCGAATACGTCCTCGAAGTCCAAGGCATAAAGGATCATTGGGTCAAGAACATGAACGACCCGAAAGACACGCGCTGGGAATACACCTATCACGGGCGCCTCGCCGACTACGGCACGTGGAAAGAATCCGACAAACGCGTCGGCCCATTCAATGTCAACCAAGTCGAAGCCGTCATCGCCAAGCTCGCCAAGCAACCGTTCACGCGCCAAGCGCAGATGATCACGTGGATGCCGAACATTGACCTCGACTGCTACGACCCGCCCTGCCTTCAATCACTCTGGTATCGGCTTCTCGAAGAAGACGGCGCGTATTGGCTGAACTGTAACATCCGCTTCCGCAGCAACGACGCGTGGGGCGCCAGTTTCATGAATATGTTCGGGTTCACCATGTTCAACAAAGAGATCATCGCCGCCGGAATCGAGAAACGGCTTGGCACACCGGTCAAGCTCGGACGCCTGAACTGGCAGGCGGACTCTTATCACATCTACGGCAAGGACATCGCCGACGCCAAAGCCCGGCTCTTCGACCGCATCGCCACGACGACGTTGGAAGATCGCAGCTATCGTTTCGATGACGAGATGATCCGCGACATGTACAATGAAGCCGAGCCGCTCATCCGCGCCAAGATCGCCGAATACGACCGCACGCATTGAACTGTTCAGTGCGTGTCATTGTAGCCGCGAGCCTGCTCGCGGCCTTCGGAAAAAGAGCGACTGCAACATAAGCCGCGAGCAGGCTCGCGGCTACAGAGCCACTGTCCAATCATGCTCTTAGAGCACCTAACAAAACCGCCGGTAGGGACGATCCGCCGGCTCGTCCGCGTCGTTCCCGTGCTGACCGGCGGGCGACCCGGCGGGTCGCCCCCACCTCAACAGCGCGAGGATTCCTGATTTTGTTAGGCGCTGTTAGTCTTCCTTGCGTTGCAGCGGGTGCCGATACAGACGAATCATCCGTGTGCAGGTGTCGAGGGATTTCTTGCCCTCTTCATTGTTCCAGACCTCGTCGTAAATGGCTTTCGCAGGTTTCCGGCGGAGCGTCCGTTCTTTCAGGATTGTCCCATCGGACTTGCAGGACAACTCCACGAAACGCGGCTTCTCATTTCGATTGAAACGGTTGCTCAGCACAATCAGAATGGTTCGTATCGCTTTTTTATCGCTCATAAAATCTGCATGCTTCTACCAAATCCCCGCCCGCGCCGCAACCGCTCTTCTGTTCCGGAAATGTTCCGGCTCGTCGGGCACAAACTGTATTGACCCTGGACGCAGCGAAATGCTATCTCTCCTGCCCGGAGAAATGGTGATGACACGGCCGTTCATCAGAGGTTTACCCCGCGCAGTTGCAGAAGCACGCAACGCAAGCTATTCCCACGACGTTCCGGTAGCGTCTTCCGCCCTGACAAGAGGCGAGTCTCCTCTCGCAAGGGACGCAACACTTTTGCCGAGGGGCGCATCCCGCCTCAAAAGTGTCGCATCCCTTCCCTCTGGAGGCACATCCCTTGCGGCTGGGGTTGCACTACTCCCCCAAAGTGGTGCATCACTTTTCGCTGGTGTTGCGTCACTTTCGGCTGGTGATCCGTCACTTTTCCCTGGTGATGCACCACTTTGGGCTGGGGAACCGCCCCTTTTCGTTAGGGATTCGCCCCTTTTCGCAGGAGAATCATCCCTCGCGGCAAGTGATTCGTCCCTTTTCGTTAGGGATTCATCCCTTGACTCGGGAAAACGCCATTTGGGGGTGGAAAATGCCTGAAATCCCCCAAATTCGGCTCCGGCAATGGGTCGCCGATTAACTCCCAACCAAAAGGAAGCCTATGAGACACAACAACTATTTCCCCATTCGTCAGGGCGAGCAAGTGATCTGGCTGCTCAACTTCGCGAACAAACTAGCCAGCTACGCCACCCCCCTCGGATTGACCAGCGCCCAAGTTAGCGCCGCCATCGCCGACGCCCGGTGGATGGCATACGTCGTCGGCACATGGCTAAGCAACGCACGCGCTTGGTCGCTGGCCTGCACCGATGCGGTCACCGAAGCGGGGAGCGGCAAGGGCACGGCGACGATGTCATTGCCCGTGTTCACCGCCCCCGCGCTGCCCGATGGCGCCGTTGCAGTCAACCCCGGCGCCCTGAACCGCCTCTTCGCCCTCATCCAGACCATCAAGGACAGTGGCCGATGCAGCGATTCGATCGCCAGCGATCTCGGTCTGACCGGCGTCACGAAGGCCGCTCCCGACTTCGCCACGCTCGCGCCGCAGTTCAAACTCAAGCTCACCGCTACCGGCGTATTCCTCGATTGGGGCTGGGGCGGCCACGCGGCGCACCTCGACATGATCGAATTCCAAGTGGACCGCGGCGACGACAAAGGCTTTGTCTTTCTGGCCAACGACACCACGCCCGGTTATACCGACACCCATCCGATGCCGAGCACGCCGACCAAGTGGAAATACCGCGCCATCTTCCGGGTCGGCGACCAACGCGCCGGCCAATGGAGCAACGACATGTCCATCACCGTCGGCGGTTGACAGCGGAGCACCATAAAAAGAACATCTGCATATCGGACAACGAAAAGAAAACTGAGTTTGTCTTTTGCTCATGAGTTCCGGCGAATAATAACGTTTGCAATCTGAATCCATATGTCACAAACACGAAAACTGGCGATATATTTAGGAGCTACCTACGTCCTGCTTTGGATCTTGACTGCGACTTGGGGCGTCTCCGACGTAGACCGTGCTTTTGATAAGGAATTTGCAGTCGGCTCCATGAGCTTTTCTGCCAACCCTCAAAAAGTTTCCATTCCGAGAATCCAAAAGATGAACCTGAAAGAGTTGCTGGATCATCAGAATGAAATTCCCAAAAACGGACTGTTTCGCTGCCGTACTAGAGGCATTGCAGTTGCACCGTTTGTTATTATTGATGAGGCGGGTTCAGTCTGGGCCAGCATGGGCGGATGGGGTGGAGTGCGCATGAATCTCTGGTTTTTTGGACTAAATACATGGTGGCCAATAAAAACGTATTGGAATGTGTAACAATGCGAACAAAACGATCCAGCCAACTCTGTTGTGCGCGGGTCTCCTGACCGCGCACCGGTCTGACCGCAGGTCTCCTGTCATCCCGCGGCGCGGTCAGAGACCGACGCCGAACAGTGTTCCGGTTTTGTTCCGGTGGTGTTGACTTTCGCCGGGGGTTTTGACACCCTGCGGCGCATCACTATGAACATTCAATTACACCATGTTGATTACGTCATCTTGATTGTCTATTTCGCTTTTGTGCTCGGCATCGGGTGGGCATTGAAGAAGTTCATGAAGACCAGTTCCGACTTCTTCCTTTCGGGCCGCGCGATCCCCGCGTGGATTTGCGGGCTGGCGTTCATCTCGGCCAACCTCGGCGCGCAGGAGGTCATCGGCATGGCCGCCAGCGGCGCGAAATACGGAATCATGACGAGCCATTTCTACTGGGTCGGCGCGATCCCGGCGATGGTGTTCGTCGGCGTGTTCATGATGCCATTCTATTACGGCTCGAAGGCGCGCTCGGTGCCGGAATATCTCAAGCTCCGCTTCGACGAGAAGACCCGCACCTTCAACGCGCTGTCGTTCGCGTTCATGACGGTGTTCTCGTCGGGCATCTCGATGTATGCGCTCGCCAAACTCTTTGAGCTTCTCCTCGGTTGGAACTTCCACGTCAGCATCATCGTCTCCGCCATCATCGTGCTGGTGTACATCTATCTCGGCGGACTCACCTCCGCCATTTACAACGAAGTGCTCCAGTTCTTCCTCATCGTGCTCGGATTCCTGCCACTGGTCTTGCTCGGCATGAAAGACGTCGGCGGCTGGCACGCGCTCGTCCAGAAACTCAACGGCGTCGCTGTCAGCAACGGTTTCGCGCCGGGGACTTGGACGCACTCGTGGGCACACACCGGCTCGCCCGCCGCTAATCCAATGGGCGTCGAATGGTTTGGCGTGTTTATGGGACTCGGCTTTGTGTTGTCGTTCGGCTACTGGTGCACCGACTTCCTCGTCGTGCAACGCGCGATGGCCGCCGACTCGATGAGTTCGGCGCGGCGGACGCCGTTGATCGCGGCGGTGCCGAAGATGTTGTTCCCGGCGCTGGTGATTCTGCCGGGCATGATCGCCATCGGATTGCACGCCAGCAAGGGTGGCTTCCTTCCGATGGGCGCTGACGGCAATCCGGACTACAACATGGTCATTCCTTCGATGCTGGTGAAATATTTCCCGCCCGGTATGTTGGGTCTCGGATTGACGGCGTTGATGGCGTCGTTCATGAGCGGCATGGCCGGTAACGTCACGGCGTTCAACACCGTTTGGACCTACGACATCTACCAGAGCCACATCAACCCGAACCAGCCAGACTCGCACTACCTGAAGGTCGGCCATGTCGTCACGGTCGTCGGCATTGTCATCAGCATCGGTTGCGCGTATCTCGCCTCGGCGTTCAACAACATCATGGACATGCTTCAGCTCGTCTTCGGCTTCGTGAACGCGCCGCTGTTCGCCACGTTCCTGCTCGGCATGTTCTGGAAACGCTCGACCGGCCACGGCGCGTTCTGGGGCTTGATCGCCGGCACGGCGGCGGCGGGACTGCATTGGGCGTTGACTGTGCCCGCGGGCGCAACACACTGGATCAAAGGCGGCTGTCTTGGCCACATTCACACATACCCCGTCGAGATGGCGCAAAACTTTTGGGCCGCCATCTTCGCGTGGACAGTTTGTTTCGTGGCCACCATCGGTATCTCGCTGGCAACAGCGCGCACCAAGACCGATGAGGATCTGAAAGGTCTCGTTTACTCGCTGACACCGAAGATCGTGGATCACCACGAACCTTGGTTCAAACGTCCCGCCACCGTCGGCGCCATTGTCATGGCCGTCGCTGTCATCCTCAACATTATCTTCTGGTAAGGAGAATTCCACATGCAACTCGACATTCGTTATCCAATGGGCTTCCTGTTCAGCTTTCTTGGACTCATCATCACCGTGTATGGCTTGCTGACGAAACACCTCACGCTCGGGTTCAACATCAACCTTTGGTGGGGACTCGTCCTCGTCGCGTTCGGCGTCGTCATGTTGCTGCTGGCCCGCGCCGGCAAAGCGAGGGTCCCATGAATCGCTGCCTCGCATTCTTACTCGTGCTCGCCACAGGCTGTTGCCACTGCATCACGACCAAAGGAAAACTCATGAACATCAAACAGGAACCATTCGGCCTCACCAAGGACGGCAAGCCCGCCACTCTCTACACGCTCCGCAACGCCAAGGGCATCGAAGCGAAGATCACCAACTACGGCGGCATCGTCATCAGCCTCACTGCGCCCGACCGCAACGGCAAGTTCGATGATGTCGTCCTCGGCTACGACAACCTTGCCGGCTATCTCGCCAAGACGCCATATTTCGGCTGCATCGTTGGTCGGTACGGCAACCGCATCGCGAACGGCAAATTCACTCTCGACGGCCAGACCTATTGCCTCGCCACCAACAACGGCCCGAACTCGCTGCACGGCGGTATCATCGGCTTCGACAAAGTGCTCTGGAAAGCGCGCCCCTTCGAGTCCGCCGACGGCCCCGCGCTCGAACTGCGTTACACCAGCAAAGACGGCGAAGAAGGTTTCCCCGGCACACTCAAAGTGAAGGCCGTCTATACGCTCACCGCCGATAATGCTCTGCGCCTCGACTACACCGCCAAAACCGACAAGGCTACCGTCCTCAATCTCACCCAGCATTCCTACTTCAACCTCGCCGGGCAAGGCACTGGCGACATCCTCGGCCATCAAGTCGTCATCAACGCCGACGCGTTCACGCCGGTTGACAGCACGCTCATCCCGACCGGCGAGATTCGTCCTGTCAAGGGCACGCCGTTCGACTTCACCACACCGCACACCATCGGCGAGCGCATCAACCAATCCGACGAACAGTTGAAGTTCGGCGGAGGCTACGACCACAACTTTGTCCTCAACAAAGCGTTCGACAAACAACTCTCGCTCGTCGCCACGGTCACCGAGCCGACCAGCGGACGCGTCCTCGAAGTTTGGACCACCGAACCCGGTCTCCAGTTCTACTGCGGCAACTTCCTCGACGGCACCATCACTGGCAAATCCGGTAAGGTGTACAAATACCGCTACGCTTTCTGCATGGAACCGCAGCATTATCCCGACAGCCCGAACAAGCCGCTCTTCCCCAGCGTTGTTCTCCGCGCTGGCGACACCTACACCCACACGATGGTGTACAAGCTCGGCGTGAAGTAGGGCGCGGCGCTGCGCCTTTGCAACGACTGTGCAAGTCGCTTCCCCTGACGCAAAAAAGCTTTGCGCGGTTTTGCCATATCCGTGTAACAGCTATTACAGCTCTTTTGGCAAACACCGAAAGGCAAAACCCCTCGCTTGGGGCGCATCTTGACACTGTCACTGTCACCACAACGTTCCACAGGCTGGTGTCCCGCGTTTACGCGGTCCGGACCGACTAAAGTCGGTACACCAACAACGACACCGTGGCACTATGGTGGCAGTGCCGAGATGCGCCCTCTCGCTTGTCAACTTCCGACGCTTGCAGTAACATCGGCGCGCATGCAGACCTTTCGAATCATCCTAATCTTGTTTCTCGCCGCGCCACTGCTGGCGTTTGCGGCGACGCGGCCTTCACGGCTCAAGTTCGATTCCACCGTCTGCAACTTCGGAACCACGAACACGCCGCCGTCGTTGACCGGCACTTTCACGTTCCAGAACGTCAGCCGCGAGCCGGTGATGTTGCGGCGACCGGTGACCTCCTGCGGTTGCGCCGTCGCCAGCGTCAAACCCGAACACCTCAAGCCCGGCGAGCGAGGCGAACTGGTGTTCACCATCACACTCGGTGGCGCCTACTCGCGCGGTATCATCGAGAAAACCATTTACGTCCAAGCAGACAACCCCGGCGAAACCGGCGTCACACTCAACGTCAAAGCCAACCTCGTTCCGCTCTACGACACCGAGCCGATCCAACTCAGCTTCGGCGAGCTTCGCATCGGCGAGTCCACCAACGCCACCGTCCGCCTTTGGCGCACCGACGGCAAGCCGCTGGAGATCGGCGCGCTCATGCCGTCGCAATCGAACATCACCGCCCGCCTTGAGCCGATTCCAAACTCCAACACCAACGCGCTCGTTCACGTCACGGTCAAAGGCGAAGGCGTGCCGCGCTGGTTCTACGAACGG
The DNA here is from genome assembly GCA_964574605.1 of uncultured Verrucomicrobiota bacterium. Classification (GTDB taxonomy): domain Bacteria; phylum Verrucomicrobiota; class Verrucomicrobiia; order Palsa-1439; family Palsa-1439; genus CAIKAP01. The sequence goes on from CAZNOK010000135.1 coordinate 7,771, forward strand.
GTCGGGTTTCGCACTGCAGGCTCGACGCAGGAAGTCGCATCGGTGCCAATCTACACGCGCATCGTCGGCGACGTCGTCCTCAATCGCGAGGAAGTGTACTGGGCCATCGTCAACCGCGCCATGGCCGGCAGCCGTTCCTTCCGCGTCAAATCCTCCGACCCGGCGCGCAAGCTCGAAATCAAAAACCTCGCCTGCACGTTGCCCGATGTCATCATGAAATCCACCCCCGGCCCTGACGGTGTCGGCTACGAAGTCATTATCGAACTACGCCGGCTGCCGGCGCAGACCGTGCGCGGAACAATCAGTTTCGATACCAACATGCCGAACCAGCCAAAGGTCAGCATTCCGATCACGATCAACATGCTGAGGTTCTGATGATCCGTCGCGCTGTCATAATCGTCGCCGCCGGAACATTGATCGGCCTCGGCATCAACGTCGTCTCGCCGCGGCGGATCCCGTGGCGGCGTCCGCCGCGCGTATCGCTGCCCACCGCCGATCTCATCACGCTGGAGAATGCGCGCCGGTTGTGGGAACGCGGCGATGCAATCTTCCTCGACGCACGCGCGGCAAACGAGTTTGTCACCGGACACATTGCGGGTGCATTGAGTCTGCCAACCGAAAACTTCGACGCGGCGTTTTCCGTGGTGCGTCCGAGGCTCGCGCCGGAGCAGGCGCTGGTGTTGTATTGCGACGGCGAGCGGTGCGACGACAGTGGCCGTTTGCTGTTGAGGCTTCGCTCGCTCGGCTACACCAACGCCCACGTGCTCGTCAACGGCTGGACGCTCTGGCAGCGCGCGAAACTGCCGACGAGCCAAGGAGGTCAGCCGTGATGCGTTTCATTCTTCGGCTGCTTCTCGGCGGCGTGTTCGTCGCGGCGGGCGTGTTGAAGGTGCTCGACCCGGCGGCGTTCGCGAACGACATGGCACGCTACGGCTTGCTGCCGAATGCGCTGGTCAATCTTGTGGCGTTGGCGCTGCCGTGCGTGGAACTGCTGGCGGGCGGGCTGTTGATCATCGGCGTGTGGCGTCAGGCGGCGGCGCTGGTGATCGCGGCGTTGAATGTCGTGTTCCTAGCTGCGGTGTCGGTGGCGCTGGCGCGGGGGCTGGAGGTGTGCGGTTGTTTTGGCGCGGCCGTGGCGCGCAAGGCAAGCGGCTGGACGTTGGTCGAGGACGTCGTGTTTTTGGCGGCGGCAATCTGGTTGTGTCGTGCGAAAGGAGACAGCAATGAAACGAACCGTGGTGGCAACTGACGCGGCGCCGAAAGCGATCGGCCCGTATTCGCAGGCGGTCTGGATCGGCAATTGTGCCGGTGGCGAGCTATTGTTCTGTTCCGGGCAGATCGCGCCCGCGGCGGGCGACACGGCAGCGCAAACGAAACAGGTGCTGGAAAACGTCCGCGCGTTGCTCGCGTCGCAAGGGCTGACGATGGACTGCGTGGTGAAAACGACAGTGTTCCTCGCTGACATGAACGATTTCGCCGCCATGAACGAGGTGTACGCGACGTTCTTCCCGTCAGCACCCCCGGCGCGTTCGACCGTGCAGGTGGCGCGCCTGCCGAAAGACGCGCGGGTGGAAATCGAAGTTGTGGCATGCCGTGTTTGACCTTGCTGCCGTGGCGCTGACTGTGGTAGCTTGCGCGCGCTTTCATGATGGCAACTAGGAGAATCATCTGCGTCGCGCTCAGCCTGCTGGCCTTGAGCGCATTTGCCGCTGCCCCACCGGCGGAACAGCCCGCGACCATTGACGCGAAGAACCTGCGCGTGGACCGCGAGAAACAAATGGCCTACGGCGAGGGCGACGTGGTGTTGAAATACAAGGACATGACGTTGCGCGCGGACAAAGCCCGCTACAACATCGCCACCGACGAAGTCTGGGCCGAAGGCAACGTCCGGTTGAATCGCAACAATCAGGAATGGGTCGCGCCTGCGGGCTACTACAACATGAAGACCCGCGACTTCAAGACCGACACCGGCCGCGGCGTTTTCGACAGCTTGACCCTGCGCGGCGACAACGTTCATATGACCGGCTCGAACCGCTATAGCGTGTCGAAAGCCACCCTGACGACCTGCGACTACGACCAGCCGCACTATCATCTCGAAGCCACCCGCGCCGACATTTTCCCCGGCGACCACGTCGTCCTTTACAACGTGACACTGCGGTTCGGCACCGTGCCGGTGTTTTGGTTTCCCATCATGGCGTGGTCGTTGAAGGAGCGGGAAAGCCCTGTGGGAGTTGCCTTGGGGCAAACTTCGCGCGAGGGTTTCTTCCTGCTGACGCAGTGGCGCGTGTCGCTCGACACGCACGTGCAAGCCACCTTCCACGTGGACGGCCGGACCAAACGCGGTCCCGGATTCGGAACCGACTTCGACTATTATTACGGTAGCGCCGCCGGCACGGTGAAAGGTTATTACAGTCGCGACACCTCGTCGCCGGACGAAGTGGACCGGCTCTACAACAAGACCATTCCGCGCAACCGCTGGCGCGGCGACTGGCAGCACAAACAGCACCTCCCCGACGACGTGGACATCACCGTCAACGCCAGCAAACAGAGCGACCCCGATTTCATGGACGACTTCTTCCAGGACCGTTACCAACGCGAAGGCGAGCCGGCCTCGGTCGCGGACGTGACCAAGCGGGGCGAGAACTTCACGCTCTCGGTGATGGCGCAGCCGCAGCTCAATCCGTTCTTCGCCGAGGTCGAGCGCATGCCAGAGGCCACGTGGGCCATCAACCGGGTCCGCATCCTCAACACGCCGGTGTTCTACGAGAGCGCGACGAGCGCGGGCTACTATCACAACACGCCCGGTCGCACCAACGACCCACTCTTCGAGGGCAACTCGCCGCGCGCCGACACCTTCCACCAAGTCGTGCTGCCGCAGCAGTATTTCGGGTGGCTCTCCGTTGTCCCGCGCGCTGGGGTCCGCGCCACCTGGTATATGCGCGACGCCTCTGGGATGTCCACCAGCAACGAAGTCCAGCGCCTCCTCTACACCGCCGGCCTCGAAAGCAGCTTCAAGTTCTGGCGCGCGTGGAACGATGTCGAAGACAAACGCTGGAACATCCACGGCCTGCGTCACATCGTCGAGCCATTCGTCAACTACCAATGGATCGCCTCCCCCAACGAACATCCGAACGACCTGCTGCAATTCGACACCTATCGCTACTACACCTTGCTGAACGGCTCGCGGATGCTCGTCACCCGCTATCACGCGCTGGAGTTTCCCGCCGACACCGCGGTGGACGCGATTGATCGCATGAACCTCGCCCGCTTCGGCGTCCGCCAGAAACTCCAGACCCGCCGCAATGATCAGCCGTGGGACCTCGCCGAACTGGAGGCGTGGACCGAGTACAGTTTCGAGGAGACGCTGATGTACCGGGATTTCTCCGACCTGTTCAGCACGCTCCGACTCAATCCGTTGCACTGGTGCTCGATTGATGTGGGCACCCGCTTCGACATGGAGGAACAAGAACTCGGTGAGCTGAACACCGACGCCCGCGTGTTTGACCGGGACCGGTGGAGCGTCAACCTCGGCAACCGTTACCTCGACGGCGACAGCAACCTCACCGGCGGACGGGTTTCCTACCGGCTCAGCCGCCATTGGGTTGCCATCATGGATCAATGGGTGGACATGGAAGATGGAACCTGGCTCAATCAGGAATACAAACTCCAACAGGAAACCCACGACTGGCTCATCAACTACGGTTTCCGCCGCACCGGCCAGCGCATCCGCGAAGACGAAAACATCTTCTTCGTCTCGATCAGCCTCAAGGCCTACCCCTCGCTTCGAATCGGGACGCATTAACCCATGAGCACGCGCATTTGCATCATCGGCACCGGCTATGTCGGTCTCGTGACCGGCACCTGTTTCGCCGAAGTCGGCCACCGCGTCATCTGCGTGGACAACGATCCCCACAAGGTCGCCCTCCTCCAACGCGGCGGCATCCCCATCTACGAACCCGGCCTCGACGAACTCGTCCAGCGCAACGTCGCCGCTGGCCGGCTCCGGTTCAGCGGCGACATCGCCGAGGGCGTCCGCGCCTCCGAAGTCGTGTTCATCGCCGTCCCCACGCCGCCGCGCGCCGACGGTTCAGTGGACATGAGTTACGTGGAGAAAGTCACACGCGAAATCGCCGCCGCCATCACCGAGTACAAGATCGTCGTGGACAAATCCACCGTTCCTGTCAAAACCGGCGAGCGCGTCGCCGAAACCATCCGCCGCTACAACAAGGACAAGATCGAAGTGGATGTCGTCAGCAACCCCGAGTTCCTTCGTGAAGGCTCCGCCGTTCAGGACCTCATGCACCCGGACCGCATTGTCATCGGCGTCGCCAGCGAACGTCCCGTCGCAAAGATGAAGGATATCTACGAGCCATTCCGTGCTCCGATCATCGTCACCGACATCAACTCCGCCGAGATGATCAAGCATGCCTGCAACTCGTTCCTCGCCCTGAAAATCTCCTACGCCAACGCGCTGGCTGTCATTTGCGAAGCCGGCGGCGCCAATGTCGAGGACGTCGTCCACGGCATGGGGCTGGACAAACGGATTGGCCGGTCGTTCCTCAACGCGGGTCTGGGCTATGGCGGCTCCTGTTTCCCGAAGGACATCAGCGCGTTCATTCACATCGCCGAACAACTCGGCTGCGAGTTCAACCTCCTGAAAGAAATCCAGCGCATCAATGCCGGCCAGATTCAGCGTTTTCTGAAGAAGGTTTACGACACACTCTGGATCGTGAAGGACAAAACCATCGCCGTGCTCGGCCTCGCCTTCAAGCCGAACACCGACGACATGCGGCTCGCCCCGTCGTTGGAAATCATCCGTTCACTCCAAAAGGAAGGCGCCCGCATCAAAGCCTACGACCCGAAAGCGATGGACAAGGCGAAAGAACACCTCACCAACGTCGAGTTCTGCGCCGACGCCTACGCCGCGGCCAAGGACGCCGATGCGTTGATTCTCTGCACCGAGTGGAACGAGTTTCGCCAACTCGATCTCGAAAAACTCCGTTCCATCATGGCGCAACCCATCGTGCTCGATGGCCGCAATCTCTTCGACCCGGCAAAGATGAAAGAAGCGGGATTTGCCTACAAGAGCGTGGGACGCTAGAATACCCGCGATGTTGTCCCGGAGATTACTGCTGCTGTTCCTGCTACTGGGTGGCTTGGCCAGTGCCCAGAAACCGATGTCGCCGTTGACCCGCGACGACCGCGTCGCCATCATCGCGCCGCATCCTGACGACGAAGCTCTCGCCTGCGGTGGCCTCATCCAACAGGCCATCGCCATCGGCGCTGGCGTTCGCGTCATCTACATCACCAATGGCGATCACAACCAAATCGCATTCAAACTTTCCAGCGGCGCATTCTTCCTGACAGGGGCCGGCTACCGGCGTTTCGGCGAGAAACGGCTTAGCGAAGCCGTTGCCGCCACTGCCGGACTCAGCTTGAAACGCGAGCAACTGATCTTCCTCGGCTATCCCGACTGGGGACTGCAACACCTCTGGCGCGACTACTGGGACGACGCCAAAGCATTTCGCAGCGACGCCACCCGCACCAACGCCGTCCCCTACAAACAAAACTACTCCTACCAGCAACCCTACCGGCCGGAAGCGTTGTTTGCCGACATCAAGACCCTCCTCAGCCAATTCCGTCCCACCAAAGTCTTCGCACCGCACCCCGCCGAAGGCAACGCCGACCACCGCGCCACCGCCAACTTCACCCGTCTCGCCCTCCTCGACCTCGAACCCGCCGGCCTGCACCCGCAGTTGTTCCACTACGTCATTCACTTCGGCAACTGGCCGAAACCCTACCATTATCATCCCGATGTCCCGCTTTACGTGCCAACTCTCCTCCAAGACGACGGCGACTGGTTCAGCCTCCCGCTCACCCGTCCGCAAACCGAAACCAAATACAAAGCCATCCTCCAAAACGCCACGCAACTCACCACACGCCATTTTTACCTCGTCGCTTTTGCGCGCGCCAACGAACTGTTCGCCATGCTTCCCCGCGACCGCGTCATCAACCTGCCCTCTGGCGTTGTGCTCGATTGGCGACAGGCCGTTCGTAACCGCGCCATCAACCTCAACCCCACCCCGCCCAGCCCCAAACTCAACAACACGC
>CAZNOK010000136.1:0-13840 GCA_964574605.1 uncultured Verrucomicrobiota bacterium
GGCGAAGGCGAAAAAGGATGCGGTCGCGCCGGCGCTGGCGTTGCGAGCGGTCGGCGCGGTCGGCGAGTTGCGCGGGACGTTGAAGCGATGGTTCGAGTTCTACAACGGGTTTCAGCCGGATTTTTCGTGGTGGTCGAAGACGCCGTACGGCGAGGCGAACAAGGCGCTGGAGGAGTATGCGAAGTTGTTGCGCGAGGAAATCGCCGGGCAGAAAGGCAAGGATGAGGACCCGCTCGTCGGCGAGCCGGTCGGCGCGGAGGCGTTGGCGGAGGAGATCCGGTTCCAGTGGCTGCCGTACTCGGTGGAGGAATTGATCGCCATCGGCGAACGCGAGCTTGCGTGGTGTGAGGGCGAAATGCGGAAGGCTGCGCGCGCGCTCGGTTGCGGCGACGACTGGAAGGCAGCGCTGGCGAAGGTGAAAGCGGACTTCGTCCCGCCGGGCGAGCAGGATGAGTTGGTGGCGCGGATTGCGCGCGAGGCGATTGAGTTCACAAAGAAACACCGGTTCGCCACGGTGCCAGCGCTGTGCGAGGAGACGTGGCGGATGACGATGATGTCGCCGGAGACGTTGAAGACGATTCCGTACGCGGCGTACAACAATCAGCACATGATGGTGGCCTACGCGAACGCCGAGATGAAGCAGGAAGACAAACTCATGGTGATGCGCGGCAACAACCGCGCGTTCACGCGCCTGACCGTGTTCCACGAGTTGATTCCCGGCCATCACCTCCAGAACTTCCAAGCGGCACGGCATGACCAGTACCGGCGTGTATTCGGTACACCATTTTGCATTGAAGGCTGGGCGTTGTACTGCGAACTGCGATTCTGGGACCTCGGCTGGGCGCGGACACCGCAGGACAAGATCGGGATGTTGTTCTGGCGGATGACGCGCGCGGCGCGGATCATCGTGACGCTGAAGTTCCACCTCGGCAAAATGAAACCGCAGGAAATGGTGAACTTCTTCGTCGAACGCGTCGGCCACGAACGGCACGGCGCGACCAGCGAGATTCGCCGGTTCATCGGCCACGCGCCGCCGATGTATCAAGCGGGTTACCTGCTCGGCGGCCTCCAACTACGCGCGCTGCGCGATGAAATGAAACTGCCAGACCAACAGTTCCACAACGCCGTGCTCACTCACGGGCCGATTCCGATCGAATTGCTCCGCACCGAACTTCGCCAGTTGCCAGTGACGCGCGACGCAAAGCCGTCGTGGCGGTTTGACGGGGCGCGCTGAACTTGTTTGTGCTATCTTTCCCGCCATGAATACGAGTTTTGGCCGTCGCAATTTCCTGAAGAAATCCATCGGTGTGGCGCTGGCGGCGCCATTAGGGGTGAGTTTGGAGGAGCAAGCCTTGCTCGCGCAGACGCCGGCGCCTGTCGCCAAGACAGTGCCCACGTCGTTCGGCTCGATGCCCAATGGCAAGATCGGCAAGGTGTCCATCAGCCGTCTCATCTGCGGTGGTAATCTCATCGGCGGCCATGCCCACAGCCGCGATTTGGTGTACGTGTCGCCGTTGATGAAACATTATTTCAGCGACGACAAAATCATGGAGACGTGGGCGCTGTGCGAGGAGCATGGCATCAACACCATGGTCGCGTACTCGTTGGACGTGCACGCGATTGAACTGTACCGGAAGTACCGCAAGCTCGGCGGCAAGATTCAGTATCTTGCCCAGATCAAACCGGACGACAACAACTTGGAAACCGTCGTGGCAAAGGCGTCCGACGACGGCGCCGTCGGGGCGTTCCTGCTCGGCAACATCGGCGACTTGTGGGTGCGCGAAAACAAGGTGACCCAGATCGCCGCGCTCATTGATGTCATCAAGGACCACGGCATGATCGCCGGCATCGCCGGGCACGAGTTGCGGACAGTGCGCGAGATCGAGAAGGCGAAGATCCCGTTGGACTTTCATGTGAAGACGATTCACCACACCAACTATTGGTCCACGCGCCGGCCCGACCAAACCAAGGAGATCATAGACAACTACTCCGTGGACAACTACTGGTGCATGAACCCGCCGGAGACCATCGAGTACATGGCCGCCGTCAAACGCCCGTGGATCGCCTACAAGGTTCTCGCCGCCGGCGCGATTCGTCCGCGCGACGGATTCAAGTACGCCTTCGCCAACGGCGCCGATTTCGCGCTCGTCGGCATGTTCGACTTCCAAGTCCGCGAAGACGTCGAGATCGCCAAGGTTGTCCTTAATCAGACGAAAACCCGCCCCCGCACTTGGATGGCGTAAAGCTCCTCTGAGCAGAATCCTAACGCCGGAGTGGGCGAAGAAACAGAGCCAGCCGGTGAGTACGATAGCCGATGAAACCGCGCGCGATTCTGGACGGGTTGTGGGTTAGTTAATACCGATTGTTCCAGAAACTCGCGGAATCACACCTAAATTCGGCGGCAGAACTTCATCATTCCCAACAAGTGTTGGTTTTGACACGAAACTCGGAACCAAATCGATATTCTGTTGTGGCGCTTCTTGGCTGACGAACTCAAATGCCTCGAAGCCGTGTTCGCACAAATTGTCAACACGACCGGACTGCTTTGTCAGATGCCCGGCTTGAACCGAAAAAGTATTGTTTAGAATTGTCATTGTGCACCTGCTTCTGTCTGCGGGAGCGGGATACATTCCCACTGTGACGACAGCTGTACCGTATTGAGGCTTATTTTCATATCTGGCCCACGACCTGCAAAGATCTTACCTTTCGTTCTAAACGCACTTACTCGTCGAGTGCTTTCCATCATGGCGTGCGTCAAAGTATAGTCCACCGCAGGAATACTCGCAACTGAGACTTGCTGCAGGATTTGCTGCAGGATTTGTTGCGCCATGGGAGGCGGTAAATTACTCGGCATGTTAATCACGGGAACATCAGCAAAGAGAGCTGCGGCATTTGCCGAATTAGCCACCTCAGTGATTGGATTGAACGGCACGCGCGACTTGAATTCAGCTTCGATTTCCAGCCACAGTTTCCATATTACGGTCTCCAACTCGGCAGACGGTTTCACTACTTTCAACCCAATCTCTTTGGCCTCTTTCCTGCCGACAGGGTAACCATGATGAAAGAACTTCGTATTCAGTGTCTCTGCTATGGTGCGTGCTTTCTGCCCTTCTGAGTCTGTCTGCATGTGCATCCTCAGCAACTTCTCGCTCATTGAGACCGATAGCCGGGCACCTCGGGTAGCCACGCCAATAGGCACCGCTCCTACTTCCTTGCAGAACATTTCAAAAGCTGACTTCAGATACTCTTGGTCTGAGAGTCCCACGCTATCCCTGACAAATGCTAAAAAACCTGCCAAGTCCTCCGAACCAAACTCAAAAATCTCTTTTCCCTGCGTCCCGGGAATTTGTCGTGCCACAGTTATCTGTGGGTCAACAGGACCAAGATTGGCGCAGGGATGCATGACAACCTCGTCAGCTCCGAGAGCCAAAAGAGTCGCCGCGCTGAAGGCTGACTGCGGGATAAGAACCCCCACTTTTTCAACTCGTTCGCGCAGCAAGGACATAATACGCCAAGCGACAGTCGGGTCACCTCCATGACTAACTACAAGCAGATCCACTGATCGGCAATCAGGTGGTAAAAACTGAATCTGATCCAGAAACTCCGGTATCGCATCAGCCGCCATCGAACCACGAGCGTTCTGGCGGCTACTGGTCACATAGGATATGACCGGACGCTCCCGCAAACGCTCGATGTCCCTATAAAGGGGAATTCTTGTAGCCAAGCTCACGAGCAGGCATTCAACCGTTTATAGCACGCTTAGGCAAGCACTTTTACAGGGTCTTTTGCCCTAGACTGTGTCAATGAAAGACGGTTACCGGTAGGTTTTCCCAGTGATGAAGACATTTAGGCCGCCATTACCGTACTTTCGTATGCTGTTCAGGGTGGTCGGGCGGGGTACAGGATTGATGGAAAGCATTGACGCCGTGGGGCTGAGCGAGGCATCTTGACGGCATTGCGGACTTTACTGCCATGAAGACACTTGTTCTGTTGTGTGCGTGTTTGGCGTCAGCCTTGGCGACGGCTGCCGAACCGGCTGTGCGCCTCAATTATCGAATCGTGATCACGGGCGGCGAAATGCTCGACGGCGTTTATCCGGATGCGCACACGCATTTCCTGACGCGCACGCTGCATCCGCTCGGCGTGCATTGCGTCGGCTCGACGATCGTGGACGATGTGCGACGGGAAATGCTCGATGCGCTCAAATTCGCCGTGCACGACACCGCGCTGGTCATTGTGACTGGCGGGCTGGGGCCGACGTCGAACGACATCACGCGGGAGACGCTCTCCAAGTTCACCGGCATTGCGTTGCGCGAGCAGCCCGAAGTTGTGGAGGGGATGGCCCGTCGTCTGAAATTACCCAAGGAACAACTCCGCGCCAATCTGCGCAAGCAAGCCCAAGCGCCGACGCGCGGCGGTTACCTGAAAAGTGCCAACGGCACGGCGGTCGGGCTGGTGTTTGAAATGGACAAGGCGGTCATCGTCGCGCTGCCGGGACCGCCGCGCGAGTTGCAGCCGATGGTGGTCAATGAACTGTTGCCATATCTGCGCCGGAGGTTTGGCGTGCGGCCGTTGGGCGCGACGTTGACGCTTCGCTTCGTCGGCGTCGGCCAATCGCAGATTACGCAGACCATCAAAGAGCATGTCGCGGTGCCGCCGGAGGTGGTCATCACGTCGTTGTTCGAGGGTGGCCGGGTGGATTTCACGTTCAGTCTGACGGCGAATGGGCCCGCAGCGGAAGCGATGCTGACGAAGTTGAAGGAACAGGTGCTCGGCAAGCTGGGCGAATATTTTTACGCCGACGATGGTTCGTCGTTGGAGGATGCGGTGCTCAGGAAACTGCAAGCTGCGGGCGGCACGCTGGCGTTGGCGGAGGTTTGCACGGGCGGTCAATTGGCTGCGCAACTCAACGGCGTGGCAGGTGCATCGAAGGTGTTGGTTGGAGCTTACGCCGCACCGACGGAGGAAATTCTCGCGCGATTGCTCGAAGCGAAGTCCGAGCCGAATGCGAAAGACTTGGCCGTCGCTGCTGCGCAACGGACGCAAAGCGCATGGGCGTTGGCCATCGGTCAACCACAGGAGGCCGACGGTGGCAAGTGGGCGTTGGCTGCGCTGAAATTCCCCGACGGCCATGTGGCGACGCAACGGTTGGGGGTGCGCGGTTCTGACGACGCGGCGCGCGCGCAGTTGGTGACGCAACTGCTCGACTTCCTGCGGCGACAATTGGCTGCGACGCGTTGATTCTTGCTTTCGGTTCGCTTGCCGGTTATATGCGTCGGCAGGAGGTCAACATGAACCGCCGCGAATTTATTCGTAACTCTGTCCTCGCCACGACCGCATTGGCCGCCGGCGCCAGCCTCGCAGCCGCGCCGAAGAGCGCGTTGCCGATGGGCAAGATCGGCAAGCTGAACATCACGCGCCTGATTCTTGGCGGGAACCTGTTGACGCGCGTCCAGCACGCTCACGGCTTGAAGTATGTCCAGAAGTTGGTTCGGTCGTACAATTCCGACACGAAAGTCCGCGAGACCATCGAGCTCGCCGAGGCCAGTGGCATCAACACGCTTTCAGTTAACGTGACGCCTGCCATCTGCAAAGTCCTCAACGAACACCGCAAGAACGGCGGCAAGATCCAGTGGATTCTCTACTCGACCAGCAGCCTTGAGGAGTTCGACGCCTACCGCAAGGAACTTCACCAGATGGCCACTGACGGCACCGAAGCGATTTACATCTGGGGCGTCCACGCCGACAGGTATATCGCCGATGGGAAACTCGACATGATCGCCAAGGCGGTCGAGGAGGTCAAATTGCTCGATCTGCCTTGCGGTCTAGCCGCGCATGGTTTGCGAACCGTTCAAGCCGTCGAACAAGCCAAGCTGCCCGTGGATTTCTACATCAAGACGCTGCACCACCACACTTACAACGCCGCACCGCGGGCCGGGGAAGCGACGCAAACCGTTTCGGAAACGCCGGGCTACTGGTGCAAGAACCCCGAGGAAACCATCGCGTTCATGAAGGATGTCACCAAGCCGTGGATCGCCTTCAAGGTCATGGCCGCCGGCGCGATTCCGCCGAAGGACGCCTTCCCGTACGTATTCAACAACGGTGGCGACTTCATCCTCGCCGGCATGTTCGACTTCGACATCGAGGAGGATTGCAAGATCACCCGCGACGCTTACGCGAAATGCCAGAAACGATCCCGTCCGTGGTGCGCATGAAAAGTTTTCTCTGTGTAGTTGAACGGGCGTCCCGCCTGTTCAATTCTCATGGACTCCCTAAGACACGGGCAAGACGCCCGTTCTACTTGGCCGCGCTGCTTGCGATTTCCGCTGCCTCCGCGGCGCCGTGGCATCATCCGCTCTATCTTTCCAACGGCGGCTACTGGCCGCAACGCATGGTCGTGACCATCGAGAACAACTCCGATGTCGCTGTCGCCGGCGAGACGGTTGCCGTGTCGGTGGGCGCGTTGGCGGGACAGCGCGCCGAATCGCTGCGCGTCTGCAACGAGGCCGGCGTCGAGCTGTTGTTCGACGCCAAACGCACCGGCGTCCTCTCCTCCAACGATGTCGTGTTCGTGCCCGCGGAAGTCGGCCCGAAAAGTTCTGCCACGGTTTACGTCTATGCCGGCAACGACGCGGCGCTGCCGGTGCCGGATTTCCTCGCCGCCGGATTCGTCAACGGCGATTTCGAGAACGGCACGACCGGCTGGAAGACCGTCGAGACTGACTCACAACATATCGCCACCTACGAAAAATCCAGCGGTTGCGTGAAGGTTGAAGTTACGACGGGCGCGGAGCCGACTTGGGTGAAGTGGAACCAGACCGGCATTACGGTCGCGCCGGGCCGAAGCTACCGGTTCACCGGCTGGGTGCGCGCCGAGAACGTCGTTGGCATCGCCGGCTGGTTCCTGCACGTCAACGGCGACAAACCGATGTTGCTCAATCCCATGCTCAACGCTGGCAGCGGCAGCTTTGGCTGGAAGAAAGTGTCTTGCACCTTCACCGCGCCGGCCACGGCCAACAACGTCACCATCGGCACCGTGCTGCGCGGCACCGGCTGCGCGTGGTACGACGACGCCGAGTTCGTCGAGACCAGCGAGAAGCCGGCGTTGCGCGCGAAAGCCGGCGAAGTCGAGCGGCTGACGTTTCACAAGGCACGTGTCGGTGACGGCGTGATCGTGCGTGTTTTGAACCCTGACGACAAACCGACTGGCGAGGTGATGGTGCAGGTGGATGGCCGACGCGTGCGTTCTTTATTTCCGGCGTCGGCATTGCCGGCGCGGAGCGTCAGCGAAATTCCCATCGCCTCCGAATACGATCATGAGCGGTTGGTCAACAGCCCGTTGAACCTCGCGTCGCACGCCGGCACAAATGGCTGGACACGCTTCGGCGCTGCCACGCGATTCGGAAAACAAAGTCTGGAGTTCACCTTACCGGCGGAGGCGAAGCCGAACTGGACCGGTTGGCGGTCGGAGCCGATCCCCGTCGAGCCGAACGCGACGTATCTCTACAGCGGTTTCCTGAAAGCGGAAGGCGTCAGCGGCACGGTGGCGTTGCACGCGCACGTGCACGACGCAAACGGAAAGACGATGTTCGTCAGCACGCATCCGCAGGTCGGCAGCGATTCCGGTTGGGTGAAGTCCTCGACGTTCATCCAGACGCCGGGCGACGGGAAGTCGGTGACGCTGCACCTGACGATGAACACACACGGCACGTTGCGTCACAAGGGCATCGTGTTCTGCCGTGTGCTGCCCGGTGAAATCGTGAAACGGGAAAGCGCGCAGCCGTCGCGGAGCCTGCAAGTGTGGGAAGTGCATCCGCTGGTGAAAGTGTTCCCCGACGACGTGCCCGGCAAACCCGTGCGTTCGGTGTCGGTCGAGTGCGCGCGCAACGAATACGAACCGTTCGAGTTGGCGCTGCGCAGCGCAACGACACTGAAAAACGTGCAAGTGTCGGTGTCGGAGTTGACAAGTGGAAAGGCGAAACTTCCCCCGGTGAAGGTGGATCGTGTCGGGTTCGTGCCGATTGATCATCCGAGCGGTTACTTTCAGACGGAGGTTGCCGATTGGCAGCGGCGCGTGCCGCGCGGTCACGGTTCGACCGATGGCTGGACCGGCGAATGGCCGGATCCGCTGATACCAAATGCGTCGTTCGACTTGGCGGCTAACCGGACGCAACCAATCTGGTTCACGGTGCGTGCGCCGGAAAATGCGATGCCGGGCGAGTATCACGGCGAGGTAACGATTCGCGGCTTCGCTGAAAGTGGGAGCCGCCTCAGTGCGGCGACCAAGGGCGGTCGGGGCGCTGAGGCCCCTCCCACATTACTGCGGTTGCCGGTGCGGGTGACGGCGCTGCCGTTTGCGTTGCCGAAGAGCACGCGGTTGAAGACGATCTTTGATTTCCGGTTTCACGGCAAGACGGAAGAACGGCGGGCGTGGTTGCGATTCATGGCGGAACATCGGCTTGGCATCAGCCACATCGAGCCGTCGCCGGTGTTCACCTACAAGAACGGCAAGGTGACGATGGACGCAACGGCGTTCGACGAGGATGCGCGATTCTGCCTCGATGAACTGGGGATGCCAGTCGCTTACACGCCGTGGTTCTTCTATATGTTCGGCTGGGCGTATCCGCCGAAGAAGATTTTCGGGTTGGAACCGTTCACAGCCGAATACAACGACGCCTTCAAGCAGGCCTACCGGTTATTCAGCAACCACGTCAAGCAACGCGGCTGGCACGATAAGTTCATCTATTACATCTCCGACGAGCCGCACTTCCATAATCAGGAATTCGTCGTCGAACAAATGAAGAAGCTGTGCGCATTGATACATGAGGTTGACACAAAGATGCCAATCTACTCCAGCACGTGGCGGCATTGCCGCGACTGGGATGACTCGCTGGACCTGTGGGGCGTTGGCCAGTACGGATGTTTCCCAGTGCCGGAACTGGAGCAGGTGCGGAAGGCAGGCAAAAACTTCTGGTTCACCTGCGACGGCCAGATGGCGACGGACACGCCGTACTTGGCTACCGAACGGATGTTGCCCTACTACTGTTTCAAATATGGCGCGACCGGCTTCGAGTTCTGGGGCATTAACTGGTACACCTACGATCCGTGGGAACGCGGCTGGCACAAGTTCATTCGCCAGAGCGACGACGGCAAACGCCACTATTGGATCCGCTACCCGAACGGCGATGGCTACCTCGCCTATCCCAGCCCAAACGGCCCCGTCAGCACGATCCGCCTCGAACAACTCCGCGAAGGTCTCGAAGACTACGAGGCGCTCGCATTGCTGTCGGAGTTGGTCGAGAAAGCCGGTAAACGAAACGGCGCTGGCGAACGCGCATTGGCGATGGCACGCGATCTGGTCACGATTCCAAACGCCGGCGGGCTGCGTTCGACGGAGATTCTTCCTGACCCCGACAAGATTCCGAAGATTCGAAAAGCCGTCAACGCGGCGATTGTGGATATGCTAAAGTAGGAGCACTATGAACACACCTCTCTTCAGCAGACGCTCGTGGCTTCAAACCGCCTTGATGGCTGCCGGAGCAGCCGCGGTCAGCGCCGCACCGGATTTTCAGATCCGCAACAAACGAATCCGCCAGTCCATCATGGGCTGGACGTACAATCCCATGCCGACCGCCGACCTCGCGAAACTCTGCAAGGAGATTGGCCTCGTCGCGATGGAGGGAGTTGACAAGAAACATTACCCGATGATTCGCGAACTTGGCCTTGGAGTGTCGCTGGTTGGCAGCCACGGCTTCGCCAAAGGCCCGTTTAATCCCGCCAACCATGAATTCGTCGAGAAGAAGTTGCGCGAGGGGATTGATCTCGCCGTCAGTGTTGGTTGTCCGAGCGTCATCACCTTCACCGGGATGCGCGAGCCGGGTATCAGCGACGAACAAGGCGCGCGCAACTGCGTGGACGCTTGGAAACGCGTCATCGGCTACGCGGAGGAGAAGAAGATCAGCCTCTGTCTTGAACACCTCAACACGCGCGACAGTTCCCATCCGATGAAAGGCCATCCCGGCTATTTCGGCGACAACGTGGACTTCTGCGTCGAGTTGATCAAGCGGGTCGGCTCGCCGAACATGAAACTGCTGTTCGATGTTTATCACGTTCAGATTATGAACGGCGACGTCATCCGCCGCATCCGGCTCTACAAGGATTACATCGGCCACTATCACACCGCCGGCGTGCCCGGCCGGTGCGAACTGGATGATAAGCAAGAGATCAATTACCCCGCCGTGATGCGCGCCATTGTCGAGACCGGCTACACTGGCTACGTCGCGCACGAATTCATCCCGACATGGCCCGACAAGGTGGCCGCCTTGCGTTACGCCGCCAAGGTCTGCGACGTGTAGCTTTTTCTTGCGTGAAAGCCTGACGGCTCGCTAGAATGGCTGCGTGAAGACGCAATTATTTACCCGCCGGGATTTTCTGAAACTGTCTATTTCCGTCTCGGCAGCGGCGATGTTTACGCCGCGTGCGCGCGGTTTTGGGTTCGGGCGTTCCCCGAGGGGATATGATGTGAAAGAGATTTGCGTGCCGGTGCCGCAGGCCACCGCGGTCACGGCGATGGTGGTCGGCGACGACGGCCTTGTCTATTGTGGATTGACCGGCAAACGGCGGATCTTGGCCGCGCTCGATCCACGCGATGATTCGGTCCGCGATCTTGGCGATGTTTATCCGGATGACCCGAAGACGCGCGGCATTCTCGACAAGATTCACAACGCATTGGGGAAAGCGCCGGACGGCAGCCTGTACATCGGGCAGGGGTTGAACATCGCGGACGCTTATCCGATTGATTTCCACAGCGACGGCTATGAGGGCGGCCATCTGTATCGGTACGAGCCGCGCACTGGCCGGTTTACCGATCTCGGCCCGCAGGTCCGGGGCGAGGCCATTCAGGGATTGGTGGTGGACACACGCGGTCGTTACGTCGCGGGCTACACCATTCCCGGCAACCGCTTCTTCGTCCACGACCTCGCCTCGCACGCGGTGACCGACTACGGTCGCATCTCCCAAATGGCGCATCACAATCTGGTCTGCGATGTGACCGGCGTGACGTGGGGATGTTGGAATTGCGCGCTCGCGCGAAAGTCCGCGCCGGTCCGCACCGGCGGCTGTTACCTGCTTCGCTACGAGCACGAACAACGGACGTTCAAGCGCACAACCATCGAAGTGCCCTGCGAGCCGTATAGCGCCGTGTCGCCCGCCAAGAACAAATCCTGGGCCAACAGTTTCGACTCGGCGTGCGGCGCGCGCGACGGGGCGATTTATTTCGGCACGTCGCTCCCGGCCAACCTCTGCCGCCTGAAACTCGGCGCCGGCACAGTGGAACTGCTCGGCCGGCCGGTGCGCACCTCGCGCATCCCGGCGCTGGCCGAAGCGCCTGATGGGCGCATCATCGGTTTCGGCGGGTTTCCCCAGATGCAGTTGTTTGTCTATGACCCGGTGAAAGGCACGCTGGAAAACCACGGCGTCGTGCTGCCGCACTACGAGCTTTGCATTTTCCACGCAATGGTCGTGCTGCCCGATGGCCGCATCTACGCCGGCGAGACCGACAGCAACCGGCCGAATGTTTACTGCCTGACTCCGCGCGCCCCGAAACAGTGATATGGAGACGACGCGATGGAGTTTGATCTGTTCGATGCCGGCTATAACACGGTGCTCGCCGCGTCCAGCTACGCAGAGTTCCGCGCCCGGCTGACCGGTTACAACTGCCAGCGTTGTCCGCGCGGCAAGGCCCGAAGCCACATCGTCATTGACCGGGGTAACCCGTCGGCGCGCGTGCTCATCGTCAGCGAACGGCCCGGCGACAACGAAGATGTTCAAGGCAAAGCTTTCGTGGGTCGTTCCGGCGAGTTGCTTGACCGGATCATGGCCAGCATCGGGTTGGACACCAACCGCGACACGCTCATCGTCAACATCGTCAAATGCAAAGCCGAAGTGGACCGCGCGCCGACCGCGCCCGAGGCCGAGGCGTGCCTGCCGTATCTACGCCGGCAAATCGAGTTGATGCAGCCGCAAGTCATCCTGTTGCTCGGCGCTGTCGCCTTGAAATATCTCGCGCCGAGCCGAGCCAAAGACGAGGAGTTCTCAATGGAACGCGAGGCCGGCCAGTTCTTCGTCGTGGCCGAATATCCCGGTGTCCAGTTCATGGTCTTGTATCACCCGGCGTTCCTGTTGCGCGACCCGACCAAGAAAGCCGTGATGTGGGAGCACGTCAAACGCCTCCGCGCATTCCTAGCCGACAAAGGCGCTGGGTTCCGGAAATGTTCCGGATAAAGAATGCCGCGCACGGGATTGCATTCATCGGCGTGTTCACCGCAAGTCTCACCAGAGCCATCATCAGGGAGAAGAAAGGCGCCCAAGTCGGAAGCCGCTTCGAAGCAAGAGGCAGAAACGTGTGCCACCGAAGGTAGGTGCCACAAACTCTCTGCGTTCATTCATAGAATGAGACACCGGGTTTTTTGCTTTTCGGATGGGCAGACAACTGCTAGGCTGCGCGGCATGGTGCCGTTTGTCAAATGGCTTTATCTGCTGGCGTTGTCGGTCTGGATCGGCAGTGTCGTGTTCTTCAGCGCGGTGGTCGCGCCGACGGTGTTCAAGACATTGCCCTCCGATGACGCGGCGAAACTCCAGCGCGCCATCTTCCCGCGCTATTACATCCTCGGCCTGTTGTGCGCGGCGGTCGGCATCGTGTGCGTCGGCTGGCTGCTGGCCGACCGCGCGTTCGGCAAGTGGCCGGGCATTTTGAGTTTGTTGCTGCTGGCGAGCACGGGCGGCGCCGACGGCTGGCTGTTGATGTCGGTGTTGCCGCGCTTGAACGAATTGCGCGAGCGCAAGACGCCAATCATCGGCACCGGCAAAATGCCGGAAGCGCACTGGGAACAGGAATGGAAGGAACTGCACCGGATGAGCGTCCAGTTGAACTTCGCGGTGCTCGGCAGCGTGTTGGCGCTGTTGTTTCTGGTGGTGTTTGCGCGGGTGGCATGACGATGAAACGACTGACAATTCTTTCTGTTTTGATGACGCTGGCGGCGTCGGTTTCCGCCCAATGGCTCGGCGGCGCGGCGGCCACCGTGGACCGCGCTGTGGCGCGCGTGACGCCGGCGCTGGTGCGCATCGAAGTAGTCAGCACCCGTTTCCAAAGTGGCCGCGCCGTCAAACAGGAAGCGGGCGGCAGCGGCGTCATCTTCCGCAAAGACGGCTTCGTTCTCACCAATCATCACGTGGCCGGACACGCGACGCGGCTGGTCTGCATCCTCAGCAGTAACGAGGAAATCGAGGCGGAACTCGTCGGCACCGACGCGCTTTCCGACATCGCCGTCCTCCGCCTGAAACCGGAAAAACCGCGCACGTTCCCCTTCGCGTCGTTTGGCGATTCCGACCATCTCAAGGTCGGCGACACGGTGCTGGCCATGGGCAGCCCGCTCGCGCTCTCGCAATCGGTCACGCGCGGCATCGTCAGCAACACCAAGCTCATCATGTCGCGCGCGCTCGAAGGCGGCGGACGGTTCACGCTCGACGGCGAGGACGTCGGCGGGCTGGTCCGCTGGATCGCGCACGACGCGGCGATTTTTCCCGGCAACTCCGGCGGGCCGCTCGTGAACCTGCGCGGCGAGATTGTCGGCATCAACGAAATCACGTTCGGCCTCGGCGGCGCCATCCCCGCGAACCTCGCCCAGCGCGTTGGCAAGGAAATCATCGAGCGCGGCTCTGTCCGGCGCGCGTGGCTCGGCATCGAGGTCCAGCCGCTGTTGAAGGGCGGCACCGAGCCGAACGGCGTGCTCATCTCCGGCGTCATCGCCGGGTCGCCATCGGCGAAGGCGGGAATTGAGGC
>CAZNOK010000137.1:0-13618 GCA_964574605.1 uncultured Verrucomicrobiota bacterium
GCATTTCTCGTCCACGTCGCAGAGCGCGGTGATCTGGACGGTGTCGAACGTGGCCAATTCGGCGGTAACACCGCCGCCCTGTCCGCCGATGCCGATGCAGCCGATGTGGAGTTTCTCGTTGGGACCGATGACGCGCGCGCGTCGGTACACGTTTGTGGCGCAACCTGCGAACCAGAAGCCGGCGGTCGCGAGGGATGCCTGTTTGAGAAAAGAGCGACGGGTGATGTTCATGGTGATTGTGGTAGCGCGGAGTTCTTACAGACGCAAGACAAGACTTTCGATTCGGCGAGAGTCGTGGTAAACAAACGAGCATGAAAACAATCGGAACTGTTATCATGGTTGGGTTTCTTGCAATGAGCGTTGCGGCACAGGCGGAGACCAAGCGGCAGCGCGACGCGCGGATGGAATGGTGGCGCGAAGCGCGGTTCGGGATGTTCGTCCACTGGGGGCTCTACTCCGGCATGGCCGGCACGTGGGAGGGCAAGCCCGTCGGCACCAGAGGCGGCATGGAATGGATCCAGCAGCGCGTCAAGGCTGACACCGACACCTACGCGAAAGCGGCGATTCCGAAGTTCAAACCGACGCCGGGTTTTGCCCGCGAGTGGGCGCGGCTGGCGAAGGAAGCCGGCTGTAAGTATCTCGTTTTCACTTCCAAACACCACGAAGGTTTTGCGCTGCACGATTGCAAAGTCGGCGATTACAACGCCGGTTCCGTGTTGCGCCGCGACCTTGTGAAGGAAATCGTCGAGGCGTGTCGTGCGGAGGGATTGAAAGTCGGCTTCTATCATTCGGTCATTGACTGGCATCACGACCAGTATGCCTACGAGAAATCCAAACAGCTTCCGCATCCACTCAAGGGCAAGCCATACCCGAACGGCGAGCGCGACCACTCGAAGTATGTTGATTATCTTCACAAGCAAGTCGCCGAACTCGTCTCAAACTACGGCAACGTGGATATCCTTTGGTGGGATTACAGCGGACAGGATTTCCAAGGTCAGGAGGCTTGGCGGGCATTTGATTTGATGAATATGGTGCGCGCCAAGCAGCCGAAGATCATCATGAACAATCGTCTGTTCCGGTCTGCCGAGGCGGGCTGGAAGAGCATGGGCACCGAAGGATACGCCGCGACACTCGACCCGAAATACGGCGACTTCATCACGCCCGAGCAACACATCCCCGCCACCGGCATGTCGGGCGTGGATTGGGAGACGTGCATGACGTTGAACACGACATGGGGTTACAGCGAACACGACCACGCGTGGAAGTCGGATGAGACGCTGATCCGCAACCTCATTGACATTGCCAGCAAGGGCGGCAATTACCTGTTGAATATCGGCCCGAAAGGTGATGGCAGTTTGACGGAAGAGACGGTCAAGTCATTCCGCGCCATCGGCGCGTGGATGAAAGTCAACGGCGAATCCATCTACGGCACCACCGCCAGCCCGTTTGCGACGCTCGACTGGGGTCGTTGCACGCAGAAACCCGGTAAACTCTACCTCCACGTTTTCGATTGGCCGAAGGATGGCAAACTTCGCGTGCCCGTCGCGAACACCGCCATCAAGGCCACAGTGCTCGGCGGCGGAAAATTGAATGTCACGACCTCGGAGCGTGGCGCGGAGATCGCATTGCCTGCCGAGATGCCCGACAAGATTGCAACGGTCATTGCGCTCGACATCAAGGGCGTGCCGCAGATCATCAAGATTGACCCTTACGCCGGTGAGACGAAGGAACAGCGCGATGCCCGGATGAAATGGTGGCGCGAAGCTCGTTTCGGCATGTTCATCCACTGGGGTGTCTATGCCGTGCCCGCCGGCACCTACAAAGGCGAGCAAATCAAAGGCATCGGCGAGTGGATCATGAATCGCGGCAAGATTCCGTGCGCCGATTACAAGGCGTTCGCCAAGCAGTTCAATCCGACGAAATACAATCCCGACGAGTGGGTCCGCCTCGCCAAGGACGCCGGCATGAAATACATCGTCATCACCTCCAAGCATCACGACGGCTTTGCGTTGTTCGACTCGAAAGTCACGAAGTGGGACATCGTGGATGCCACGCCCTACGGCAAGGACCTTCTCGCGCCCTTGGCCAAGGCTTGTCGCAAGCACGGCCTCAAGTTCGGATTCTACTACTCGCAGGCCCAAGACTGGAATCATCCCGGCGGTGCCGCTTCCGGTGGTCACTGGGACAAAGCGCAGGACGGCAGCATGGATGAATACATTGACAAGATCGCGGTGCCGCAGGTGCGCGAGATTCTGACGAAGTATGGCGAGTTCCCCGCCGTCCTCTGGTGGGATACGCCGCGGGATATGAACCCCGACCGCGCCGCGAAACTCATCACGCTGTTGAAGCTCAAGCCCGGCATCATCCACAACAACCGGCTCGGCGGCGATTTCAAGGGCGACACCGAGACGCCTGAACAACACATCCCCGCCACCGGCTACAAGGACCGCGACTGGGAAACTTGCATGACCATGAACGACACGTGGGGCTTCAAGAGTTACGACGAGAACTGGAAGCCGGTTGAGACGTTGATTCGCAATCTTGTGGACATTGCCAGCAAAGGCGGCAACTACCTCCTCAACGTTGGCCCGACTGCCGAGGGCTTGATCCCGCAGCCTTCCATTGATCGGCTTCGTGAGGTCGGCGTCTGGATGAAGAAGAATGGCGAAGCCATTTACGGCACAGAAGCCAGCCCGTTCAAGCGATTGCCGTTCAATGGGCGCTGCACTCGCAAGCCCGGCAAACTCTACCTCCACGTCTTCACTTGGCCCGAAGACGGCAAACTTCTCGTGCCCGGTTTGAAGAACACAGTCGAGTCCGCGACGCTATTGGCCACGGGTGCAAAGTTGACTGCTGACGCCGGCGAAGACGGCGTGACGGTGTCGTTGCCTGCCACTGCGCCTGACGCGATCTGCTCCGTGGTCGTGCTCAATGTCAAAGGCGAACTGGACATCGAGCCGCAGCTTCCCACGCAGGCTGCCGACGGCACTATCGCACTCGGTTGTGACGACGTGATCCTTCACGGCAGCAAAGTGAAGGTCGAGCACCTTCACCGCAAAGGCATGCTCAAGGCTGCCGAAGGCAATGTTGGCTACTGGGTGGACCCGTCCGATTGGATCGAATGGCGATTCGTCGTCAAGAAGCCCGGTAAGTTCACCGTCACTGCCGAGATCGCGGCGAACGGCACCGGCAGCTTTGAGATCAGTGTTGGCAACAAGAAACTTACAGCCAAAGCGCCCAAGACTGGTGACTTTGCCAAGTTCCAGAAAGTGAAGCTCGGCGAGATTGAAGTCGCCGCCGGCAAGCGGACACTTGCCATTAAACCCATCAAAGAAGGCTGGCGTCCGTTCAACCTGTCCAACGTGATGCTGACACCGGTGAAGTGAATATGAGAATTGCAACCATTTTGTTCTGTCTTGTATCGTCGGTTTTGGCGGCACCGAGGCCGAACATCCTCTGGCTCATCGCCGAGGATTTCGGGCCGCACCTTGGTTGTTGCGGCACGAAGGAAGTCTGGACACCGAACCTTGACAAACTCGCTGCTGACGGTGTTCGTTACACGCGGTTCTTCGCCGGGAACGTCTGTTCGCCGAGCCGGTCGTCTTTCATGACTGGCATGTATGCCATCACCATCGGCGCTCATAATCACCGTTCCCACCGCGATGATGGTTACAAGTTGCCGGATGGCGTCCGCGTGCTCAGCGATTGGATGCGCGACGCCGGCTATTTCACTGCGAACATAAGGGAACTGCCCGAAGCGTGTGGCTTCAAGGGCACCGGCAAGACCGACTGGAACTTCGCCTACGAAGGCAAACCGTTCGACTCGGCCAACTGGACGGATTTGAAAGCGCACCAACCGTTCTATGCGCAAGTCAACTTCTCGGAGACCCATCGCAAATTTCGCGGCCCGAAGAAAGCCGATCCTGCGAAGGTGGAGATTCCGCCATATTATCCCGATCATCCCGTCACACGCGCTGACTGGGCCGCGTATCTTGACGACACCAGCGAACTGGACCGAAAAGTCGGTCTCATCCTGCAGCAACTCGAAAAAGACGGCCTTGCCGACAACACCGTGGTTGTCTTTTTCGGCGACAACGGCCAAGCGCACGTTCGCGGCAAACAGTTCTGTTACGACAGCGGTCTGCACACGCCGTTGATCATCCGCTGGCCGAAGAAGTTTTTGCCGGCGAAGCATTCTCAACCCGGCACGCTGGATCATCGGCTGATTGCGTCCATTGACCTCGCGCCCACCATGCTTGCCATCGCCGGCGCGCCGAAACCGCCCAAGATGCAAGGACGCGTTTTTCTTGGCGACCGTTGTGAAGTAGAGCGGCAATATGTGTTCGGGGCGCGGGACCGGTGCGACGAAACCGTCATGCGAATTCGGTCGGTTCGGGACGCGCGCCACCGATACATCCGCAATTTCACGAATGGGCCGTTCCTTGCGACGAATGCATACAAGGAACGTCAGTATCCCGTCTGGAATCTGCTGAAGGAACTGCACGCACAAGGCAAACTGACGCCGCCGCAGGCATTCCTGTGTCAGCCACGGATGCCGGCGGAGGAGTTGTACGACTTGGAGAAAGACCCGTTTGAGATCAACAACCTCGCCAACTCGCCTGAACATCAGGACGTATTGACACGTCTGAGGAGTGTGTTGGAGCAATGGATCGAGGAAGCCAACGATCAAGGCCGCGTCGCTGAACCGCCCGGCACATGGACCGGTTCTGCTGCGGCCGCTGCCAAGAAAGGAAAACGGAAAAACAAATGAAACGATTCATGCTGGCATTGTGTGTCTCCTTGGGCGTTGCGACCGTCACTGGCGCGGCATCACGACCCAAC
Source organism: uncultured Verrucomicrobiota bacterium (assembly GCA_964574605.1). GTDB lineage: Bacteria > Verrucomicrobiota > Verrucomicrobiia > Palsa-1439 > Palsa-1439 > CAIKAP01. The sequence goes on from CAZNOK010000137.1 coordinate 4,843, forward strand.
ATCGTGATGATTGTTTCGGACGATCATGGCTGGACTGATTACTCGTTCATGGGACACCCGCAGGTCCAGACACCGCGACTCGACAAACTCGCGGCGCAATCGCTGACGTTTCGACGCGGTTATGTGCCGTCGTCGCTTTGCTGTCCGAGCTTGGCGGCCATCATCACCGGACTTTACCCGCATCAGAACCAGATCACTTGCAACGATCCGCCGGGACCGCCGCCGGGCAAGAAGCGGACGCCACAACAGGACGTCGAGTTTCGCGAGGGACGAAAGGTGATGACACAACACATGGAGGCGGCGCCGGCGCTGCCACGGTTGTTAGCCAAGGAAGGATACCTCAGCTTCCAGACTGGCAAATGGTGGCAGGGCGATTACCGGAGCGGCGGGTTCACGCACGGGATGACCAAGGGACAACGCCACGGCGACGAGGGTCTCGATATTGGCCGCAAAACGATGCAGCCGATCTACGACTTCATCGCCATGGCGCGCAAGGAAAACAAGCCGTGGCTTGTCTGGTACGCGCCGATGTTGCCGCACAGTCCGCACAATCCACCGGAGCGGTTGTTCGATAAATACAAATCCAAGACCGATTCACCGCATGTAGCGCGGTATTGGGCAATGGTGGAGTGGTTCGATGAAACTTGCGGCGAACTGCTCGATTACCTCGACCAGCAGCGGCTGGCCGACAACACAATCGTCCTCTACGTCGCGGATAATGGCTGGACCCAGTTGCCGGATAGCCCGAGGTCAGTGCGTTCGAAGCTGACGCCGTACGACGCCGGGTTGCGCACGCCGATCATGGTGCGTTGGCCGGGCAAAATGCAGCCGTGCATGTCCGACGAACTGGCGATGTCCATTGATCTCGTTCCAACAGCGCTCGCTGCGGCCGGGTTGAAGCCGACTCCAGCCATGCAAGGCGTCAATCTGCTCGATGCCAAAGCCGTCCGTCGTCGCACGACCATTTTCGGCGAATGTTTCGTTCACACCGCCGTGGACTTGCACCACCCGGCAAAGAACCTTGTGTGCCGCTGGGTCATTGACGGTTACCGCAAACTCATCCTGCCGCACGCGACCGGCGACACCGAGCTGTACGACCTGAAAACCGACCCGCAAGAGACAAACAACTTGGCCGGCAAGCAGCCCGAAGTGGTCAAAACCTTGTGCCGCAAGCTGGACGCTTGGTGGAAACCGTAGTAGAAAATCGCCATGAAATTCGCGCTTGGCTTGCTGTTATGTTGTCTGCCCGGTGTCATGCTCGCAGAGAAACGTCCGAACATTGTGTTCGTCCTTGTTGACCAATGGCGCGCCTCGGCGTTTGGGTATACCGGCGATCCCAATGTGAAAACGCCGCAGCTTGACAAGCTGGCCGCGCAGAGCGTCAATTTTGCCAACGCTGTTTCCATGCTCCCTGTTTGCACGCCGTATCGAGCGGCGTTGATAACGGGGCGGTCTCCGATCACGACCGGAATGTTCCTCAACGACATCTATCTGCCGGAGTCGGAGTTGTGCATGGGTGAAATCTTCCAGGAGGCTGGTTACAACACGGCGTACATCGGCAAATGGCACCTTGACGGTCACGGGCGCACTTCGTACATCCCGCCCGAACGCCGGCAGGGGTTCGATTACTGGAAAGTGGCGGAGTGCGATCACAATTACAACCAGTCGCACTACTATACCGGCTCATCGCCGGAAAAGAAGTTCTGGGATGGTTACGATGCCTTTGCGCAAACTGCCGATGCGCAGCAATACCTCCGAAACCAAGCGCGCTCGGCCAAGCCGTTTCTGTTGTTCCTGTCCTATGGCACGCCGCACTTCCCGCATGGCACTGCACCGGAGGAATACAAGGCGATGTATCCGCCGGCGAGCTTGAAACTTCCGCCAAACATTGCGCCGGAGCAGGAGGAGGCTGCGCGACGGGAATTGGTGGGTTATTACGCCCATTGCACGGCACTCGACAAATGCGTCGGTGACCTCCTCGCCACGCTCCGTCAGACCGGGCTTGCCGACCGGACCATCGTGGTCTTCACATCCGACCACGGCGAGATGATGGGATCGCATGGTATCCGTCCGCTGTTGAAACAATGGTTCTACGACGAGTCCGTGCACATTCCATTTCTGTTGCTCCGGCCGCGCACGCCGGCGCGCGTCGTCACCACGCCGATCAACGTGACTGATGTCCTGCCAACGTTGCTTGGCCTGGCTGGCATTCCAATCCCGAAAAACATCGAGGGCGAAGACTTGTCGAAGCTGGTCACGGGAAAAGGTCCCGGCCCCGATCGTGCGGCGTTGATCATGAACGTGTCGCCGTTCATCCCGCAACTGGAGGAATATCGCGGCATCCGCACGAGCCGTTACACGTATGTTCGGAACCTCCAAGGGCCGTGGATGCTGTTCGACAACCAAACCGACCCGCTGCAATTGAAAAACCTGATTGACGATCCGTCCCAGGCAGCATTGCGTCAGGAACTCGACGCCCGGTTGCAGTCGGAGCTAAAGAAGATCGGCGACGATTTCCGTCCGCGGAAATACTATCTCGACAAGTGGGGTTACGAGATTGCTCCACACGGAAGCGTCTCCTACAAGCCCGGTGCCAAAGTCCAAAGCCCAAGGAAACAATGAGAACAATCATCCTGTCCGTTGCCGCCTGTCTGTTGGCCGGATGCGTCAACGCCGCATCCCTTGCTGGAAAACGCCCGAACATCATCATCGTGCTCACCGACGACCAAGGCTACGGCGACCTTGGCCGCAACGGGAATCCTGTCATCAAGACGCCGCATCTCGATAAGATGTACGACGAAGCTGTTCGCTTTGAGGATTTCCACGTCAGCCCGACCTGTTCGCCTTGTCGCGCTGCGCTGATGAGCGGCAAACACGAGTTCAAGAACGGCATCACCCACACCATCCACGAGCGCGAACGGATGAGCCTGAAGACGACGACGCTCGCGCAAGTGTTGAAGTCCGCCGGCTACACGACCGGCGTTTTCGGCAAGTGGCACCTTGGCGACGAGGACGCTTACCAGCCCGCTAAACGCGGTTTTGACGAGGTGTTTGTCCACGGCGCCGGAGGGATCGGCCAATATTACACCGGCACTTGCGCCGACGCGCCCGGCAACAAGTATTTCGATCCGGTCATCAAACACAATGGCCGGTTTGTCAAAACGACTGGCTATTGTACCGACGTGTTCTTCGGGCAAGCGATGAAGTGGATCGAGTCAGCGAAGGGTAGCAAGCCGTTCTTTGTCTATATCACGCCCAACGCGCCGCACGGCCCGCTGATTTGTCCGCCCGACTACGAGAAGATGTACGCCGGGAAGGTGAAGGAGAACGAGGCGAAATTCCTCGGCATGGTTACCAACATTGACGACAACGTCGGCAAACTCCTCGCCAAACTGAAAGCACTTGGTGTTGAGAAGGACACGCTTGTCATCTACATGAACGACAACGGCGGCACCGCTGGCTGCAACATCTTCAACGCCGGGATGCGCGGTCGCAAAGGCAGCGCGTCCAACGGCGGCACGCGCGCCATGTCGTTGTGGCGCTGGCCGGGGACGCTCAAGCCCGCTGCGTGTGACAAACTCACAGCGCACGTGGATGTGCTGCCGACGCTGGCCGAGTTGGCTGGCGCAAAGGTGCCCGGCAAGCTGGATGGATTTAGTCTCATTCCGTTGTTGCGGAATCCGCAAGCCAAGTGGCATGACGACCGGATGTTGTTTACGCATGTTGGGCGGTGGCTTCTTGGCGCTGAGCCGGTAAAACACGGCGCGTGCAGTGTCCGGTGGCAGAACTATCTGCTCGTGCGCGAAAAGAAGAGTGGTTGGGGACTCTACGATCTCAAGGCTGATCCCGGTGAGAAGACTGACATCGCCGGGCAACACGCCGACGTTGCAGCCAAGCTCGACAAAGCTTACGACAGATGGTGGGAGGAGATTCTGCCGTGTCTGGAGAACGAGCAGGCGTACAAGACCGCCCCGCAGACGCCGCCGTTCTTCGAGCAGTACTACAAGCAATACGGCGGCCCCGGCCCGAACAACATCCCGGCTGGAACACTGCAGCCGACTCGACTCAAATAGAACGCTGCGTCCAGAATCCGCTTGCCTTCGCTGTGAATCGGCGGCTAACTGGCAGCATGTTAATCCGCTCCGTTTTATTGCTTGTGTGTCTTCTGTCGCTTGGTGCCAGTCGCGCGCCACAGATTTCCAACCGCCCAGCCCGACCGGATGAGTGGGGTTATCGTCCTGCTGATGGTGCGCCGGTGCGGTTGAATCCACCGTCGCTGACGTGGATTCACGAGAACGACGCGGTTGCATACGCCGTGCAGTGGGCGCGTCAGGCGAATTTTGCCATGGCGTCCACGGTGACGAATGTGCCGTGGCCGACGTACACGCATCACACGCCGCTGGCACAGGGGTCGTATTTCTGGCGCTACCGGTTCAAGACGAAGACAGGCGCGGAATCGGATTGGAGCATCGCACGAAAATTCACAGTGACACGCGACGCCGTGGCATTTCCGATGCCGACTCCCGCCCAGCAGCGGCAGTTGGTGCCACAAAAGCATCCGCGATTGTTCCTGCGGCCGGACGATTTGCCGCGGCTGCGCGAACTGGCGGCGGGCAAGGAAGCGAAGACGTTTGCAAAGCTGCGCGCCGAGGCGGACCGTCTCATCAGGGTCGGACCGACGCCGGAGCCGAAGGAGATGGGATCGGCGCGGGACAAGGAAAACGATCAAGCCGTCAAGTATTGGTGGCCGAACCGCGAGCAGTGCGACCGGGCGACCAAGGAAGCCGAGACGCTTGCGTTCGTTTATCTGATTTCGCAGGACAGGAAATACGGCGAAGCAGCTCGCAAATGGGTATTGCATCTCGCGTCGTGGAATCCCGACGGGCCGACGAACTTCAAACTGAATTGCGAGGCGGGCAAGGCGATGCTTTACCGGCCCGCGCGCGCTTACGATTGGGCGTGGGACATGTTCACGCCGGAGGAACGCGTGAAGGTCCGAGCGGCGTGGCAGCGGCGCGTCAGTGATGCGTGGGAAAGCGGCGAAGTGCGGCGAGGCGTCGGCCACCTGAACCAACCGTACAACAGCCACGGCAATCGGATCTGGCACAAGATCGCCGAGGTCGCGATTGCGTTCCTCGATGAGATTCCCGAAGCGCCGACGTGGCTAGATTACGCGGTGAACAAGTTCTACGCCTGCTATCCCGTCTGGGCCGACGATGACGGCGGTTGGCACGAAGGGGTGAGCTACTGGGCCGGTTATCAGACGAAAGCAGTTTGGTGGCTCCAAGTCGCCAAGTCGGCGCTGGGCATTGACGGCTTGAAGAAACCGTTCTTCGCGCAGGTCGGCGATTACCCGCTCTACGTCGCGCCGCCCGGCTCGCCAAATTCCGGTTTCGGTGATCTATCGTACCGGTCACCGTCGAGCGGCATCGGCGGCTTCATGGAGTATCACCAGCGGATGCGCGGCCAGCAACCCGGTGGTCATGCGGCCTATTGGCGGTGGTGGACGGAACAATGGAAGATGAGCGGGGAAGGGGGCGTTCTCGGTTTCCTTTACGATGCCAACTTGCCGCCGCTGCCAACCGCGAAAGCTCCAACGGATTTGCCGCAATCAAAAGTGTTTCACGGCATCGGCGTGGCCAGCCTGCACACGACGTTGCTGAACGCGAAAGACGATGTGCATTTCCTGTTCAAATCGTCGCCATTCGGTTCGCAGAGTCATGGACACAATCCGCAAAACACATTTCAACTGAACGCCTACGGCGAAGCGTTGTTGACGGCGTGTGTCTATCGCGATCTGCACGGCAGCAAGTTCCATTACAACTGGGTCCACGAAACCGTCGCCCAGAATGGCGTGCTCGTGAACGGTGTCGGCCAGGAGAAACACAAAGCCACGCCGCAAGGCAAGATCATCGCCGAGCAATTCACTCCCGGCTTCGATTACATCTGCGGCGACGGCACGGCGGCATACGGGCAACCGGCTGACGCGCGCGTTGCGGCACGTGGCGTTCGTGAAAGGCGGGCAACCGTTCATCGTGCTCTACGACGAACTGGCGACGAAAGAGCCGAGCACGTTTCAGTTCATGCTTCACGCGCTGAAAGAATTCACAGTGGACGAGAAATCCATACAGATCTCGGTCGAGCAACCGAAAGCCGGCGTGACGGTAAAGTATCTCGCGCCGGTACCGCTGGCGTTTCGTCAGTGGGACGGCTTCACGCCGAAGCCGAAGAAAGAGTTCCCAACCCAATGGCACGTCGAGGCCGGCACACAGGACAAACGCGCCGGGATCGGTGTGCTGACCGTGATCGTTCCGTACCGTGCTGGACAGCGGCGCGAGTGGACGGCGGAACGTTTCGAGAATGCCAACGTCATCACCGCGCGCGTTACCGGCGGCGGCAAGCCGGTGCTCGTGACGTTTCGTAAACAGGGAGCCGGAGTAAGCGTTGAAACAGGCAAGTGAAGCGACTGCACGTAATTTGGCTGGGAGTTTTGGTTGCCGCTATGCTTTACAGTCTCGTGCCGCGCCGGGCTGATCTGCGCGGGTTTCATCCGAAAGAGATGGCGCGGCTGGAAACGCAGATGTGGCGTTGTTATTACGCGCACAATTATGCGGGGTTGGGTTGGTGTTTGTATCGGACCTGTCGGGATGAGTATGGGTTTTCACCGGCGGACAGTGTGCGGTTGATGATCTTCGCGGCCCGCGCGGCCAGGTTCTTTCAAGACTCAAGAAACCAGACGGAATCCAGCCGCGCCCTGCCGGATTTGGAGCACTACTATGCGCTCATCCAAGGACGCAGCGGGATGACGTTCAACGTCGCCCGTGCAGCGGACTTGGAACTGCGCTGGTGGCAGGCGCGCCGGCAGTTCGCGACGACCGAGGAGTACGGGCGGACGGTTGCGGAGTTGATGGGCGAGATTTATCAGCGACAAAACGCTGATCTCCAGCAAGCCGGTCAACTCCGGGCGCAAGCGATGGCTTATCGCGACAAACGCGGCAACGGAAAAATGACCAATGCCGACTGGCAGCATGTCAGAGCACAGTTGTCCGAAGCCTACCGGCTTTATCATCGCGGCGTCCACACGCCCGCCGAGGTCAGAGGCGAGGAAATCACCGTCACCCGGAAGTTCATCAACTTTCGCGTCCGCGGGGAACGCAATCTGCCGGCAAAAGTCGGCGTCGAGTTGTTGGTGGATGGTCGCATAGTGCGCGCGGCGAGCGCGACCGAAAGCGTTGACCCCGCGCGTGCCTATCACTGGCGCACGTGGGAGGTCAGCGAGTTCGCAGGCCGCACGGCGCGGATTCGGGTGAACGGCGCGCTGGAAGTGGAGCAGCTTGCGCAGAGCGGCGAACCGAAGTCGCCGCCCATCAACGCCGCCACGTTATTCGCCGAAACCTACCGGCCGCAATTCCATTTCACGGCGCAGTCCGGCTGGATGAACGATGCCAACGGCCTGCTTTACTACAAAGGCACTTGGCATCTCTTTCACCAACACAAACCGCCCGGTAGCCGGAACATCGTTTGGGGGCATGCGACCAGTGGCGACCTGTTGCATTGGCGTCATCAGCCGGCGGCCATTCCGAGCGACGGCACGAACTCGAACGCCTCCGGTTCGGGGCTGGTGGATTGGGACAACGCCTCCGGGCTGAAACGTGGCGACGATCCGCCTATTCTGTTGTTCTTCACGGAAATGCCGCGAGCGGAATCAAAGGCGACTCAATGTCTGGCATTCAGCACGGACGGCGGACGGACATTCGAGAAGTTTGCCGGCAATCCGTTGTTGCGTACGCCGGACTCGAAGGACCGTGATCCGAAGGTGTTTTTCCACAAACCGACGCGTGCTTGGTTCATGGTGCTCTCGCTCTCGCGCAACAACACCGACCGCGAACACGCCACCTACGGACTCTTTCGCTCGCGCGACTTGAAATCTTGGGAACTGCTTCAGGAAATCGGCCCCGGCGCGTGGTATTGGGAATGTCCCGATATGTTCGAGTTGCCGGTGGACAACGACCCGACACGCATCAAGTGGCTGCTTATGAAAGGCGGTGGCGATTACATCGTCGGCACATTCGATGGCGAACGTTTCCGTCCCGAGACGGAGCCGATTCGCGTGCAGTGGGGTGGCAGTTTCTACGGCGCGCAGACATTCAACGATGCGCCCAACGGCCGTCGCGTTCACATCGGCTGGATGAACAGCGGAGCGAAGGAAGACAGGCCTAACGCGTACCCCGGCATGCCGTTCAACCAGCAGATGAGTTTTCCCCGCGAACTGACGTTGCGCAGCACGCCCGCCGGGCCGCGCCTGTTTCGGCAGCCCATCGCCGAAATCGAGAAGCTCTACGCCAAAGTCCACGAGTGGAAAGACCAGTCACTCCGCCCCGGTGAAAATCCGTTGGCCGGGATTGAGCACGACTTGTTGGACATTGAGTTCGAACTTGAACTCCGCGAAGCCAAGCAACTCGAATTGAAACTGCGCGGCACGACGATCACCTACGATGTAACGAAGAGCAAGCTGCGCGTGTTTGACCGCTCGTTGGATCTAGCGCCCGTGGCGGGCAAACTCCACTTGCGTGCATTGTTGGACCGCACGAGCATCGAGTTGTTCGCCAATCACGGCGAAGTAACGCACGCCGTCGTCTTCTTCCCCGACCCGGCCAACCGCGCCGTCGCCGTGACGATTGCCGGCGGCGCAGCGCATCTCCAGCGGCTCTGGGTGCGGGAGTTGCGCTCGCAGTACACAGCCGAAATGGCTTTGACGCAGCGTCGCGGTTTGTTT
>CAZNOK010000138.1:0-13510 GCA_964574605.1 uncultured Verrucomicrobiota bacterium
CACGGCGTCGAACGTGGTCGCATATCTTGCCCGCGCGAACGTGGCGTTGTCGGTGCTGATGACGACGTGTTCGACAATCGGGGCGGTGGTGATGACGCCGATGCTGACCAAGTGGCTGGCAGGTCAGTATGTGACGGTGGATGCGCTGGGGTTGTTCGTTAGCACGCTGAAAATCGTGCTCGCGCCAGTAGTCATTGGAGTGGCCTTGAACCGATATGTGCCGCGCGCGGTGAAATTCGTGTTGCCAGTCGCGCCGCTGGTTTCTGTGCTGGCCATCGTGATGATTTGCGCGAGTATCATCGGCAGCAGCGCAGACCAACTCCGTCAGTCGGGCGGCGTGCTGCTTCTAGCCGTGTTTCTGTTGCACGTGGGCGGGTTTGGGCTGGGTTATCTGTTCAGCCATCTGTTTCAGTTCGACAAGCTGACGAGTCGAACGATTTCTATTGAAGTGGGGATGCAGAACTCCGGTTTGGGGGCGGCATTGGCGAAGGCGCATTTCAGCGCGATGCCGCTGGCGCCGTTGCCGTGCGCGCTTTCAGCGACGTTTCATTCGGTGATCGGCAGCCTGCTGGCTGGTTACTGGCGGATGCGCCAGCCAATTTTGCCTCTGGAACAAAACCGGAACACAGCGCATACACCAATGCCCAAGACAGAGCGATTCAATCTCGTCATGAAACTTGCCGGCGGATTTCACCTCCTTGCCGAACAGCGAGTCCGTGACGTGGCAATACCGCTCTCGGTCATCATTGATGTCGCGCGAGCGTCTTTGGATGCCGGTTCTTTCTTCCCGCCGAATCTGCGTCCCGAGCAACTCGGTGATGGCGCGGTGATCGAACGGCGAGGCAAACATCACTTCCGTGTGCATGAGCGGTTCGAGATTGGTCAACTGCGCTTCTCCGATATCTCCTCGCGTCGTTGCTACACCCTTCGTGGAGCCGTGCTCCGGTATCTCAAGCATTACCGTCCGCTATTGGTGATTGATCGAGTCCAGATCAACCGGTGGAAGTGAACGATAACAATGACAATCTTGTCGGTGCCTCTCAGCGTGATTCTCCGGCCTCGTCTTCGAGCGCCTGCCCCAACGCTTCACGCAGTTTCTCCCGGTATTCCACCGGGACTTCGTCGAGCGAGTGATACTCTTTTATCTCGCCGGTGACGGCGTCGCGAATCTTGTAGGTCCGCTTCACAGTGGTCTTGATGTTGAAGTGCAACCCAGGCTCGGAAGCCGGCGTCGTCGAAACATTAATCTGCACGCTGTTCTTGAGCTTGCCAAACAAACGTTGCAAGAAGTTCGGTGGTTTCACCGGTGCGTAACAGGACGAACACCGATCTGCGCCTTCCGGTAATGTCGAGCCACAACTCCGACAAGTAATCGTCATGGCGAATGGATAGCGGATTTATCCTTTTCAAGCAAGCTTGTGCAGCACCGCGTCGCGGACTTCAAGTGGCCAGTGTCCGCTGAATGTTCTCGATCCGTTCCGCGAATGGCGGGTGCGAGACGAAGAACTGAGTCAGCCCGCTGGGTTGACGGCTCAGCTCCTGCAAGCGGCGCAACAAAGTGATACCGCTTTGCGGGTTGAACTTTGCGGCGCGCGTCAGGAGCGCGGCGTAAGTGTCGGCCTCCAGTTCCTGGCCGCGAGAATAACCTTCCGCAACCAACTTGGCCGCGATGCCCCTCATCACGGCACTACTGGGTGTCACCAACCGTGCGGCGAAGTTCGTCACGGTCAATGCGAACACCCGGTCGGCCGCGTGACGGTAAACGACATGCCCCATTTCGTGGCCGACGACAAACGCGATTTCATCGGGGTTGAACTGACAAAGTTCAAGCAGCGGACGCGAGACGTAGATGAAACCGCCGGGGAGAGCGAATGCGTTGGTATCGGCTGCCAGCACACAGCGGAACGCGAACCGTCGTTGCGGTATCCGCACGCACGGCACGAGACGACCTGCCAACGTGGCCAACAACTGACGGACTGTGGGGTCGCCATCCAGACGAACCGCTCCTTGGAAGCTTGCGGCCAATTGGCATCCCATCTGGTATTCGGCGCGTATCACGTCGTTCTCATCACCGACGGCGCTTTGATAGAGCCAACGGCCTTTCAGCACCGCCGGCGCGATCCGTTTGCCGAGATTGAAAAAGAAACTGCTCATTGTTGCCGCACATTACCGCGTTGAGAACCAAAGTACAGCAGCGTGGCGCAAATGGCGCCCAGCGTGTCGGCGAGCATGTCTTTCTGGGCGTCCCACGGGTCGCCCTGGCTGCCGAGCACTGCGATCCCAGCAGCAGGATCAGCGTGGATGGCGTATCGCCATTCGAAAATCTCGTAGCCGAGTGCCACGGTACCGATGGCGAACACGGCAAACAATCCGGTCAGCCAGCGCGACCGGCTGAGCTGTTTCTGCTCGATGAACTCGGCGATGGCGAAGGCGTAGAAGCCGACACTAAAATGAGCCATCCGGTCGTAGTGGTTGCGTTCCGCGCCGATGAGTTGTGTCACGTAGTCGAACGGCACTCGCTCGAACGTGTAATGTCCGCCGATGGTGCGGAGGAAAATGAACACGCTCATCAGCAGGTATGCCAAGTTCGAGAACTGGAACCAACGGTACGTGACGACGAGAAACCCGACGACCATGACGACGGGAATGTTCTCCGCCACCCAGACGCCGCGGTCGTAAGGACGTATCGCCAGCGCCACGAACTCAACGAGGTACAGCACGAGTAACGCAACGGGCAGGCGCGATCTTCTGTTCTCGTCCATGACCTCATCCTACACGGTTTGGGGGCCGCTGGACAAGCACCGAGCTCGGAGGCACGTAGGAAAACGATTGCATCAGGATGCCCTCAGCGTACAATCCGCGAGCAGAATCATGAACCCACCACCGGAGGAACTACCATGAACGCCATCCACAATTGTCACCGTTGTGTCTCTCGCCGCGACTGCATCAAGACGTTGTCGTTATCCGCGCTCGGCGCGACGATGATCGGTCCGACCGTCCACGCCATGGCCAAGGCCCCATCGCAGACAGTGCCCGGCGACCACATTGACGCCTGCATGTTGCGGCCACGGCCTGACGTGCGCGTCGCCGCGGCGTTCTTCGAGTTGCCGCGTCCGTATTGGCTCGGCTGGCCGGGCACGACCTACGACCTCGACAAACATGAAAACGAGTATCGCGCCCTGCTGGCGAAATCCAGCAAGGAACTCGGCATCCAGACCGACCTCGCCGCGAAGCCGATCCCGACTATCGAAGGCGTGACTCAGTGGATCGCGAAGCTCAAGGCTGAAAAGCCCCACGGCGTGTTGGTTATCCTCCAAGAGATTCACTGCTGGCCGTGGGCGGAAAAGGTCGCCAAGGAAACCGGCATCCCGCTGATCGTGTTTGCGCCGGTCGGCACAGCGTTCACCGGGCATGTCAAGCGCGCCTGCCAAGTGCCGGGCCTTTATGCGCTGTCAACGCTCGATTGGTCGGCGGTCGAGGAAGGCTTGCGCATGTTCCGCGCGAAACGCCAGTTCGAGGAAACACGGTTGCTTTGGATTCGCAAGAACGAGTCGAACGAAACCGTCCTGGACCGGCTCGGCACCAAAGTCCGCGCCATCCCCCGTGACACGTTCAACCTCGCGTTCGACAAACAGACCGCCACCGCGGAAGTCCGCGACGTGGCGAGCGACATGCGCCGACACTCGCGCAAGATCGTCGAGCCGAAACCGGACGACGCGGTTAACTCCGCCCGTTGTTACGTCACTGCCAAACGGCTGCTGGCCGAACACAAAGCGAACGCGCTCTCGATGGATTGCCTCGGCATGGTCAGCGCCAAGCTCGTGCCGACGCCGCCTTGTTTCGCGTGGACAATGCTTCAGGACCAAGGCGTCACCGCCGGCTGCGAGGCGGACCTGTTCGGCGCGATGTCGCTGATGTTGAGCAGCTACCTGCTCGACCGCCCCGGTTACATGAACGACCCCGTTCCAGAAACCGCCCACAACAATCTCATCGTCTCCCACTGCACCTCCGGCACCAAGTTGGCCGGCTTCAATAAACCGGCGGCCCCTTACATCCTGCGGAACCATTCCGAGTCCGCGTTGGGCGTCTCGACGCAGGTGCTCTGGCCCCTCAACGAGACCGTCACACTCATGCGATTCAGCAATACCAATGAGCTGATCATTGATACCGGCAAAGTCGTCGTCAACGTTGACACGCCGCCCGCCGGCGGTTGCCGCACCTCGGTCGAACTGAAGATGGACAACATCGAGGATTGCCGGGACGTGCTCGGTTTCCACCAAGTGGTCACCCTCGGTAACCATCGCCGGGCGCTGCAAGGTTTCTGCACACTCTACGGCATCAAGTACATTCACTCGCCCGAACACTCCACCTTCGCTGACCGGGCCAACACATGAACCTCATCACCCTGCTGATCTGCTTGCCGGTGACTGTTGTCGCCATCGAGTTCAGTTCGCCGGGGTTTCCGCCGTCGCGCATGGAAGCCGATGGCAAGCTCGTGGAAGATTGGGGCGCGGCCGGCGTGCGACTCGCCGGCAAGGGCGTGCCGGAGCCCGGGCCGCTTCGCGTCGAGGCGGCGAAACTGGACCAACTCATTCCGGCTGCGCGCGCCAGCGCCCAACGCGGTCCGGTCGCGCTGACGCTGACCGCGTATCGCTCGCCCATCTGGCCGTCGGGCGTTGATGTGCTCGTTGTCCGCGTCGAGGAAACTCGCGGTCAGCCGGTTGCAGTCACTGTCGGCCTCGACCTGCCGGCCAAGACGCGCATCGGCAATCGCACCGTGACACTTGGAAAGCGCACCATCGTGACCTGCCCTGCCCCGCAAACCGGCGAAGTGCCGGTGCGCGACTGGGGTTGCTGCAACGATGCGAACATGTTGCCAAAGTGGGGTAAACCGACCGTCCCCTGTGATCCTGCGTTCCGCAATATTCGGGCCGGCCTCGGCGGCGAACATATCCGCTATCAGTTTCCTGCTCCGAAGAAAAACAAGGCAAAGTTTGTGCTCGGCTTCTGTGAGAGCCATTGGGCGGAGGCTGGCGCACGTCCCCTGCTCTGCCGCGTCGAAGGGGCGCCGCAACAGACGGTTGATCCCGTTGCGAAATGGGGACGCCACAAACCGGGCGCCTTGCAGTTCGATGCCGCCGACGAGAACCGCGATGGCAAACTCGACATCAGCGTCCGCGCTGGCCCCGGCGCGCGTGACCGCAACCCGATCCTGAACGTGATCTGGATTTTCCCCGCCTCAACGACATTGAAGCCGGCGGACGTGATCGCCGGCAAATTGAACGCGACGGCAACGCACTACGTGGATGTCGGCGGCGCCAACGACCAATCGCTCTTCCCAACCGAGAAGGTGGAATACCAAGTCCGACTGCCCGCAAAAGGCGTTCGCGAACTCACATTCTGCGTCGCCTGCACCGGCAACAGCGCTCCATCACCGACGACCAGCGCATGGACTCCCGAGACGCTCTATCGCGCCGCACTCGATGTCTGGCGGGGACAAGTCACGGCACGATGAGGTTGCCGCTCAAGAAAACAATACTGGTCAGTTTCATCTGTATTGGGGCTGTGGCGGCAGCCAAGCAACTGTGGGACCGTCAGACACTTCGCGCCCTTCGCGAATACGACACCCGGCCGCCCCTGAACGTCAAGACTGTCACGCGGGAGAACAAACCCGGTTACGTGCGCGAGGAGTTCACGTTTGAAGGCTGTCCCGGCGAAACAGTCCCCGTGTTTGCGATGATTCCCGACGACGCCACAAAACGCCACCCGGCGATCCTCCTGCTGTATGGCATCGGCATGAACATGAAGTTCGCCGACGACATCGCCGAGGTCGTTACGGAATCGGGTTTCGCGCTGTTCGTGCCCGAACAGTTCAACCGCGGCAAACGACGCCAGAAGGCATTGAATTCATGGCAACAACTTTCCGCGCTTCGCCGTCGCATCGTATTGACCGTGCAGGAGGCGCGACGGCTCGCCGACGTCGTCGAGAAACGTCCCGACATTGATCCGCAACGCATTTACCTGTGGGGCGCCAGCTTCGGCGCGATGACCGGCTGCGCGTCGGTCGCCTACGATTCACGTTTCAAGGCCGCCATCTTCACCCTGAGCGGCGGCGACCTGCAAAAGATGATCGCTGACACTCCGGCTCGAAAGCAGTTGCCCAGGTTTTCATGGATGAAAGTGGCAGCCCCGGTGGGCGCATCGTTGTTGCGGCCTTTCGATCCGATTCTGCACGTCGGCAAGATCGCGCCGCGGCCCTTGCTCTTTCAGAACGCGCGCAACGACGACCTGATTCCCCGCTCAGGCGTCGAGGCGTTGTACGAGGCGGCTGGCCAACCCAAACAGATTCTCTGGTACGACAGTTCCCACGACCATCAGCCGCGCGCGACGATTGAGAAATTCGTCCGCGACGCGTTGAACTGGTTGCAGCAACGCGACCGGGAGCTTGTCGCTACTTCACATTGACCTTGACAGGTGTTGTGCCGATCTCAACGCGCGGGGCGCCCGGCAACTCCGGGACAATCCGACTGACGTGGAACCGCGCGTTGGCGCCGCCGTCCTTGCTGATGGTCGCGGCGGACTTGGTGCTTTGGCGATAGACTTTGCCTTCCTCGTACTCGATAACGTGTTCGGTCCGTTTGCCGGTGACTTGAACTTTCGGGCCGGTGCTGGGACTGCTGCTGCTGAACAATGCCATGTCGCATCCCATACCAGTGAACGTGTCAGCAGGGACATTCTCCGCGTGGAAATTCACTGTCGTAGTCGTGACTCTGCTCAGTTCACCGCGGGAACTACGTTTCTCGACGAGGGTCTGATTGGCGGTGAATGAGATCAGTCGCTTATTCGGATCGAGCGTCCCGTTGATTTTCGCCTTGATGGTGTACGGGCCATACGAGTCATCGTTCTCGTAGGGGCGGGCAATCTCTTCCTCATAGTTCACGTTGAAGTTGTCGCCGGACCAGTTGATTTTCACGTTGCGCGGTTTCTCGCTGTGGATCGGATACGGGACATTCAACTCGTATGTCTGGTTGTATTGGCCGGTGCGCGTTTCTTCGCCGAAGGTCTCGCGGACCTCGCTTTTCCCCTCGACTGAGAGGCTGAGCACATCGGAAATGCGGGCGATGTTGAGCACGTCAGGATAGATATTCAACGGCACCTCCACGATCTTCTCGACGAGCACTTCGCCTTCGCCCTTGTTGGCGCGGGCGGTGATCTTGACCTTCTGGATGCCGGACTGGGCCAGCGTGGTCTTCCCATACTCGTGGGTGTTGGTGCAAGTGAACTCCAGAGGTTCCATATTAATCCCGATGTCTTTCATGTTCGGCGGCATCGAGGCATCCACTTTCAGGCGGCAGGAAATCGGCAGCGTGCCGAAACGCGTGTATGCGGTCTTCTGGCGCGGGCCGAGGTTGAGGTCCACTTCGAGGTCGCATTTTGGGATCGGGCCGTCGGTGATCGGCTCCGCGAGCACTTCGCTCATCGCCTGCATATCAGCCAACCCGGCCATGTATTGAATCTGGCGTTTGGCGTATTGCATTTCGAGCCGGTGCGTCTGCCATGTGACAATCATCCCACTGACAACGTCGCCCACGAGGCGTTGATGCAGGCCATCGGCAATCACGTCGCGTCCGTCCTGGAAAAACTGACGCGCGGCGGACTCGTTGAGCACGCGGTCGGTCTCGACTCGGCACAACGGCGAGATTAGCTTCACAAACTCCGCGATTGCCTTGTCCAGTTCGTCCTTGTCCTGCCACGTCTTGCGCGGACCAAACCACGCAGGTTCAATGTCTGCGCCGACGTCGAGAACGGCCTTGGCGAGTTTGTCGTGCGCGGCGAGGAGTTTACCGGCATCGCCGAGGATGGGCGGGCGAGCGTTCAGTTCGTCGTAGGGCAACTCGCGCCCGGCGGGGCCTTGAATCCATTTCTGGTAATAGAGTTGATAGAGGCCGGGCTGGTCAATGAGGATGAACGGTTGCTTGGTCTTCTTGTCGGTCTGCTTGCGAACATACTTGGCATCGAGCACGCAGAACCCGGAGTCGCGGATGCGCCCGGCGACGGTGCCCTCGGCAATGTTGGTAAGCCGCCCGGCGGCGCCGGTGTAGAGCGCGTCAATGAGATCCTTGTTCACTTGGTTGATGGCCCAGCCAACGGTGACGACGACAAGACCGCGCTCGATGTCGAAGAGAATCTTGGCGTGCATAAGGCCGGGGATGACGCGCGCAAAGGCGTCGAAGACGACGTTCTTGCCGAGCGCCTTGAGCGATTCCTCGTCCTTGACCTGCGTGGCTTGCATGATGAAACCGAGTCCCCAGTAGCAGCGGGAGAGAATGTTTTGCGTAACAAACCAGCCGTAGTCGGCATTGCTGGCGTCGCCCTGATACATTTCGATGAGGGTGAGCGCGTCCACGATGTTGCCGAGTTGGAACGTCTCCTCGAACACACGCTTGGCGAGGTAACCTTTCATGCCGTGTTCCTGGATTTGCCGCTTGGTGGCCTCGTAGGTGTTCTCCGGAAATGAATCCTCGATGTGCTTGCGCATCCGGCGCCCCATCTCCTCCAACGCGTCGCCCCAATACGGCGGCTTGTTGAGGTTCTGCATCCGGATGAAATCGCGCGGACTCATCCCCTTGGCGATGCCAAGAATCTCGTCGCCCGGCGCGGGTTTCTTCAACTGACCGCTCAACTTCTCCCGCGCTGCCGCCATCCTCTTCTCCGCTGTGGCGCGTTGTTCGGGCGTGGAGTCGGTGTTCAACAACACAACGGAACCCTCCGCGTGTTCGAGGGCGGCCTCCAACAGCGGACGCAGCTTCGGATCGGCCGTTGCGAGAATCTTCCGGATCGCCGGGTCGGCGGTGTCGTGTTGGCGCGGGCCTTTGCTCTCGACGTTCTCGATGAGCTTGAGCTGCTCGACGAGCACCAAGAGGTTCTCCATCGCCGCGGCGGACATGCAACGTTTGTAGATCGAGTCCTGATGCCGGGCGTAGGCGTCGCGCTCGGCGGCGTTCATCTCCTGCCAGTGATGATCGTGTTTGTTGACCTCGGCGAGGAAACGACGGTCCAGCATCGGCGGGTCGAGCATCTCCTGCGCGACCGCCGAGGCCATCCCGGCGCACGAGTCTCGAAGGAACGCCATCGCCGCATGCTCTTGCAACGTGAGCGCCTGCTTCGTCTCCGGCTTGTCGTCCGTGAGCGAAGCGGGAAGTTTCTTCGTCATCAACACCGTGGTGGCCGTCTCCATCGCCGTGGCCATTTTCGTCAGTTTATCCCGGTTGCCCGGTTCGTCGAGGAAACCGGGACCGTGCAGGCGCGCCAGCAATTGAATCCGGTCTTCGAGCAGCAACTCCGACCATTTCTTGAAGCCGTGAAACGCCGCCAACTCATCGAGCGAACGCGCGGCATACTTCAACGCGCCTTGTGTCGGCGAGCCGCCGCCGTGTTGTTCGTGGCGCCATGCTTGGAGGTAATCGTTGCAGGCGTGGATGGCGCGCTGCGATTTACGGATGCGAAGGTCGTTGCTGCCGCGCAGGATCGCCCGCGCCTCCCTCATACAACTGGCAATCTGCCCCGTGTATCGCACGCCACCCTGCGTCGCCTCAAAGGTTTGGACCAGCGTCTGGCCCGGCTTGAAGCTGAGGAAGCGACGGCCAATGACCTCGGTGTCGGAACCTTGGCCGAAGTAGGCTTCCGGGTTCCGCGCCTGCGTCTCGACTACACGCCGATAGTTCAGATGAAACTCGACCGGGTCGCTCGCGTACCGCGCATCGGGCGGATCGTTGCGGCCCCGGTGAAACGCCACTTCGAGGTCGGCAATCTCAATGCCGTTCTTCACGCTGCCGCCCGGCCCCGTGTTGACTTTCAGCCCCAACTCTTTCGAGATGTCGCGCATCGCCTCAAAGAACGTCGTCTCCCGCAGGTCGTCGCCGGCGAAGACCGTCACGTCAATGTCCCGCGTGAAATCGCCGGTGCCGCCGGAGTTGATGATGCACGTCCGCTCCAGCAGCGTCAGCTTCTTCGCGCGCAGGCGTTTGTTCGTTTCCTCGAGCGCGCGGTTGAACAACGTCTTCAGGAACTGGTGCCGGCCAATGTCGAGGTTTCTGAGGACGGTGTTGTAGGATTTGGTTTTGTCGGCGCCTGCGCGCTCGTTGAGGTATTTCTTGAGCATCGCGCGGTTCATCGCCTTGCTGTTGGCGAGTTCGACCGCGAGCTTCGAAAGCTCGGTTTCCAGTGTGGACTCGTCCATCCAATTGGCGCGCCAGAGGAGCTTGTTCTTCTCCAACGCGTCGCATTTCTTCTTGACCGCCTCGCGCTGGCGAACCCATTCTTCTTCGGGGTCGGTGCCGCCGTCACCAAACGGATTCTGCGCACACAACGTCGCGGCCAAGAGCAGCCACGACCACCGCAATGCTCGCTTCCACATAAGTCACCTCGCGATTTGCTACTATTTCTTCTTCTTCGCCGGCTTCTCGGGTGCTGGCTTCGGAATCTTCACCACCGAAATCGTCGCGGGCAACTGGAACTTCGCGTTCTTGAACCCGGGGAACGGCCAATCCATGTTCGACACGACGACTTCGTCGCCGCGCACCAACGCCTCGCAGGGCTGGTCGAGCATCCCCTTCAACTTATCCGCGCTATTCTTCGGGTCGCCGTTCGTCGTGAGCATCCGCACGTTGCCCTCGGGCGAGACCTCCTGCACCGCGTTGTTGGCGGAGTCGGCGATGTAAAGCTTGTCCGTCTTCGGATCGAGGTGCATCCCGTCGCAATTCATCATGAACAACGACTTCGCGAACTCGACGTTGGAGGCGACGTTGCCGTCCTTATCGAAGGTGAGCTTGTGCAGGATGCCGTCGCCGAACAAGCCGACGAAGAGATTGCCTTTGCTGTCGAACTCGATGCCGTCGGCGCCGAACCGCCACTGTTCCTTGTAGCTCTTGAACACCGCGATGATGTGCGGGTCGTTTTGCAACGGCGACCGCAACTCAACGTTCTCGTCACTGAGCTTGAACCGGAGCACCGCGCTGATTAACGGATGCGAATCCTCTATCAACACCGACTCGGTGATGTAGATGTAGTTGCCGCGGATGACGAGACCATTGGCGACGTTGAACCCCGTGGCCACGGGCACCATGCGCTCGACCGCGCCGTTGCGGACAACCAGCTTCCACAGGCGCGACTTCTGGTTCTTGTCCTTCATGTACTGCATGTCGGCGAGGTACAGATTACCGTCGGGCGCCACGGCAATGCCCATCGGCGCGATCCGGTCAACGCCTTTGGCCAGTCCCGGATACGGCGTCGGGAACTCGTAGAACTTCTCCGCCTTATTGTCGGCGGTAATCTTCATCAACACCGGCGGCTTCGACTCGTCATTGAAATTCGGCACCGACACGATGATGCTGTTATCCGGCAACAGCGTCATGCCGTCGGGCGTATTGCAATACTCGGGCAACGCGACCAGCAACTGCGCATGCGAACCAAACTGCGTCACCGGCGTCTTGCATCCGCCTGCAAAAACCATCCCGGCCAAACACAACGCGCACACGAACCGTTTCATCGAAGCCTCCTGTGGGTTGAACATGGGGCAGAGTCTAGCGAAAGCGCCTACATTCCGCCACAAAGAAAGTAGCCCCCACGCTCCGCGTGAGGCGTCTGTCGCGCGTTGGCAATTCCTCACGCGGAGCGTGAGGACTACTATTCTGGCCGAGCCGCTTTCCACCCGGCCTCCAGCGCCGCTCGCAATTCGGTCACGGTCTTTTGATGGGCGGCATCGTTGGCAAGGTTGTTGTTCTCGGCGGGATCGGTTTGGTGATCGTATAGTTCGCTCTGCCCCGTGGCGCGCTGGATAAAGCGGTAGCGGCCGGTGCGGATGCTCACGGTTGTGTAGTCAATCAAACAACTGAACGCCGCCTTCTTCCACGGGCGATTCGGCGACCGCAGCAACGGCACGAAGCTCGTTCCCTCCAGATAGCTTGGCGCAGGCACGCGGCAGAGTTCGCAGAGTGAGGGATAAATGTCTATCAATTCCACCAAGGCGTCGGTCTTCCGGTTGCGTGGCATTCCCGGCACGGAGATCATCATCGTGATTCTCGTGACGGACTCGTAGTTGGTCGGTTTGCTCCAACGGCCATGATCGCCAAGACTCCAGCCGTTGTCGGACCAGAGGATGACGATGGTGTTCTTGTCGAGGCCGAGCCGGCGCAGTTCGTCGAGGACCTTGCCAATCTGCGCGTCCACAAACGTGATGCTGGCGTGATAACCGTGGATAATCTCGCGCGCCTTGTCCTCCGGCATCGCGCCGCTGGTCGGACAATCGCCGTAGCGACGGACTTCATTCCAATCATCGCGCTTGATGCCGTCATCAGGCTGGCGGAAATTGGCCGGCAGCTTGAACGAGCTGCGGTCGTAGCGGTCCCAATATTTCTTCGGCGCCGTCAGCGGCATGTGCGGGCGGTAGAAGCCGGTCGCGAGGAAGAACGGTGTGCCAGCGTTCTTGAGTTTCTGGAGTTCCTCGATGGCGTGTTGGGCGATGATGCCGTCAGGCGTCTTTTCATCCGGCGTGTCCGTGATCTCGACGATAGGCGAAGCCGGCAATCCAGCCCTGATTCGTTTGCCTTGGAGATAATTCTGCACCAATGTTTGGTTGGTCGGCAGTTGATAGCCGGAGCAATAGCCGTCGCACCACTGGCCCTCTGATACAAACGTGTCGGTGTAGCGGCGGACCCAACCATCGGGATCGTCGTTGTTGTAGTGAAAGATTTTGCCAATCGAGACGGTCGTGTAGCCGTGGTTGCGGAACTGGTGCGGCAACGAGATGGTGCCGGCGGGCGCGTTGCCCGTGAGCGATTTGGCTTTGTTCCGAAGCGTCTCGGGTCGGTAGCCTGAAAGCAGACTGGAACGCGATGGCATGCAGAGCGCCGTCTGGCAATACGCCCGCCGAAACAGCAAGCCATCGGCAGCGAGCCGGTCCATATTCGGCGACTTGACGGTCGCATGACCGTAGCAGCCCAACATCGGGTTCAAGTCGTCCACGGCGATGAAGAGGACGTTGGGCTTGGTGGGGGTTGCATCTGTAGCCGCGAGCCTGCTCGCGGCGCAGAGCAATCTGCACGGCACCAGTAAAGCCGCGAGCAGGCTCGTGGCTACAGCGATTCTGCTCTTCATTTGAGTTCCGGCGGCACGGCACCGTAACCCCACGGCGTCTTGGCAGGCACAACCAACGGCGGCTCTGGCACCGGACCGGGCGTCATCTGATTGGCAAGTTCAATGCCCGTATTCGCCATCTGCCGGCCGGCGGTGATTTCAAGATTGCTGTAGGAAGTGAGCCGCGTTTCGTAGCCGCCGCCCTTCGGGCCAAACGCTTCCTCGGTCGGCACGTAGCCAACGATTCCGTTGGCCAGTTCGACGGGGAACGTGAACGGAAACTTGCTGCCCCTTTTTATGTCGAGGCCATATTGCACGAAATACTCCGCCGGATTTGTCACGAACACTGCCGGCCCAACCTGCACCGCTTGTACTT
>CAZNOK010000139.1:0-13502 GCA_964574605.1 uncultured Verrucomicrobiota bacterium
CGTCGCTGTTGCGTGGGCGGGATGGGACGTTGTGGGTCGGCACACAGGGTGATTCATTGTGGCGACAGCGCCCGGACGGCAGCGTGTCTGCGGTGCAGGTGGGAAAACGCGAAGGCATGTTGGCGCGGGGGATCAGCGCGTTGCTCGAAGATCGTCGCGGCCGGATTTGGGTGGGAACATGGAGGGGGCTAATGGAGGTGAACAGGGATGGCAAGTTGGTGGCGGTAAGCTTTCGCGCGGGTGGAGCGTCGGCTTCTCGGGTGCCGCTGGACATGGTGCATTCGCTATGTGAGGATCGCGCCGGCCGCGTGTGGGTTGGGTATCAACAGTTCGGGCTGGTTTGTTTTCATCCTGACAACCGGATCGAACATTTCGAGCAAAAAGACGGCGTGCCGGATGGCGCAATCCTTGTGTTGCACGAGGACACAGCGGGCACGTTGTGGATGGGCACGACCAGCGGTCTGGCGCGCTGGCACGGGACGGAGCGGCATCAGTTCACGACAGCCAACGGCTTGGCGGATGATGTGATCCTGCAAATTCTCGAAGACGACGCCGGCGACCTGTGGCTGGGCACGCGTCGCGGTTTGATGCGGGTGCGCAAGGGCGAGTTTGACGAGATCATCGCGGGGCGCAAAACGGTGGTCGCGGCACGTCGGTTGGGCTTGGAGGCCGGCATGGCCGACGAGGAGTGCACGGGCCGGCTCGGCGCGCGGGCGGCGAAGACAGCCGATGGCCGTTTGTGGTTCCCCACAATGGAAGGCATCGTAATGGTTGATGTGCGCAAGATGATGCCGTTTATTGCGCCTCCGTTCGTGTACGTGGAGGAAGTGCTGGCCAACGGGACGACAATGCCGCGGCGGCTGGGCGACCTGCGGTTGCCACGCGGGATGCGGGACGTGGAGATTCGTTTCACCGCGCCGACATTCACGGCGCCAGAGCGCACGTACTTCAAGTTCCAGTTGGACGGCTACGATTCCATGTGGTCCCGTGCCACGACGGAACGCTCGGCGCATTACCCGAAATTGTCCGCCGGCACGTACCGCTTCCGTGTGATCGCACGCGACCGCGACAGCGCATGGAGCAAACCGACGGCGCCGCTTGTCGTGGTCGTGCCGGCATTCTTTTGGGAAACAATGTGGTTCGCATTGGTGGCCACGGCAACAGCGCTGGCGCTGATTACTGTTGGCGTGGGGTTGTACTACCGCCGCCGGGGCATGCGAGAGCTGCAGGAAATGGAACAGCGCACTGTGCTGGAGCGCGAACGCTCCCGCATCGCACGCGACATCCACGACGAGATCGGCGCGGGGCTGACACAGGTGGCGATGCTCAGCGAACTGGCGCAGGACGACGAAGCGCATCCCGGCGAGTTGCGGCAACATCTCGACGGTATTTTCCACCGGGCGCACGATCTGGCGCAGTCGTTGAACGAGATTGTCTGGGCCATCAACCCGGCCAACGACACGCTGGAGAGTTTCCTGTCCTACATCGGCGAGTTCGCGCAGGAGTTTCTGGGGGCGGCCAACTTGGCGTGCCGTCTCGAATTGCCAGACGATCCGCCGCCGTTGGCCATCTCCGCGTCGGTGCGCCATCACTTGTGTCTCGCGATCAAAGAGGCGCTTCACAACACCGTCAAGCACGCCGATGCCAGCGAAGTCCATTTGTGCGTGACGCTGGCGGGACGCGAGCTGACCGTCGCCATACGGGACAACGGGCGCGGGTTTTCGACGGAGGACGCGCCGGGTGCCGGCGTGGGCCGTGACGGGTTGACGAATTTGCGCGCGCGCTTGGCGGAGATTGGCGGACGTTTTCAACAAGAGAGCCAGCCGGGCGGCGGCACGCGCACAATCCTATCGGTAGAACTGCCGACTTCCGCGATGATATCGGAGGCCGCAGAGTGAAGAAAGAGAGGCCCATCAGCGTTGCCATTGTCGAAGACGACCCGCAGGTGCGCCGGACGCTCGCGAACATCATTGAGCGCGCCGACGACTGCCGTTGTGTTGGCGAGTACGGCTCGGCGGAGGACGCGTTGGCGGGCATTCCGCAGCAGGCTCCGCAGGTGGTTCTGATGGACATTGACCTGCCCGGCATGAGCGGCGTGGAGTGCGTGCGCCACCTCAGCGAGCGTGCGCCGCAATCGCAGGTATTGATGTTGACCGTGTACAAGGACACCGACTCGATCTTTGACGCGCTCTCGGCCGGTGCCGTCGGCTACCTGGTCAAACCCGTGCGCGCCGCGCAGCTCGTCGAGGCGATTCGTGATGTGTATGGCGGCGGCGCGCCGATGACCAGCGGGATTGCGCGCAAAGTTGTTCAGCTTTTCCAGAAGAGCCGGCCGTCCGCGCAGGAAGTGGACACGCTTTCGCCGCGCGAACAGGAAGTGCTCAACTACCTCGCGCAAGGCTATCTGTACAAGGAGATCGCCGAGCGCACCGGCGCCAGTTACGCCACGATCCGGACGCACATTGAACGGATCTACCACAAACTGCACGTCCGTTCCCGCGGGCAAGCCGTTGCCCGCTATCTCGGACATGAGATGTCACAATAGCGCGATATTGTAGGTAGTTTTACCGACGGTAGTTCTACCGACTTTTGGAACGCAGGGTATGCATCTAACCTTATCTCAATCCTTCCATACGAAATGGAGATTCTCGCGGAACAAAGTCTGCCCAAAGCCGTGCCATCGTTGGTTCGGGAGCCTCCTTCGAGCCGGCCGAAGGCAGCAATATACGGACACGCCGTCGCACTGACGGCGCTGGCGGGATTTATTGGATGCTTCTATTGGGATTACCTCGCCGGCACAGGATTCATCTGGGAGGATGCGCTACGGTGGTATTATCCGGTCGCCAACCACTTCTGTTCGGCAATGGCTGACGGGCGGTTCCCGTTTTGGATGCCGACCATCCAGAACGGGATGCCGTTGTACACCGATGTGCAGGCATCGTTCTATTATCCGTTGCTTTGGGTTCTGATACCGTTCGCGCACGGCGGGGAACTGTCGTTCTTGGCGTACCAGTGGTACATCGTGCTGCATATCCTGATGGGCGGAGTGTTCATGTATTGGTTTCTGGTACGCCATCAACTCCGTCCACTGGCGAGTCTGCTGGGGGCCATCACGTTTTGTTTTTCAGGTTTCATGTCGTTGCGCGTGATCCATGTCCCGATGCTGCAGGTATACGCATGGCTGCCTCTTCAACTGTTGCTGGTTGAGAAATGCGTTGCGGGGAGACAGGCGCGGAACTACGGTTTGTTGACAGCGGTGTTGGTGCTGGCATGCCTTGCCGGGTTTCCACAAGTGATGCTCTACAACAGCTTGTTTGTGGTCGCGTACTGGTTTTATTGCGCCTATCAGGCCGCGGCGCGGGAAACGCCCAGGGCATGGCGAGCCATCGTGCGACAACTGGCAATCGAGTCATTGCGAATGGCCGGTGTGTTTGCGTCGGTGTTGATATTGACGGCATTCCAGTTCCTGCCGTCCATGGAACACTGGGCGATGAGCCAGCGCGAGAAATGGGATTACAGCCGCATTACGGATCATTCTCTGCCGTGGCATTTACTGATTCATTTCTTGGTTCCGAATTTCTTCGGCGTGATCAATTACGCCTATAGTATGCACGTGTTGATTAATGCTGTGCCGTTCTGGGCGTATGACATGTCTGTTCGCGACGCGGCTTTCTACGGCTTTGCCCCGTGGCAATACATCGAGTTTTCGGCCTATGCGGGACAACTGGCGGTTGTGGCGCTGGCGGGGTTGGCGCTGAACTGGAAACAAATGCGGCGCAACGTGGCGATGTTCTTTGTGATGGGCTGGTTGGTGGCGCTCTGGTTCATGCTGGGACGGTATGGTGGATTGTTTTCCGTGTTGTACCACATCGTGCCGGGTGTCTCCTTGTTTCGTGGACCGGCGCGGATGTCCTGTGTAGTGGATTTCTGCGCGGCGGTCATGGTCGCGATGTTTGTGGCCTCGTGGACATCCCAATCCGCGGCGCAACGGAGGAAACCATTATTGGTGGTTTTGGGGTTATATGTGGTGGGGATATGTTGTTTTTTTGCGTGGGGCCAGCGATTGTTCCCTCAACTTCAGAATCTGGTTTGTGCCCGCTTTGCCGTCAAAGAAACGCTTCTGTGCATGGCGTTGTTTGCAGGAATCGCTGTCTGCCTCTGGGGATTGCAGCGATGGCGAAAGCAATGGCAGCGTTTCATGTGCAGCACAGGCTTGGCGGCGCTGGTTTTCACCGATTTACACCATGCCTATGCGCATTTTCACGAGGGTTGGAGCAATCCGATTGGCTACTTCAACCTAAACTTCGATGCACTCCGGTATGTCAAACAAACCATCGACCAAATGACCAAGGGAAGCGGACCGGTGCGCTTCGCCCAGATGGTAGATGGCAGGGAGCGGGCCGAATTCCTTTGGGATCAAAACGCGGCTTTTATACACGAGGATCTGGAAATACCGGGTGGCTACACCACTTTTATTCTCCGACATATCCAGATGTTCCAGCGCATCCAGAACATGGAAACACAGCTTGACCTCCAAAACGTCCGCCTGATTGCCGACCTCAATACCACCACCCATCAGGCAGAGTTGAAACCCCGCTACACTTGGCTTCCGCGCGCCCTGTTTTACGACGATATCAAAGCCTACCCGTCCGACGAAGCTATTCTCCACGATCTCAATGCCGGCGTCCTCAATTACCATCATACGCTTGCGGTTCTTGCGTCTGACTATGGAAACGCCGTGCAACGCCACGTTTTCAATCCGCTTCATGAACCAGCCCGCGTCGCGCTGACCCGCATCTCCCCGGAATGCATCAGAATCCACTACACCGTCAGCCGTCCCGGCGTTATCTTCGTCTCGCAATCCTTCTACCCTGGGTGGGAGGCGGTCGACAGGGTCGGGAAATCACATCAAATCCTCCGTGCCTTCATCGCCTTCACCGGCGTTGTGATTCCAACCGCTGGCACCGGTGAAGTCACTCTTCGCTTTCGTCCCATGAGCTTTCGAATTGGGGTAGCTGTCAGTGTCGCGGCTGCGCTCGCCCTCGTTGTATTCTACAGTTTTCTTCACAGGCGTGAAAGACGTGCGCTTCGAGACATCTGACACACCGCTGTCGGTAATTCTACCGACTTTCAGGCTTTGCCCTTCATCCGTAACGTGATGTGCTTATGTGGCGGTGTCATGAGAGCCGTGTCACGCGAGGAAACGTTTCCCTGTTCCGGTGGATTGCGTGTGGCATTCTGCTGGCAGTGGGGGTGGTTCTTTATGCGTACACGTTGTCGTTTCCCTTCGTCTTCGACGATCACATTTATCTGGTCAATAATCCGCTTGTAAAAGACGCCGGCAGTTTTTCGTTCATGCGGGATTTCTCCACGTTTGTGGCCGCGCCGAAGAACATGGGGCTGGATCCTGACCTGTCCACCAATTTCATTCTGCGCCCGGTCGCCTATCTTACGTTCCACCTCAACTACGCCGTGGATGGCCTGCGTCCCCGTGGATATCGGGCGGTGAACATCGCACTCCACTGTCTGAACGCCATCCTGTTGTTTCAGGTTCTCTGGCGCCTTCTTGGCACATCGCAAAAACGTGGCGATCTCTCCCATGTTTCGGTAGGCTTCATCGCGTTCGGTTCCGCTCTTCTGTTTCTGGTGCATCCTCTCCAGACCGAATCGGTGACCTACATCGTGCAGCGGTTCACCTCGCTGGGAGTCTTCTTCTATCTCTTGACGATTCTGACGCACCTGCTGGCCGGTGCGGCGTCCAATTGGAAAACCGCATGGTTGTGGCGGGCCGGCTCCGTCGTGGCGCTTGTCTTGGGAATGCTCTCGAAAGAGGAAGTGTTCACCGCGCCTTTCCTGCTGATCGCGCTGGACTGGCTGGTGATGGGCGCGCCCCTGAAAGTCGCCCTCAAACGCGCGTGGCCGCATCTGCTCTGTCTGCCGATTATTCCTCTTCTCATTGTTCTGACTTCCCACGCCCAACACGGTGGCAACCTGACTCTCGCGGGAGCGGTCAACATCGTAAACCCTCATGCCTATTCGTCGTACCACTACGCTCTGACCCAGCTCAGCGTGGTGCTGTTGTATCTGCGGCTGATCATGTTCCCCGCCGGGCTCAATCTCGATTGGGAATATCCGTTGTCAACTTCCTTGCTGGAAGGCCGCGTCCTGATCTCCGCTGCACTGATCATTGTGCTCGTTGCCGGTTCCTGGCTGTGGTGGCGTATCCGGCGGACGGATGTGCGGTGCGCGCTGATCTTTGTTTCAGTAATCTGGTATTTCACAACTCTGGCAATTTCCTCCAGTGTGCTTCCTCTGCCGGACCTCATATGCGAACATCGTTGTTACCTTGCCTCCATCGGTGCTGTCTGCGCGTTGGTTTGCTGCGTGGACCTGCTGCGAAGCCGCCTCGCACACGTGCGTGTCGTACGGTTCATCGTCCCTGCTGCCACTGTGGTGTGGGTTCTGGCCTTGAGTGCGGCCACGGTTGCACGGAACAACGTGTGGCGTTCTGAACTCACGATCTGGAACGATACGATAACCAAGAGCCCCCACAAAGGCCGTGCATGGAGTAATCTTGGCGTCGCATACCACGAACATGGCAAGCCGCAGGAGGCGATTTCCTGCTTCCGGAAAGTCATCCAGCTTGACCCGCGGTACCTCGTTGGTTACCAGAACCTCGGTGTCGCGCTTAACAGTGTGCGCCAATATCAGGAGGCGTTCGTTGTGTCACAACTCGGCCTTCGTTATGAACCGAACTGCGCGCCGCTGCATTTCAACATGGGCGTCTCCTGTTACGGTCTGGGACAAACCTCCAACAGCATCCAGTCGCTCACCCAAGCTATTACGATTTGCCCGAGACATGTGTTGGCACACGTCTGGTTGGCTGGGATTCACTCCGACCTCCGACAATACGACACGGCACTGAAACACTACAGGATTGCAGCCTCGCTTTCCCCTTCAAACTCGACAATCCAACAGATGCTGAAACGGACGGAACTTTTGATCCGTCCGCCTACCCCTGTTTTGACATTGAACCTTCGGTGAGCACTTGAACCTGTCCGAATTCCAGAACATGGCCCGTGCCGAACAGACACACTGGTGGTATACGGGCATGGCCGCCATCGCCGCCGACTGGCTAAGGCGGTTGCCCGATCGTACGAGGGGATTCGTCTTGGATGCTGGCTGCGGGACTGGCGGGAGTTTGGGGTGGCTGACGCAATTCGGCCGGCCGTGTGGGGTGGATGTGCATCCGGTGGCGTTGCAGTTGGCGACTTGGCACGGTTGCCCGTGGCTCGTGCAGGCGGACGTGCAGGCGTTGCCGTTCGCCGCCGCTCGCTTCAACATCGTGACTGCCTTTGACGTGCTGTATCACGATCGCGTCGCCAGCGACTGGGATGCCCTGCGCGAGTTGGCGCGCGTGTTGCGGCCCGGCGGCTGGCTGTTGCTGCGCCTGCCAGCTTATGATTGGCTGCGGGGCGCGCACGACTTTACCGTCCACACCCGGCGCCGCTATACCTGCAAGGAAGTGTCCACGAAACTGCGGGCGGCCGGGTTGCACCCGGTCCGTGTGACCTACGCGAACACCCTGCTGTTCCCGTTGGCGGCCGTCTGGCGTCTGCTGCAGCGCAAATGCGCCACGCGGCCTGCCAGCGATGTTCGTCCGCTGCCCGCGTGGTTGAACCGGCTGCTGGAATTGTGTCTGCGCGCCGAGGGCGTCTGGTTGCGCCGGCGGTCGCTGCCGTTTGGCCTTAGCGTCATGGCCCTCGCACAAAAGGATGTCCCATGACGCCGCAATCCATCAGCGCCTTCTTCCCAGCCTACAACGACGCCGGCACCATCGGCGACCTCGTCATCACCGCGTTGCAGACGCTCCAGCAGATCACGCCCGATTACGAAGTGGTCGTCGTCAACGACGGCAGCACCGACCACACCGCCCGCGTCCTCAACGAACTGGCCCGGCGCAATCCGCGGGTGCGCGTTATTCACCACGACCGCAACCGCGGCTATGGCGCCGCGTTGCGGACCGGTTTCGCGAACGCCCGCAAGGAATGGGTGTTCTACACCGACGGCGACGGCCAGTACGACCCGCGCGAATTGCTCCGACTGGTGCGCGCCGTGCGCGACGACGTGGACATCGTAAACGGCTACAAAATTTTCCGCTGCGATCCGCTGCACCGGATTGTCTTCGGGTTGGTGTATCATCATGTCACGCGCCTCGCGTTCGGTTTTCGGTTGCGCGACGTGGACTGCGATTTCCGTCTCATCCGCCGTCGCGTGCTGGAGCGGGTTCCGCTGGAATCGAACACTGGCGTCATCTGCGTCGAGATGGTGAAGAAATTCCAGGATGCCGGCTTCCGTTTTGCCGAGGTGCCGGTGTGCCACTTTCATCGCGTGTACGGCAAGAGCCAGTTCTTCCAATTCCGCCGTCTTTGCCGTGTCGCCGTTCACTTGGTGCGGCTCTGGTACCAACTGGTCATCCGCCGCGCGCATCTGCAACCCGAATCGTCCACCGTCTGTGCGACCGTGCGGGGGAACGTCCATGCCTGAGCCGTTCAGAGAGTTTGACGGCGCCCGCGCCCTCATCACCGGCGGCCTCGGTTTCATCGGCAGCAACCTCGCCCGCCGCCTCGCCGACCTCGGCGCGCGCGTAACCGTGTTGGACTCGTTGATCCCCGAGTACGGCGGCAACCTCTTCAACCTCGACGGCTACGAAGACCGGGTGCGCATCAACATCGGCGACATGCGCGACGAGCATGGCATCAACCACCTTGTCCGCGACCAGCAGTTCATCTTCAACCTCGCCGGCCAGACCAGCCACCTCGACTCGATGCAGGACCCGTTCACCGACCTCGACATCAACTGCCGCAGCCAACTCTACCTGCTCGAAGCATGCCGCAAACACAACCCCAGAGTCCGCATCGTCTATACCAGCACGCGCCAGGTTTATGGCCGACCCGTCCGCCTCCCCGTGGACGAAGATCATCCGCTCTCGCCCGTGGACATCAACGGCGTCCACAAGCTCGCCGGTTGCTGGTACAGCGTTCTCTACCATCGCAACTACGGCCTGCAGACCACCTCGCTGCGCCTCACCAACACCTACGGCCCGCGCATGCGCGTGCGCGATGCCCGCCAGACATTCGTCGGCCTCTGGCTGCGCCAACTCATCGAGGGAAACGAAATCGAAGTCTATGGCGACGGCACACAGGCCCGCGATCTCAATTACGTTGACGACGTTATCAACGCCATCCTGCTGGCCGCCCTCTCGCCGAACACCAACGGACAAATTTACAACCTCGGCGGCGACGAAGTCATCTCCCTCATCACCCTCGCTCGGCTGCTCATCGAACTGAACGGCAGTGGCTCGTACCGTCTGGTGCCGTTCCCGCCCGACCGCAAGATCATTGATGTCGGCGACTACTACGCCAATTTCTCCCGCATCCAACGTTGCCTCGGCTGGCGACCGACGGTCAAGTTGCGCGACGGACTGGCCCGCACCCTTGAGTATTACCGCGCCGACCATGCCTACTACTGGTGAACATTCCCGCCGCCAATCCCGGCGCCTTCGTCCGCGCTCACCGCGCGGAGATTGACGCGGCCATCGCCCGCGTCCTCGACTCCGGCCGTTTCATCCTCGGCCCCGAAGTCGAGGCGTTCGAACACGAGTTTGCCAATTTCGTCGGCGTCTCCCACGCCGTCGCCGTCGCCAACGGCACCGAGGCGCTCTGGCTCGCCCTCAAGGCGCTCGGCATCGGCTCTGGCGACGAAGTCATCACCGTCTCGCTTACCGCCACCGCGACTGTTGCGGCCATCGTCGAAACCGGTGCGCACCCGGTGTTCGTGGACGTCTGTCCCGACGACCTTACTATGGACCCAGAACAAGTCGCCAAAGCCATCACGCCGCGAACGAAAGCCGTTATTCCTGTCCACCTCTACGGTCAGGCCGCGCGGTTGACGGAAATCTGTTCCGGTAATGTTCCGGTTGTCGAGGACTGCGCCCAGGCTCACGGCGCGCGTTGTGACGGACGGGCAGTCGGCGCTTGGGGAACGCTCGGCGCGTTCAGTTTTTACCCGACGAAGAACCTTGGCGCGCTCGGCGACGCTGGGGCCGTCGTGACGGCGGACGGCTCGCTGGCCGAGCGACTTCGTTCGCTGCGCGAGTATGGCTGGCAGGAACGCTTCAACAGCGTCGCACACGGCTGGAACAGCCGGCTGGATGAGCTTCAGGCCGCCATCCTGCGTGTCCGTCTCCGTCACGTGCTCACTGACAACGGTCGCCGCCGCAACATTGCCAACGCCTACACGGCGGTGTTGCGTGGCACCAGCATTGTGCCGCCGTCGTCGTTTCCGCACCGTACCTGTGTGTATCACCAATACGTCATCCGCCACCCCCACCGCGACCGGTTCCGCGCCCGGCTCGCCGCGCACGGCATCGCCACTGCCATCCACTATCCCGTCCCCGTCCATCTCCAAAATGCCTACCGGCATTTCGGGCAGGGAACCGGTTCGTTGCCTGTGACAGAGCAATCGGTCAGGGACATCCTTTCGCTGCCGATTCACCCGGAATTGGAGACGAATCAGATCCGGACCGTTTGTGAGTGCCTGTTGGGACTGGGCGAGATCAAACGCTAAACGTCCACCGGTTGCTCTGGCGGTAGAACTCGATGGGATTGCGGAAAACGAGTTGTTCGATCCGCTCGCGTGGGTAGCCGCGCCGCTTCAACTCGACTGCCAGCTTCGGAACGCTAAGCGGGTCGGATACGCCCCAGTCGGCGGACGAGTTCACCATCAGCCGCTCGACGCCGTATTGCTCGACGATGTTGGCGGCGCGCTCGACGGTCAGCTTGGTGACGGCGTAAATCGTCAGGCCGCGCCACCACTGCGTGCCTTCATACAACGGCATCGTCTCCTCGGTGTTGTGATCGAGGAGTGTCCGTGTGGGGTTCATGCTTTCGTCCGTGACAATCTTCAACGTGCGCTCGGCGCCGAGTCTCTTGAACTGGTGCGGAAGATGGATGAGGACGGGTAGGTTGTGTTTCGTGGCGAGCCGGAGCTGGCGGCGGAAGGCGCGCTCTTCGGCGTCGGTCTGGCGGTCGAGACCGATTTCGCCGATGCCGACGACGGTTTCGCGCTGGCAGAATTTCTCGACGAGCGGCAACACCGTGGCGGCGAGAGGTTCGTTGTTGGCTTCACGCGGGTTGAGCGAGATGGTGCAGAAATGCTCGATGCCAAATTGCCGTGCGCGCTGGGTCTCGAAGCCGATGATGTGCTCGAAGTAGTCCGCAAATGTTCCGGCACTGGTGCGCGGCGAGCCGAGCCAGAACGACGGCTCGACAACACACTCGATTCCGGCTTCGGCCATGCGTTCGTAGTCGTCAGTGACGCGCGTGACCATGTGCGTGTGTGGATCAATGATTCTCATGCGAGGAGGTTCAGAGGTTCAAGGTTTTTTCAGGCCACGGGCAGAGCTTGTTAATCGGACAATGTGAGCAGTCAGGGTTCTTCGCGGTGCAGGTGCGGCGTCCGTGAAACTGGAGAAGGTGACAGAAGTTGACGGCGTCTTCCGCCGGCACCAGCGGAACGAGGTCGGCTTCGACTTTGTCCGGGTTCGTGTTCTTCGTGAGGCCGAGCCGTTGGGAGAGACGCAGGACGTGCGTGTCCACGCCGATGGCGGACTGGCCAAAAGCGTTGCCGAGGATGATGTTGGCGGTCTTGCGACCCACGCCGGGCAACGAGAGGAGATCATCGAGGTTATCCGGAACATTACCGGAACATTTCTCGGCGAGCATCGCGGCGGCGGCGCGGATCGCCTGGGTCTTGTTGCGGTAGAAGTTGATGCGACGGACATCGTTTTCGTCAAGCTTCGCCCAATCGGCAGCGCTGCGGTGCTTCTGGAAGAGGTTGGCGGTGACGGTGTTGACGAGGTCATCGCGGGCTTGGGCGGCGAGGATGAGGGCGACAAGCAGTTCGAGCGGGCTGGAAAAGTTCAGCGCGAGTCTGGCATCGGGATAGGTCGTGCGGAGTATCGCGATGAGCTTTGTGATCCGCGCCGAATGCTGTGTTGGCATCTTAGAACATTCGCATCGTTTGGCCGCCGCCGATGAGCTGCTGGAAACGGGGATTGAAACGCAACGGCGCGAGGCGTTGGTCGTTGCGGGCTTGGTCGCGGAGAGCCGGGGTGATCTTGATGGCTTTTTCTAATGCGTCGAGCGCTTCGTTGAGGGCGTTCTGGTTGGCGCGGATGATGGCGATGGCGTAGAGTGCTTGGCTGTCGCGCGGATTGAGGGTGAGGATCCGCTGGAGGGTGCCGAGGGCTTTGTCCACTTGGCCAATTTGGAGGTAGGTCTGCGCGATGACGATCAGTTCGTTGCTGGTGAGGTCGGGCTGCGCGAGCGTGGTGTCGCAAAGCGCAACGATCCGGTCGAGCTGGCCGGCGCGGACGTACGCCTGGGCGAGTTGCATGAACAACTGCACGTTGCGTGGATCAGTCCGTCGGGCGGCTTCAAGGGCGACGATGTCTTCGCGGGCTTTCTTAGCGCCTTCGAGTTGGCGTCGGGCTTCCTTGATCTTGACGTTGAGCGGATCAAGCTCTTCGAGGGCCTTGAGCGTGTCGATGGCTTTGTCCACCTGACCGAGTTCCATGTAGAGCTGGGCGCAACGGAAACTGGCTTCGGGGCTTTCCGCGCAAAGGCGCTGGGCTTGTTTGTAGGCGTACTCGGCTTCCTGAACGAGCCGGCGGAACGCATAGACGCCGCCGATGGCGGAGCGGAGTTTGGAGAACGTCTTCTGCGCGTCGGTGTCGCGCTGGAACACGGGACGCGCTTTGAATTCGGCTTCGAGCTTGTCCCAGTAGGCGCGGTCGCGTTTGATGATCATGGACCAGAGGCCGGGGTTGTCCTGAGGCGGCGGCAACGGGTTCTTGTTGATCTTCATGATGATGCCGGCGGGTTCGAGGTGCGGGTACATCCACGGGATGACGTAGCTTTCCTCGACGTAGAAGGAATGCTTGGCTTTGTTGTTCTCGAAAATCCATTTCGTCAGGATGCCGTTGATGTTCATGACGCCGGCGACGCCCTTGACGCTGACGCGGCCATCAACGACCTCGACCTGTTCTTCGGGGGACGGCGCGCGGTTGCGCAGGCCGTTGACGTACTCCTGGAAGGCGCGCTGGACATCCATTTCGCCGGGGATCCAGATCGGTTCGCGCGGGTACATCGTTTCGCGGTCGAGCGTGTGCCAAGCCCAGCCGAGTTGGCGGTTCTGCCATGCGGGCCGGTTGGTGAGAGTGGCGGGATTGTTCCAATCGGGGCGCGAGTAGTCGTAGTGGTCGCGGATGTAACTCATGTAGGTCGAGTCGGCCAGCGCGTTCTGGGTGATGATGTACACGTCGCGCCGGTCAAAATTGCGGCCGCCCTGCGGATCGAAATGTGAATCGTTGAAACGGTCTTGGGGTTTGGCGCGGCTCTCGCAAAAAATCATGTATGTCGGCACGAACCGTCCGGGAT
>CAZNOK010000140.1:0-13474 GCA_964574605.1 uncultured Verrucomicrobiota bacterium
CCCGCGCCGCAACCTCACCCCGCCGCCGACTCTAGATACGCGAAACTCGAAAGCGCCGGCAGATCTTCGCGCTTCGCCACCTCGTGCTGGTAGGCAACGATCTGGTCGCGTTCGGCGTCGTTGAGGCACTGTTCCGGGTGCGCCGCGAGCCGGCCGACCGCCGCCGGTTCGAGCAGATGAACCTCGCGTGCCCCAGCGCGTTGGGCAAAACCCAGAAACTCGAAGAACCGCGTCCGTTCGAGCAGTTCGCGTGTCGCCACCGTGACGACGTACGGATACAGCCCGGCTTCGCCGCTCACCCGCAACGCGTCGAGCGCCACGCGAAACGCGCCGGGCCGGCCGCGGAGCCGGTCGTGTTCGGCTTCGTCGGCGGAATCAAGGCTGATGCCGGTGGCGAACACGCCGGCGGACCGGAGCGCGCGGGCGCGTTTCGGCGTCAGGCCGTCGCCGGTGGTGCCGACGACGAGGCAGGCACCGTCGTCGAACGCCGCGGCAATCTCCTCCAAGTCATCGCGCAAGAGCGGCTCGCCGCCGGTCAGCGTGACCATGACAGCGCCGTGCTGCTGGAGTTCGCGGGCCAGTTCCCGCATCTGCGCCAGCGGCAGGTCGGCCTGCCGGCGGCCCGCGTTGTAGCAGTGCCAGCAACGGAACTCGCAGCGGTTGGTAACCGCCCACGTCACCGAGTAGAGCCGCGGCGACGCGCCGAAACTGCCGAGCGCGTCGAGCAACCGGTCGAACGCCCGCCCCGGATACGGCGGGAAATGTGTGTTCACGACGAACCGGTCGCCGAACGGCAGGGCCTTTTCGTGCGCGAGATAGCGCCGCAAAAACGCCGCCAGCGCCGGCGACAACCGGCTCAACGCCGGCTGCGGCCCGACCTGTGCGAAGAATTCATCTGCACGCATGGCTACTTCAACGGCGGCAGTTTTGCGCCGTAATAGACGGCGCGGTGGCGGTTGTCATCGAAGGCGAAGTGGAGGTACTGCTTGTCCTTGCTGACGAAACCGTCGGGATAATTCAACCGTCCTTTCGGGCCGTCGCAGGATTCGGGAACGAGGACGCGTTGATAGGGCCACGTCTTCAGGCCGTCGTAACTGATCCAGAGCGCAAGCGGGCTGCGGTGGTTTGGGTTCGGGTTGTGCAACAGCGCGACGGTGTCGCCGCCAAGCGAATACAACGTGGCCTTCGAGCCGGGATTCGGGATGTCCGTCTTGCGCGCAAACTCCGGCCATGTCCGGCCGCCGTCCTTCGATTCGGCGTAATAAAGCACGCCGCCGAGACGGTCAGCGCGGATGATCATCGCAATCCGGCCATCGGACAGTTCGACGATGTTGTTCTCCGCCCAGCCGAAGTACCGGTAGTTGTCGGTCAGGCGGATGTTGCCGTGCTCGGTCCACGTCTTGCCGCCGTCGGCGCTGATGATGACGCCGTTGCACGGGTTGTGGCGGGGCGCATCGAGATAATGCTGGAACGGGAGCAGGATGCGTCCGTCCCGCGTGACGATATGGTTGCGAACAAACGTGCGATCATGCAACCGGCCCGGCGCGGGGTGAGGCTGGCTCCATGTTCGACAGCCGTCGTCGCTGTGCGCAAACCATTCCTTCCAACCGCCGAATTTCCCATCGTGCGACGCAAAGAACAACGTGCATCGTGCGGCGCGCACCATCAGTTCGCTGGGCACGAGCGCGGCGGTGTTTCCCTCCCTTGGAATGTGCAGGTCCAACGGCGTCATGGCCGTCCACGTCTTGCCCGCGTCAAAGCTCCGCGTCAGGAAAACCTGATTCTGGGGCAACGGCTCGCGGTCGCCGCCGCCGAGCATTACCATCACCCAGGAACCATCCGGCAATTCGCGCAGCGTGGTATCGCAGGCGAGTTTGTTTGGCGTTTTGCCGTCGAAGATGATCGTCGTGCGATCTTCCCCGGCAAACGCCGCTGCCACAAGAAATGCAGCCAAAACAAGAGCCGCTGACAAAACTGGGTTTGCAGTTGTGGGAGCGCCCTTCCGGGCGCGATCGTATTGGCATGTCGCGGCCAGAAGGCCGCTCCCACATTCGGTTTTGTTGGAAGCTCTAAGTGCCATGGCAACAGTGTGAGCGGATTCTGACGGATTTGCAATGGAAACGTCACGCGCCCAGTGGCGTTCGTAGAGCGCCCCTTTTACCACACCAACGAATTCGCATTATTGCTGGAAGGACATCATGACGGCTTTCTGCTGGTAACCCAATCCCAACGCTCTCCGTACTGCTTCAGCAGTGGTTCGAGGTCTTCGGCTTGGAGGTAGCCCTGTTTGATGAGTTTTTCCAGAGCCGCGTTTACGCGCGCCAAGTAAACTTCCTTCGAGGCATAACGCTCTTCGATTGACGGACGTGGATCGCGGAGTTGTTCCCGCTGCTTGCGCGTGATGGCGAAGGGGAGCCAGAAACCCCGGAACGGCACGAGTTCTTTGGGGGCGCCCATCGAGGCAGGGCGGAACATCCAGCCGGTGCAGGTGCCCAGTGGAACGCTGACGTCCGGCATCCGAATGCCTGCGAGTTCATTGCCATCGGCGTCCACTTGCGGCACTGGCAGTGGCAGTTTCGCGCCCACGCCGGCGCCATTCGGCCAGAGTGGATTTCGCAAACGCACGCCAGCCTTTGCATTCCGGGGTGACACGATGCCCGCCAAAGATGGGAAGCGAACCTTCGAGACCGGCACCAAGGTGCCGTCACTCAGTTTGGGATACGCACTCGCTGGCGGCAACGTGCCTTCGGCAACCCAGCGATGCATCGCGAGACGCAGCGCAAGAACGACGGGGTTGGCACTGACAGGATTGGCGAGTTGGCCGTCTTCCGCCATGGCCTTGGGCGGGAAAGCCGCCGGCCCGTGCTGGGTGCCGGCAAAGAAATAACAACGGACATTATCCGGCAGCGGGATGTCCCGTTTGCCGTCGGGACTGGTGTGCACCAAGGCCGCCACGCGTCCCCCACTCCAGTATTCCGACGCGGTGTTCGTGTAGAAAATCTTTGGCCGGTGCGTCACGCGCGGGTTTTCCTGCACACCTTCCTTGATGCCGGTGACCGGGTCCGTTTGCGCGGTGTCGGCGAACGGATACGATGTGGTTTCGTAAACGGCAGTCTTGCGCGGCGCCGACCAACGACGGTTGATGTCGAGGCGGCCCGCGCCGGCGATGTGCGCCATCACACCATCAAACGCCTGACGGTCGCGCTCATCGGTGTTGAAGCCCAGATAGACAAATTCACGCAACAGCCGGCCGCATTGCGAGCCTCCGATCGCGTACGCATGCCGCACCGGGGCCAATGAACTCTTGTCGCGCTTCAACCACGCCACCGCATCGCGAATCGCCGCAAGGCCCAAACCCGCCACCGGTGGATTCTCCGCCAGATAAGCAATCTTATAGGTCTTGCCCGGTTCGAAGCCGCCCTTCAACGTCACACACTGACCCTCCAGCCGCCATTTGCTGCGCGGCAGTTCCTTGCCGTCTAGAAACGCCGATACTGTCCGCGCGAACAGACGGCTGTCCGGTCCGTCAATGTCCACCGGGGGATAGTCCGCCAGATGTCCCAAGGTGTACTGCTCGGCGCGTTTGTCGGGCGTGAACGTGGTGCGTGCCACGCCGCGAAGCGGCGTGCCATCCTTCTGGCGTGCGGCCGGCACTGTGATACGCATCTTATCACCTTGGGCCGGCGCGTCGAACTGCCAGCCGACCTGCATCATTGTGAAGCCGTGCTGGGTGATAAAAGAACTCAGGCTGCTCTTGCCGCCCCGGTTGGGAATCTCCACCCAAGCCGCCCCGTTGCTGCGGCTGGCCTCCTTTGGTTTGAGAATCCGCAGATCAGAGGAAAACTCCACTCGCCCTGCTGCGTTGATCGGCGCCAGTTCGACGTCGGCAATGATGCGGTTGCGGGGATGTGCCGGATCAATCTCGAAATACAACCGTCCGAGAATCTCTTCGTAGCCCGTGGCGGCTGCGTCGGAACGCTTGATAATCTCCACGCGCACGACTTCGGCGCGAACGATGGAGAACGCAGCCAGGCACAGGATGAGGAAGCGGGTAATGAGTTTCATGTTATGACTATGATCCAAGAAGCGTGAGCGGGTTTTGCCGGGTTTGCAGCGGGAACGTGACGCGCTGGCCGCCGAGCCGGTGCGATTCGAGCACGGCGCAGATCATCTCAATGGTCACGCGCCCGGCTCTTGCGTCGCACAACGGCGCCCGGTCGTCGCGGATCGCCGCGAGCAAGTCGCGCCCAGCGGGTTCCTGGCTGTTGACTTGTTTTAGAACATCGGGGCCAGAGGGACCAATCGGTTTATCAGCCAGCCGCGCGAACGGATCCATGCCCACGCGCAGGTCAACGGTTCCTTTCGTGCCGACCAGTTGCAGGCCGAACCCGGCCGCCTTGCTCCCTGCGCGTCGGACCGACCGGAACAAAACCGGAACACCGCGCTCCATCTCGAAGCGCGCGTGCAACTCGTTACCGGCAACGGAGCCAACGCCTTCCCCGCCGTCTTGAATGTCCGCGCGCACAACAGGCCGGCCGTCCTGCAAGAGCTTCGCCGTGCAGGCGAGCGGATTGCCGGCGAGATGGTGCGCGAGATTGAAGACGTGCGAGCCGAGCACCCAGAGATCGAGCACGCCGCCGCGTTCGTCTTCCTTGCCGCGTCCGCGCAGTTCAACCAACTGCCCGATGGCGCCGTCCTTGACCATGCGTTCCACCACCGGTAAGGCCGGATGATGACGGTAGTTGTGAGCCAACGCGAACTTCACGTTGCGACGTTCACAGGCGGCGACAATCTCGTCGGCTTCCGCCAGCGACCGGCAGAACGGTTTCTCCATGTAAACGCCGCGCGCGCCGGACTCGATGGCGGCCAGCGCCATGTCGCGGTGCTGGTCAATGTGACGTGGCGCAATGGCTACGATGTCCGGCTTCACCTCCGCGAGCATCGCGCGGTAGTCGCGGAAACCTCTGTCGAGCTTGAGTTTCTTCTGTGCGGCAGCGAGACCTTTTTCGTCAGCGTCGGCCACGGCGACGATCTCCGTTTCCGGCAAATGCAGCCACATCGTGTCGAGGCTGTGACCGTAATTGCCGCGCCCGGTGTGACCGATGACGGCGACCCGAAGTTTGCGTTCGCCGGCGCGAAGCGCGAACGTGATTCCCGATGTCGCTGCAACGGCGAGAAATTGGCGGCGATTCATGATGCACATCCTTTCACAAACTTGGCTAGAAATCCAACTGTAACACGGCGGTGAGAGGGAAATCAGCGACGGTGATTTCCAGCGCGCCGGCGACGTTGCGGGCTGTCAACGTCCGTCCGTCCACCAGATTTGTGATTCGTGTTGGCTGTATCCCGGTGCGCACAATCACTGTCACGCCTTTGCAGGGGCCAGGACGCTTGGAAACGGTCGGCTTCTCGCTCACGCCTTTCGTTCTCGGTTCGCCGGCTTGGTCTTCGTTGCCTTGCGCGCCGGTCTGAACCCACGAGAAATCGTTCACCAACGCAACGGTCAATCGCTTGCGGTCAGGCGTGACGAAAGTTTCGCAGTGCATGGTTTCCGGTCCGCCCACGGCTTGCACAGGGGCGCGGGCGGATTCGAGAGCAATGGTTTTCAGGAATTCAGCAATCGCTTTTCCCTGCCCCCCTTTGGGGTCGTGCCATGCCCACAACGGTTGCTGCTCGATGACAAGTCCGCCGGCGGCTTTGAACTTGGCGACTTGTTGGCGCATGGCGTCGGTCAGGTCGTTCGGCGACGGCAGAAAGAGAATCCGGTAGCCGTCCAGCG
The DNA here is from genome assembly GCA_964574605.1 of uncultured Verrucomicrobiota bacterium. Taxonomy (GTDB): domain Bacteria; phylum Verrucomicrobiota; class Verrucomicrobiia; order Palsa-1439; family Palsa-1439; genus CAIKAP01. The sequence continues at coordinate 5,780 of CAZNOK010000140.1, forward strand.
CGCCTTCTTCGAGTTGGCTGTCGGTGAGAATCCGTACCGGCAATCGAGCGCGGCTGAGGGCTTGGTAAGCGCCGACGGAAGGGTAGATGACTTGTTTCCATGCAGCGGATTCATCCGGCAAGCAACGGTTGCGCGCCAGCTCGGAGACATGCACTGCGGCCCAATTGACCGGACGCGCCCCGGCAAACGCCGGCGCGATCCGGTTGCCGAGCGCCACGGCGTCCTTGAACAGACTCGGGTTCGGAATCTCCCGTTCGTTGTTGTCCAGGTTGGCGACGCATCCGTGCGCGATCATGCCCGCCGTGGCAAAACACGCCGATTCGCTGTCGAGCAATCCATGACTCCAAACGTGCGGCGGCCTGCCATCAGTCGCGTCGCGCGACAGGGCGTAGCCCATGCCGATGCGGATGTCGCGCGGAATCGGTTTCAAACTGGAGTCGCGCGAAAAGATGCGGTTCGTTCCCGGTCGCGCCGCGAGGCTGAACTCGGTTTTCATCGCGTCGGCGATGCGGAACAGCCGATGGGTCAAGTGCGGGTCGCTTAATCCCGGATAGGTGTTGCTGCCGATGAGCATGACCACTTGGGGATTGCGCGCGTGCAGCGCGCGGCGGATGCGCAGGAAGGCGCGTTCGATGGTGGCGTTGTTGAACTCAATCAACTTGCGATACACGGGGTCAGCGGGATTGATGGCTTTCGGGTGATCAAGTCCGGTTTCGGTTTTGAACTTGTCCTTGCAATACCGGCACCAACAGCCCGCCTTCGGCATGTGAACTTCGTCGTAGAAAAATCCGTCCGTGCCCATGTCCACCAATTCGAGTTGGCGTTGGATCAGATAATCCACGTAAGGCGAGTTGAAACAGAGATTGTTGCCTCGATTGGTGTGTCGCGGCGCGCCGTCCGGTCCGACGCAAACCCAGTCCGGATGCTGTTTACCCATGTGAGCGTCTTCCATGTGCCGGTTGTAAACGATGATTCGCAGGCCGTTCTTGTGGGCCTCATCAATCAATTCCTTGGCCGCGTTGCGATTCTTTGCCCAGTCTTGCACTGCGCCGACCTTGCTCGGCCACCAGGCGGCTTCATCGCCGGACTTGATATGGCGCGAAAATTCCTTGAACCCGAGCGACGCGATGGCTTTGCCGGCGTTGAAGAAGACCGGCACGTTACGCATTTTCGAGGAGAGCCGAGTGTGCGCGCAAACGCGGATCTCATCGTACCAACGTGGGACTTGATATTGGCGACAGTCTTTGAGCCACTCAGGGAACACCGGTTCAATGGGTTTTGAAAGTTTCGCCGCCACATCTGCCGGCAGAGAGGCCACGGGCTTCGAAGCAGAACCGCCAATGTCCGGCGGCTGTGTCCCGGTCGATATGAACAAGCAATCTGCACGGATGGTAGTGCTATGCAATACCAGCGCGTGCTTGCCCGCTGTCAGGTTTTGCTCAAAAAGTTTCGCCCACTTCCAAGCGCCCGGGCCTTCGAGCGCTCCGGTCGCCGGCAGCAAAGCTTTCAAGCTCTTGCCATCCAGCGTCACTGTGATCGTTCCACTGCCGGTTCTCCGCGCGTAACGCAGCCATCCGCGATACAGTCCGCTGGACGGCAAGCTGAACTCGTAGAAACAGCGCCCCTCTTCGAAAAACCGGGCCAGACAAGCGCCGCCGCTGCAGGACGGGTCGGTTGACGGTTTGGCGAAATCTCCCTTGGCCGGTTCCTTGCGCGTATAGTTCTCCGCTTCGATCAGCAATCCAGTGACCTCTGTTTGTGCAAGGCCACATAACGAAATGCAAAACGCCATCAGTGCTGTGACTGTTACCCAACGCCGCAATGTCATTCTCATGTCTTTTCTCTACCAGATTTGCTGTCGGATTGCATTCGAGAAGCCTCTTGACCAGAGAAGACGACCGGGCTGCAGGTCACCCAGTATGCCAGATCCTTTCGATCTTTGTTGTGCCTTCCTTCTCTTCGGCTGGAGCGGCTGGCTCGAATGACAACGCGCCTTGGTGAACTGGTTCAGTTGTTTCTGAAGCTGAGTACAATCGCTTTCGGCTGACCGGGGCACACATTGCGATTTTGAGGACGAAGTCGTGCGCCGGCGACAATGGTTGACACACGAGGAATTTCTTGTCCCCTCGGCGCAACCGACTTGATCCCCGTCCCGAACTCGACCGAGTTGGCCATCTGCATTGGCCATCGCCGCGCTGGCCGTCGGCTTATGACACCGAATTGACGACGTTCTGCGGGCGGCCGTCACGCCATGCGCGGATATTCGCGGCGGCGATTTGCAGGAGCCGGGCACGAGCGTTGCGTGTCGCCCATGCGATGTGCGGCGTGATGAGGCAATTCTTCGCGCGCAACAGCGGATTCTCGGACGGCGGCGGCTCGACCGAGAGCACGTCGAGACCAGCGCCGGCGAGACGGCCGTTGTTCAACGCGTCGGCGAGGTCGGCTTCGTTGACCAGTCCGCCGCGGGCGGTATTGATGAGAAAGGCGGTCGGTTTCATCTTTGCCAAACGCGCGGCGTTGATGAAGTGTTTCGTCTCCGGCGTGAGCGGGCAATGCAGCGTGATGACGTCGCTCTCGCGAAGGAGCGCGTCCGGATTGCCACCGAGGTCGCAGGTCAACACCCGCATCCCGAATGCGCGCGCGATTTCCGCGACGGACTTGCCGATGCGACCGTAACCGAAGATGCCGAGCGTCAACCCCTTCAACTCGACCAGCGGAAAATCCCAGTAACAAAAATCTTTTGCGGTCGTCCAACGCCCGTCGCGCACCGTTTGCGCGTGGTGGCCGGTGTGGTTGGTCAGTTCGAGCAGCAGCGCAAACACGGCCTGCGCAACGTTCGGGGTGCCATACTCCGGCACGTTGCAAACGGGGATGCCGCGTTCGCGCGCGGCGTCGGTGTCCACGACATTGTAGCCGGTCGCCAGAACGCCGATGTAGCGCAGCTTTGGCAGCGCCGCAATGGTCGCGCGGCTGAGGATGGATTTGTTGGTCAGCACGACCTCGGCGTCGCGCGCCCGCTCGACGACTTGCGGCTCCGGCGTGCGGTCGTAAACCGCGCAATTTCCGAGTTGCTTGAATTCGTCCCAGCTCAAGTCGCCGGGATTGGCCGTGTAGCTGTCGAGGATGACGATGTTCATTGCGTGTCAGGTTTGTTTGGGGTGGATTTTGCCGGTGAGGAGTGCGTCGAGCGTTGCCGTCACATCAAGTGCTGCGGCCCAGCGGCGCAGGTAGTTCTCATCCAGATGGCCCGTTTGCACGGCCACGACACCGGCGGCATCGCCGAGTTGGCGTTCGGACGGCGTGATGCGGTTCCAATACAGTTTGTGCAAAATCACGTCCTCGGCGGTGGCAATCCAAGCCGGTTCGCCGAACAGTTCAGCGGACACGCGCCGCGCAAACATCGCGCGCTCGAACGGCGCCGGTTTCAACATCCAGAAGTCCACTTTGAGCGCCGAGCGGGTGTCAATGGCGTTGAACTGATGCGGCGGCTGATAGGCGGCGCGCACGGCGGCTTCATCGAGGTGAAAGTCGCCTTGAAACTCTTGAAGCAGCCGCGGGATCGTTTCCACCGGCAGTTGGACGACGAAATCGAGATCGTGCGTGGTGCGGGGGATGCCCCAGTAGTTGCTGACCATCGAGCCGGTCAGCATGTAGGTGATCTGTGTGCGGTTCAAGCGCCGCAAGCAATCCGCCAGAAGTTCGCGCTCGGTCATGGGCGGGCCAGCGCAAGTCGCTGTTGGAGCAGGCGTTCCACCTCGGCCTCGGTTGCCTGCGGGTGTTGGCGGCGGATGCCAGCGCGGGCGATGTCGCAGGACAACTCGTGCAATTCCAGCGCCAGCCCCAACCGTTGTTCCCCGGTCATTTGCCGGTAACGCGCGATTTGCTCGTCGAATGCCGCCCGTGGTGTCATGGCTCAAACATAAAGAGAGAAACACACGCTGGCAAGCCTCGGAATCAACGGCTCACCACTCACCTTGCCGGTGGAATTTTTCGTGGGCTGCTTTGCTGAACGCGGCGCCAGCTTCGTCGAGCCGCGCCATAATCTCCGCGGACCCGAGACCGGAACGCGCGGCGGCGATGACGGTGTTGCATTCGTTGGCGTCCATGAACCGCGCGGCTTCGAGCAGCCGCGCCTCGTCCTCGCGCGGGATGACGAGGAACCCGTGTTTATCGGCGTGAATCAATTGTCCCGGCGCGACGCGGCGTCCGAACACTTCCACCTCGCAGTTCCAGCGGATCGGATGGACGCAGGCGTGGCCGACGCTGAACCGGCGGGCGATGGCTTTGAAACCGGCGTTGGTCATCTCGTCAACATCGCGGATCGAGCCATCGGTGATTGTGCCGACGCAGCCGAGTGAGCGGAAGGTGTTAGAGCTGACCTCGCCCCAGAACGCGCCGATGACGCGCGGCTTGTCGAGGTCCTGGACGACAACAATCTTCGGTCCCGCCTCGCCGGCGACGTAGCGCCGGAACTCGCTCCAGGCTCCGGGATTGTTCCGGCGGTGCGACACGTTGCTCGGTTCGACGACGACGGTGACGGCATAGCCAACCATCGGCCCCATTTGCGGCATGAAGTCGCGGCATTCTTCGAGGTTGAAGCCGTCGGCGGCGGCGTTTTGTTTGGTGATTTGCTCCCAGCCGTTGTAGATCGTCGGCGTGTTCCAGCGTTTGAGCTGGAGAAGTTCCGAGTGCGAGAGTCTGCTCATGGTTTCCTTTCGGCAACGTAGAGTTGAGTCCAGTTGCTGTTGTTGACGTTGAAGTAAATGCGCTGCCCATCGGAACTGAAGATGGGATGCGGATGCGCAGGCCGCCACGACTTGGCTCCGCCGGAATTGTCGAAGTGGTGGATGACGACGTGATTCGTTCCGCAGATGTCGGCGACCACGATGCCCCATTCTTTCGCGTTGCCGCCGAGGCGATCCATTTTCGTGTCGGTGACGATGAGTTTGCCGTCGGGACTGGCGGATGGATGGCCGGAACCAAAGCTGGGCAGGCCGGGTATGCGATCCGTCTTGCCGGTCTTGCTGTCAATGAGAAGGTTGCCGGCTTCGACAATGGTGCTGGCGTCGGGATGCCACGCGGGATGACCCCAGCGGTTGTCGGCGCGGAGAAATCTCTTGTCGTTGAGACTGTAGCAAACAAGACCAAGCCGTGTGCTGGCTTTCTTGCTGCGCGCGCCGCCGCCGGCAGGAGTGGCGAGCTTGAAAAAGACGGCCTTGAGGTCAGGGCCGAGGATCGGAAAAAAGATCGAGATGGGTTTGTCGCCGAAATTTCTGGCGAGAAATTCCGGGTAGGTTTGTTTGAGCGCATCGGCGGTGATGACGGTGGTGTTCTCGCCGGTTTCGACGTTGACGAGTTCGAGACCGCGATGTTCACCGGGATTCCAGTGCAGACCGTAGAGCGGCACAACGTCGGCGTGGGGCTGGCTCCAGCCAGCGAGTCGGTCACGGGCGAGGATGCGTTCCTTGCCGGTGTCAACGTCCACGACGGCGGTGAACCATTGGCCGTTGCGTTCGCCGTGATAGACGACACGGCGACCGCCACTGACCCACTGTTGGCAGGCAGAGCGGTGTGCGTCCTCGGTGTCAATGTCGCGCGCCAAAACCTTCTCCTCACCGGTGATGCGGTTGCGGATGACCACATCGCCGCGCTGCGCGTTCGCTGTCTTGGAGACGAAGAACAGCACCCACCTGCCATCGGGACTTTCCGGGCAGGTGTTGAAGTAGGAGTGGATCGTATGCCGGCCATCCTGCGGCGCGGCAACGCTGATCTTCACGCCGCCGCGCCAACGCGCCAGCGGATCATCTTGGGCCTGCAACGTGATCGCCATGCCGACAAGAAGAATTGACAGAATTTTGAAGTTCACGGTTTCATCGCTCTAAAATACTCGTCAAAGACTGTCACTAGTTTCTCGCCGTAGTTCTCCCAATGACGGCCGACAGCGTAATCGTTCAGGCTGGCGATCCAGTCGCAGTTGAACTCGTGGATCGCGGCGTCAATGCCGAACCGCTCCAGCCAGCCGTCGCCGAGCGAGCCGGGGTTGCGGAAGGTCGCCTTCGTGCTGCCTTCAGTAAACCACGTGTGCTTGCGAAGCAGCGCCTCCAACGCCGCCATGCGTTCAAGGTAGCGTTCCAGTTCCGGCACGGGTGGACGGCTGACGTGCAGTTTGCCGCTGCCGTCGTTGTGAAGTTCCAACGCCAAGTGCGGGCGCCGACCGGATTTGATCATCGCGTCCAGCCATTTCTCCAACGCGGCGTTCTCCGGCGCAAGTTCAAGGTCGGCGGGTTTGTCCCAGTTGCGATTGAGGTCTTTGCCCATGAGATTGAACCGGGTCATGCCGCGCGCCACGCCGTCCTTGTTTGCCATCGGCAGAATATACACGCAATAGCGTTGCGGCTCCTTCAACAGGCGATGGATGAGTCCTTGCACGACCCAGTTGCCGCCGGTCTCCCACGGATGAGCGCGGGCGCGGATGAACACGCGGTGCGGCGCTTGCGGGTCGCCGACGCGAACGATTTCCAGTTCGCGCCCCGCAACGGTCTTGCCGATGGGCGTGATTTCAACGAGCGGGTGGTTGCGGATGGATTTCAATAACCGGTCGAGATCGGAAATCCGGTACGGCTCGATGCGCGCGACGTATAACCGCGGACCGGGCATCTCGACGGTGAGGCGCACACGGTTTTCGGGGAGACTTTCCGTCGGCACAGGTTTCCAGTCTTTTCCATTTTCTGAAATGACGACGGTTTTGAGTTCCTTGGCGACGGAGCCGGGCCTGCCGTTCCAGACGTTGTCGAGGTTCTTGAATTCGAGCGTGAGCTTCGCGCCGGGCGAGGCGTGGAGCAGGAAATGAATGTGCCCGGCGGCGCGGTTGGACGAATTGCGTTCGTGGTCGTAGATCAGGTTCACCACGGTTGTTCCGTCGGTGGCGGGCTCATACCAAAGGGGCGAGGCGTTCTCGAAGCTGGTGTCAATAAACTCCAGCGGCGTCTCGGCACGGGCAACACACCATGCGACAAGGAAAACAAAGACGAGTCCGGTTTTCATATCTGTTTCCACGCAGCGTCGCGAAACGCAATCAAGTTGTCAATCGGCATCCGCGGCGACGAATTGCAGCCGCTGGCAAACAAGAACCGGCGCCTGTCGCCGAGCGACGCGAACAACCCGCTCACGTGCCGCTCGATTCGCTCCGCCGCGTCGGGGCCGGTCCATTCCTGCTCGCGCGCGGTCATGCCGCCGCAGACGATCAGGCGGTCGCTGAGCGCGCGTGCCTCGTCGAGCCGCCAATCGCCGATGGGCGGATGCGCCTGCCCCTCGACGCAATCCAGCCCCGCTTCGAGGATCAACGGCGCGAGCGCCTTCAACCGTCCGCAGGCGTGCGCGAACATATACTTGCCGCGCGCATGAATCATCGCCGCCGCCTCTCGCATGGCGGGCAAACAGAAGTTCCGGAAATGTTCCGGCGAATAAAACAAACTGTCGAGGTTCTCCGGCCACTCGAACACCCAGACGCCGTCCAAGTTCACGACTTCCTCCAACGCCGCGAGCGTTTTCTGTTCGTGGAGGCGCGCCAGTTTCGCCATCTCGTCCGGATGGTCGGCGATGAACAGCGACGCCTGCTCCGGCCCGGCGAGCCAGAAGAATTTCTTTAACGGCGTCGGCGGCAGTTGGAACAACACGATGCCGTCGTCGCCGACG